>DATEII010000134.1:0-33206 GCA_035279135.1 Steroidobacteraceae bacterium
CATCTGCTCGGGCCACAGGGTGGTGACGCTGCGGCCCGGGATCTCCTCCTCCGAGGCGTTGAGGCCGCGTACCGCGTGGCCGCCGACGCAGGAGAGGATGATGCCGTCGCGCCGCACGATGAGCGCGAGGTCGGGCAGCGAGTTGGCAATGGCTTCGCGGATTTCAGTGTCCATGTTTCGAGCGTCTTCCTTAACGTGCTTCGCGCAATACGCGCAGGGCATTGACGGTGTCGTCGCTGCCGCGCGTGGATGAATGTTCGATGATGACGCCGTTGGCGATCAAGCCATCGACGTTCGATTCCACGGCGGAGATCACCGACTGGTGCATCGAGGTCTGCAACGTGGCCACCGCCTCGGTGCCGAACCAGCCGCGCCAGGCATTGCGGCCGCGCTTGGCACGGTAGAGCGCGAGGTCCGCGATCTTGATGGCATGCTCCCAGCTCACCGCATCCGGCCGGCCTGGCACGAACGGCAGGCAGGTGAGCCCGATCGAGCTGCTGGTGCGGACCACGGCGCCCCTGGGCAGCGTGCACTTCATCTTGGCGACGCGCTCGCGGATGCGCTCCGCGAGCATGCAGGCGTGTTCGACATGCTGCGCATGGGCGACCACGACGAACTCGTCGCCGCCCCAGCGCACCAGCACGTCGTCCGGGCGGATCGCCTGCCGCAGGGTGCGCGCGACTTCGACGATGAGCTCGTCGCCGGCCGCATGCCCGTGCTGGTCGTTGATGGGCTTCAGTGCATCGAGATCGATGATCATGATGGCCAGGCCCTGCGTACCCTTGTGCTCGGCGAGCAGCCGCGGGAAGTGCTGCATGAGGTAGCGGCGGTTCGCGAGGCCCGTCAGTGTGTCGGTGTAACTCGCCATCTCGAGCTTGCGGTTCGCGTCTTCGAGCTCGCGATAACGTTGCCCGAGCTCGTAGGTGCGATCGCTGACCTGCTGCTCGAGCTCGAGTCGATACGCGGCGGCGCGTGCGATCTTGCGCTGCTGCGCGTACCAGACGCCGAGCAGCATCAGGACCGCGAGCAAGGCGTAACACGCGAAGGCCCACGGCGAGAGCCACGGCGACGGGGCCACGTCGATTGGCAGCGCCAGGTCCTGCGTGCTCCAGACGCCGTCGCTGTTGCTGGCGCGCACGCGGAACACGTAATGGCCGCCCGGCAGGTTGGTGTAGGTCGCGGCGCGTCGTTCGTCGGCGCGCACCCAGTTCTCGTCGAAACCGTCGAGTCGATACTCATAGCGGTTGGCGCGTGGATCGGCGAAGTCGAGCGCGGCGAAGCGGAACGTGATCACGTCCTCCTGGTGGCTCAGCGACAGGCGCTGGATGCGCTCCTCGGGCACACCGGCCATGCCGGGTTCGTTGAGCTTCAGGAATTGCGTGAGCACCACGCGCGGCGGGCGCTCGTTGAACTCCAGCACTTCCGGGTAGAAGGAGTTGAAGCCCGAGGCGCCGCCGAAGAACAACTTGCCGGAGCGGTCCCGGTAGTGGGCGCCCAGGTTGAATTCCTCGGCCTGCAGGCCGTGCAGCCGGTGGAATCGCTGGATGGCGCCGCTTTTCGGATCGAGGCGCGCCAGGCCGAAATTGGTGCTGATCCAGATGTCGCCCTTGCCGTCGGCGCGCAGGCCGTACACGGAATTGTTGGGCAGGCCCTGCGCCTCGGAGTAGTTGGTGAAACGCAGGTTCGCCGGGGCGGCGCCCGGATTGACGACGCGATCGAGACCACCACCGCGCGTGCCGATCCAGACATTGCCGGCGTCATCGACGAGCATCGAATAGATCACGTCCGCGCTCAGCGAGTCGCGCTGCTTGGCATCACGCTTGTAGTAATAGAAACGGCGCGTCTTGATGTCCCAGACGTTGAGGCCGCCGCCGTCCGTGCCGATCCACACGTGACCGTTGCGGTCACGCGCCATGGCCATGGCGCGGCCATTGGACAGGTGGGTGCCGTCTTCGGGACCGGCGCGCAGGTTGTCGAATCGCCGCGTGCGGGCGTCGTAACGCGAGATGCCGCCGCCGAACGTGCCGACCCAGAGTTGTTTGTCGACTTCCAGCAGGCTCACGACGCCGCTCGCGCCGAGCGTGGTCGGAACCGCCGGGTCATTCTGGAAGACTTCCGCGCGCAAGGTCTGCGGATCGATGCGGTTCAGTCCACCGCCCATGGTGCCGGCCCACATGTAGCCGTCACTGCCTTCGAGCAGTGCCATGACGCGGTCATCGCTCAGCGAGCCATGCTGGTTGCCGTGGCGGATCGCCGTCACGTGCGAGGTGCTGCGGTCGACCACGTTGATGCCGCCGCCGAACGTGCCGATCCACAGGCGGCCCTGCACGTCCTCGGCGAACGAGGTGATGTTGCGGTCGGTGAATCCTTCCTCGGCGCTGGCGCGCGTGTGGCCGAACGACCAGGTGCGCGGGTTCCACTTGGCGAGTCCGCCGGACTTCGTGCCGATCCACAGCGAGCCACCGCGATCCTCGAACAGCGAAATCACGTAGTCGTCGGGCAGTGAGCGCGGCTCGGCCGCGTCCCAGCGATAACTCGAGAAGGATTCGGTCGCCGGGTCGAACCAGGCGAGACCCTGGATCAGGCCGACCCAGAGACGACCCTGGCTGTCGAGCAGCAGCGTCTGGATGCGGTTGTCCGGCAGCGAGGTGGTGGTGCCTTCCTGCGCGCGATACACGCGCCAGCGATCGTTGCGCGGCTCGTAGCGGCCGAGGCCGCCATCGGTGCCCACCCACACGGTGCCGTCGACGGACTCGGTGAGCGCCCGCACGCGCAAAGGCTGCCCGGGTTTCGCCAGATCGGCCGGAAGCGGCACTCGCGTGACATCGAAATTCGTGGCCGGCAGTCGATCGAGACCCGTCGCGGTGCCAATCAGCTTCTCGCCATTGCGCAGGTGCAGGATGGTGAACACCGCGTTGTCGGACAGTGTGTTCGGCTGCGTGGGCGAATGGCGCACGCGCTGCAACTCGCCGGTGCGCGGATCGAAGATCGCCACGCCCTCGTTGCGCAGCGCGATCCAGATGCGGCCGAGACTGTCGCGCGACAACGCGCGCGCGCTCTGCAGATCGGGCGTGTCGCGCAACGCGGGCGGCGTCTCGAGCAGCCCGGTCTTGGCGTTGCGGAACACCACGCCGCCGCCGTCGGTCGCGATCCACAAGCCGTCGTCGCTCGCGACCAGCGAGGAGACCCAGCCGTTCGGCAGTGACTGCGGATCGCCGCGATCGTGGCGCAGCTGGCGGAATTCATAACCGTCGAAGCGGTTCAGGCCGTCCTCGGTGCCGAACCACATGAAGCCATCGGCATCCTGGGTGATCGACAACACGGTCTGCTGCGACAGACCTTCCTCGAGGCTGTAGCGCTGCACGCTGAGCGGGGGAGTGGCCTGCGCCATCGCGCAGGCGAGCAGGCCGAGCACCGCCAGCGCGGCACTCTTCCATGAGTTGATTGGCCCGAGTTTTCCCCGCGTTATAGGCATTCTGAGAGGCTGCGGACGACTCCAGCCCGGATCCTAGTGGCGCGGTGAAAATGGCTATGTGATTGACGTCAGATGCCCCGGCCACGCTGCGCCGCATGATGGCGCTACCGCGCGCATTATGTGATCGCTGTCACGCGCCGGAAGGTCTTACGTCCAATCGACGCAGGCCACGCCGAGCTCCGCCGCTTCGCGACGGGCGGCCAGGCTGCCGTTCACCAGCATGCCGCGGCGGACCAGCCGCAGGTGCGGCAGGTCCGAGGCACTGTTGCCGTAGGCGTAGGTATCCTCGTCGGGACGCTGCGCGAGCAGCGCCTGCAGGCAACGAGCCTTCTCTTCGCCACGGCGGTTCGCGCTGGTCAGCGTGCCGTCGAGCCGGTCGCCTTCCCAGCGCACCCCGGTGGAGATCACCTGGTCGAATCCGAGCTGCCGTGCGAATTCCGGCACGTAGAAATCCACGCTCGCGGACATCAGCACCAGGTAGTGGCCGGCGTCGCGGTGGCGCCGCACCGTCGAAAGCGCATCGTGGAAACTGCGGTTTGCGATCGTGTCGCGCACGAATTCGCTCGCGAAGTGCGCCAGCGCGGCGCGCGGAGCGCCGCGCATCGTGGCACGCAGCAGGGACTGTTTGAGCGCGGCGCGGTCATGATCGAAGAAGAACCGCAGCGTCGCCGGCAGCACCAGCACCAGGCGTGCGAGTTGCCAGGGGCGGCGCGCCAGCCAGCGCACCACCAGCGGGAACAGCGTGTCGTGACGGGTGATGGTGCCGTCGAGATCGAATATGGCGATGGACATCCGGCCGCGATACTAACGCATCGCGGGCGCCGCCTGCGCCCGCACTAGCTACCCGGCGGCACGCGCCGGCTCGATGCCGAGTGCCGTCGCCGCCGCGCGGCGGATGGCCGCGTCGCGTTGCTCACGCATCGCATCCATGCGTTCGAGTGCGACGCGCAACACCGGCTCGCGCGCAAGCTCGGGACGGCCCGATTCGAACGGCGGGGCGGGTGCGTATTCGATGGCCAGCTGCACGATTTCCGCGTGATCGCGACCCGCGACCTCGGCCATGACTTCGAAAGCCATGTCGATGCCGGCCGTCACGCCGCCACCGGTGAACACGTTGCCGTCGCGAACCACGCGGGCCGGATCCGGGGTGACGCCGAACTCGGCCAGCCGCTCGCGCCAGGCCCAGTGGCAGGCCGCGCGCCTGCCGCGCAGCAGCCCGGCCGCGGCCAGCAGCAGGGAGCCGGTACACACCGACGTCAGGTAACGGGCCTGCAGGCCAAGCCGGCGAATGGCTCCGAGATAACGCGCGTCTTCGATGGCTTCCACGGTGCCGAATCCGCCCGGCACACAGAGCAGGTCGCAGCCCGGCACCTCGTCGAGGCGCGCGAGGCCGGCGAACTTCATGCCGCGGTCCGCCGCGAGCTCGCCGCCGTCGACCGAGGCGAGGATGCAGCGCGCATGCGGCAGCCGCGCCAGCACCTCGAACGGTCCGGTGAAGTCGAGCTGGGTGATGCGCGGGTACAGCGCGAACACGATGTCGAAAGAAGGCGTCATGGCGGGCTCCCGAGGGTTGACGTGCGTCATCCTGCGCGCCTAGCCTGATGGCAGAAATGCCATTGACCCCTCGATTCCTGCCAAGAGCCGCCATGAAGCGACGCATCGCATTCCTGCTGTTCCCGGATTTTCAGCTGCTGGACGCGGCCGGGCCGATCTCCGCGTTCGAAATCGCCGAACGGTATTCGCCGGGCAGCTACCAGCTCGAAGTGGTGGCGCGGACCGCGGGAGCGGTCCCGAGCACCTCCGGTGCCAGCATGAATGCCCGGGGTTTGCCGCGCGCCGCGGGCATCGACACGCTGCTGATCGCGGGCGGTGAGGGCTCGCGTCCGGCCTGCCAGGACGCGCGGCTGGTGAAGTTCGTCGCGCGTTGCGGCGCGGCTGCGCGCCGCGTCGCCAGCGTGTGCTCCGGCGCCTATCTACTGGCGGCCACGGGGCTGCTGGACGGGCGGGCGGCGACCACGCACTGGACGCGCTGCGCGGACCTGGCGCGCAAGTTTCCGCGCGTACGCGTGGAGCCCGACCGCATCTTCGTGCAGAGCGGCAAGTTCTGGAGCTCGGCGGGCATCACCGCGGGCATCGATCTCGCGCTCGCGCTGATCTCGGAAGACCTGGGCGAGACCATCGCCCGCAAGGTGGCGCGACAGCTCGTGGTTTACTACCGGCGGCCGGGCGGCCAGTCGCAGTTCTCAACGCTGCTCGAGCTCGAACGCGCCGACGGCCGCTTTGCACCGCTGCTCGATTTCATGCGCAACAACCTGCGGACCCGCCTGTCCGTGGACGTGCTCGCGGCCCAGACCTGCATGAGCCCGCGGAATTTCGCGCGTGCTTTCCAGCGCGAAACCGGCACGAGTCCTGCGCGAGCCGTGATGCGCCTGCGTGCCGAGACGGCGCGTGCCCAGCTCGAGCGCGGTGGCAGTTCGGTGCAGCAGGTCGCCGCGGCCTGCGGATTCGGCGATCCCGAGCGCATGCGACGTGCGTTCGTCAGCCTCTTCGGCCGACCGCCATCGGCGATGAAAATGGGGTCAGTCCCCAATTCCCCTTTGCCGGAATCGGCGCCCGTCCCTGACTAGCGGGTCAGGCGGCCTTCGAGGCGAGCTGCCGGAGCACATACTGCAGGATGCCGCCGTGACGGTAGTAGTCCCGCTCCTTCGGCGTATCGATGCGCACGCGCGCTTCGAACGAGATCGGCGAACCCTTGGGTGGCGTCGCCACCACTTTCACGGTCCTGGCCTCGGCGTTGTCGAGGCCGGTGATCTCGAACACCTCGTTGCCGGTGAGGCCGAGCATCGCGGCGGTCTTGCCGGCCGGGAACATCAGCGGCAGCACGCCCATGCCGATCAGGTTGGAGCGGTGGATGCGCTCGAAGCTCTCGGCGATGACCGCGCGCACGCCTAACAACATGGTGCCCTTGGCAGCCCAGTCGCGCGACGAGCCCGTGCCGTATTCCTTGCCGGCCAGGATCACGAGCGGCGTGCCGTCCTGCTTGTAGCGCATGGCGGCGTCGAAGATCGACATCTGTTCGCCGCTCGGCACGTGGATGGTCACGCCACCTTCGGTGCCCGGCGCGAGCAGGTTGCGCAGCCGGATGTTCGCGAACGTGCCGCGCATCATGACTTCGTGATTGCCGCGGCGCGCGCCGTAGGAGTTGAAGTCGATGGGCTGCACACCCTGCGACACCAGGTACTTCGCAGCCGGGCTGGTCTTCGAGATGTCGCCGGCGGGCGAGATGTGATCGGTGGTCACCGAGTCGCCGAGCAACGCGAGCACGCGTGCGCCGGTGATGTCGGTGACCGGCCGCGGCGTCATCGTCATGCCATCGAAATACGGCGGATTGCGCACGTAGGTGGACTTGTCCTCCCACGCGTAGATCTTGCCGGCCGGGACCTTGATCGACGACCAGTTCGCGTCGCCCGCGAACACGTTGGCGTAACTCTTGCGGAACATGTTCGAGTCGAGCGTGGCATGCACCGCGTCGGCGACTTCCTTGTCGGAAGGCCAGATGTTGGCGAGCACGACGGGTTTCCCATCCGGGCCGGTGCCGAGCACTTCGCTCTGCAGGTCCACGTTCATGGTGCCCGCCAGCGCGTACGCGACCACCAGCGGCGGCGACGCGAGGAAGTTCATCTTCACTTCCGGATGCACGCGGCCTTCGAAATTGCGGTTCCCCGAGAGCACCGAGGTCGCGATGATGTCGCCCGCCTTGATGCCCGCGGAAATCTCGGGCTTCAGCGGTCCCGAGTTGCCGATGCAGGTGGTGCAGCCATAACCCACCACGTTGAAGCCGATGGATTCGAGCGGGCCTAACAACCCGGCCTTGGTGAGGTAGTCCGTGACCACGCGCGAACCGGGCGCGAGGCTGGTCTTGACCCAGGGCTTGGCCTTGAGGCCGAGCTTGGCCGCGTTGCGGGCCAGCAGGCCGGCGGCCATGAGCACGTAGGGATTGGACGTGTTGGTGCAGCTGGTGATGGCCGCGATCATCACGGCGCCATCGCGCAGCTCCACCTGTTGGCCGTCGAGCTTGATCTCGGCGCAGCCGGTGGCATCGGGCAGCTTCTTCTTGCGCTCGTCGGCCATGGCCTTGAGCGCGGTCTGGTAGACAGTCTTCGCCTTCGACAGCGGCACCCGATCCTGCGGGCGCTTCGGTCCTGCGAGGCTGGGCTCGACCGTGGCGAGATCCAGCTCGAGCACGTCGGTATAGTCGGCGGGCTTGGCGCCGTTCACGCGCCACATGCCCTGCGCTTTGGCGTACGCCTCGACCAGCGCGATCTGCTCGGGCGGGCGGCCCGAGAGCTCGAGGTAACGCAGCGTCTCTTCGTCGATCGGGAAGATGCCGCAGGTGCTGCCGTATTCCGGCGCCATGTTGGCGATCGTCGCGCGATCGGCCAAGGGCAGGTTGGCGAGACCATCGCCGAAGAACTCGACGAATTTGTCGACCACGCCTTTCTTGCGCAGCATCTCGGTGACCGTGAGCACGAGATCGGTCGCGGTGCAGCCTGGCTTCATCGCGCCGGTCATCTTGAAGCCGATGACCTGCGGGATCAGCAGCGGAATCGGCTGGCCGAGCATCGCGGCTTCCGCCTCGATGCCGCCCACGCCCCAGCCGAGCACGCCGAGGCCGTTGATCATCGTGGTGTGTGAATCGGTGCCCACGACCGTGTCCGGATACACCTGGTTCTCGCCGGCGGTGTCATTGTGGAACACCACGCGGCCGAGGTACTCGAGGTTCACCTGGTGCACGATGCCGGTGTTCGGCGGCACCACCTTGAAGTTGTTGAACGCCGTCTGGCCCCAACGCAGGAACGCATAACGCTCGCCGTTGCGCTGGAACTCGATCTTGTTGTTCGTGGCCAGCGAGCTGGCGTGGCCGTAGTCGTCGACCTGCACCGAGTGGTCGATGACCAGCTCGGCCGGGTTCAGCGGGTTGATGCGCTCCGGGTTGCCGCCGAGCTTCTGCACGGCTTCGCGCATCGCCGCGAGATCCACCACGCAGGGCACGCCGGTGAAGTCCTGCATGATGACCCGCGCCGGCGTGAAGTCGATTTCGTAGGAGGGCGCGGCCTTCGCGTCCCAGTTGAGCACGGCGTCGATGTCGTCCTTCGTGACGTTCACGCCGTCTTCGTAGCGCAGCAGGTTTTCGAGCAGGATCTTCAGCGAGTACGGCAGGCGTGCGATCTTGTCCTGCGGCAGCTTGGCGAAGCTCCAGTAGTCATAGCTGCGCTGGCCCACGGTCAAAGTCGAACGGTTGTTTGAACTGCCGGTCATTGCACTCAACTCCTTAACCTCGAAAAAAGGCGGCGTATTCTACAGCCTCAGCGCGTTTCCGTGGCTTCGATGACACCACCGCCCAGGCAACGTTCGCCGTCGTACAACACCGCGAACTGTCCGGGGGTCACCGCGCGTTGCGGCTGCTCGAAGCGCACGACTGCACCCCCGTCGCGCAGGGCCACGTGGCATTCCTGGTCGGCCTGCCGGTATCGAACCTTGATCTGGGATGAAAATTCGAGCCCTGCGGGCTGCACCAGCCAGTTGCAGGGCCCCGTGGACAGCGCACGACTCACGAGCAACGGATGGTCGTGTCCCTGCACGGCGACGAGCTGATTGCGCGCAAGATCCTTGGACGCCACGTACCAGGCATCTTCCGACTTTCCGGCGCGCCCGCCGATCTCGAGGCCACCGCGCTGCCCGAGGGTGTAGAACGCGAGCCCCCGGTGGCGCCCGAGGACTTCGCCGCTTTCGGCGACGATGTCACCCGGCGTCGTCGGGATGTAGCGCGCGAGGAATTCGCGGAACGGGCGTTCGCCGATGAAACAGATGCCGGTACTGTCGGGCTTGTCGAACACCGGCAACCCGGCTTCCCGCGCCAGCGTACGTACTTCGGACTTGCGCAGTTCACCGAGCGGGAACAACACGCGCTCGAAGTGCTGGCGGTCGACACCATGCAGGAAATAGCTCTGGTCCTTGTCCGGATCGCGCGCCTTGAGCAGCTGCGGTCCGTCGGCAGTCTGCGCGAGCCGTGCGTAGTGGCCCGTCGCGAAGCGATTCGCGCCCAGCCGGGCCGCGTATTCGAGGCACACGCCGAACTTGATCTCGCGATTGCAGAGGACGTCCGGGTTGGGCGTGCGGCCGGCGCGATACTCGGTGAGGAAATAGTCGAAGACGCGCTGGCGATACGCCTCGGCGAAGCTCACGCGATGCAGCGGGATGCCGAGCTCGGCGGCGGTGGCGCGCGCGTCCTGGAAATCCTGGGCCGCGGTGCAGTAGTCGTCGTCCTCGTCCCAGTTGCTCATGTAGAGGCCGTGCACGTCGTAGCCGCCACGCACCAGCAGCAATGCGGCGACCGCGGAGTCGACGCCGCCGGACATGCCGACCACGATTCTTTCGCCCGGAGCTTTCAAGGGCGCGGATTGTACCGCCCCCGGCTTGCGACTAGAGGTTGACGACGGTGGGAACGTGGAGCGCGGTCTGCAGGTCGAGGGATGACACCGACTCGAGCGGCAGGCGCCGACCCTGCAGGAAATCCTCGATACAGCGCATCACGAGCGGCGATCGCAGGCGTGCGGGCTGGGCCTGCATCTCGTCCGGCGACAGCCACAAGGCGCGCACGATGCCCTTGTCGAGCGGCTGCTGCGGCTGGTGGTCATCGACTTCGCCGCAGAAGGCGAACCTCAGGAAACTGCGGCCATTCGACGGGTTGCGCCACAGGTAGGTGCCCACCAGCGCCTCGGGATGGAACCGCCAGGCGGTCTCTTCGCGTGTCTCGCGCACCGCGGCCTCGACCAGGGTTTCCCGGTCCTCGAGGTGCCCGGCCGGCTGGTTGAGCACGAGGCGTCCCTGGATGCGTTCCTCGACCAGCAGGAATCGCCCGTCGCGCACGACCACGGCAGCGACGGTGACCTCGGGATTCAACGGCATGCTCTAACTAGCGTACGGCCTGGCGCGAGGCGTCGGTCGAGCTGGCGTGCCAGATCTCGTCGAACTCGTCGAGGTACTGGCGCGCGATCGGCGGGTTGTTGAGATCGGCGACGCCATCCCAGCGGTCCGAGTGTACGCGGTAGACGATCGCGCGGTCGTCGGCGATCAGGTACGCGCAGGCGCGCTGGCGCGCCTCGCCCATGGCGGGCCGGATGTCGATGCAGCTCGTGAGCCTGCGGCCCATGGCGATGAAACGGTTGTTGTCGCGCAGCAGCCGCCCGGAGTCGGAGAGCAGCACGCGCACCTTGGCGAAGCGGCGCGCCAGCACGAAGCGTTTGACGATCTCGAGGAAGCCGTTCTGGTCGTAGAGGTCCGGCTCGAGGTCGGGCGTGTAGATAGACATCAGGCGCTGGGCGCTGCCGGCCACGGCGTCGACCGCGGCGCGCATCTCCTCGAGCGAGCCGATCACGCGCACATGGTTCTCGGCACGGCCGGGCTGCGCCGCGGGCAGCGGAGCTGCCGGCGCGGACTGCGCGCGCGCAAACCTGTTGAAGTCGAATTCCCCGTTCGTCATGGTCGAGGCGGATTGTGACCCGTGCCCGCGGAAGCCTAGGGGGCGTATTGCGGCCGGCTGTGCCAAATGCGTCACGCTTTCATCGCTCTGACAGCCAAACCGGCCGTAAAACGTGTGGCTGGTCGCAATTTAGACGCACTTTTCAATGCGCCGCATCAGGGGAAACCGCCAGTGTTAAATGCGCGCGCAGGCGGTCTCAGATGTCCCGCGCCAGGGTGGCCGCAAGACCCACGTACTGTGCCGGCGTCAGCGCGCGCAGCCGCGAGCGGTCCGCGTCCGGCAACGGTAGTTTGTCGATGAAGGCCGCGAGTCCTGCCGCGTCGACCTGCGCGCCGCGCGTGAAGTCCTTGAGCAGCTCGTAGCCGTTGGGTACGCCGGCCGCGCGCAGCGCGGTCTGCAGCGCTTCGCCGAGCACCTCGTGCGCATCGTCGATGTCGGCCGCGATGGCCGCGGGGTTCGCGGCGATCTTGCCGAGGCCACGCTGCAGCGAGTTCCAGGCGACCAGGCTGTGCGCCAGCGCCACGCCGACGTTGCGCAGCACGGTCGAGTCGGTGAGGTCGCGCTGCCAGCGCGAGATGGGTAGTTTGCTCGCGAAGTGCTGCAGCAGCGCGTTGGCGATGCCGAGGTTGCCTTCGGCGTTCTCGAAGTCGATCGGGTTGACCTTGTGCGGCATGGTCGACGAGCCGACTTCGCCCGCGACCGCGCGCTGCCGCAGGTAGCCGAGCGAGATGTAGCCCCAGGTGTCGCGCGCGAAATCGATGAGGATCACGTTGACGGCCGCGAGCGCATCGCAGTACTCGCCGATCCAGTCGTGCGGCTCGATCTGCGTGGAATATTCGTTCCAGGTGAAACCCTGCGACTCGACGAACTTGCGGCTGACCGCCGGCCAGTCGACTCCGGGCAGCGCGGCCACGTGCGCGTTGTAGTTGCCCACGGCGCCATTCCACTTGGCGAGGATTTCCACCTTGTCGAAACGCGCCCGCGCGCGCTTGAGCCGCGCGACCACGTTGGCGAATTCCTTGCCGAGCGTGGTGGGGCTCGCGGTCTGGCCGTGGGTGCGCGACAGCATGGGCAACGCGGCGTGTTCGTGCGCGAAGCCGCGCAGCTTCTCGATGACTTTTTCGAGCTCGCCGGACAGCAGGGTACGCGCGGCCCGCAACATGCGCGCGTACGACAGGTTGTTGATGTCCTCGGAGGTGCAGCCGAAGTGCACGAGCTCGAGGACCGCCGGGGTCGCGCCGCTCTGCGTGAGCTTCTCGCGCACGAAGTACTCCACGGCCTTCACGTCGTGGTTGATGCGCGATTCGATGGCCTTGACCGCCGCCGGGGCCTCGTCGCCTGGTTCCAGCGCCAGGCCGGCCGCGAGCTTGCGCACGCCGTCGGGCAGGGGCCGTTGCAGCAGCTGGGGCACGGACTCGGCGAGGCTCAGCAGCCAGGCGGCCTCGATGCGGATTCGCTCGCGGATCAGGCCGCTTTCCGACAGCACGGCACGCAACCCGTCGGCAGCCTTGCGGTAACGACCATCGACCGGGGAGAGCGCGGAAAGGGCTGCGGAATCCATGAACGAACTGCCTCGAAATCTCTGCTGCTAGACTGGCCGCGCATGATATCGCAGGCAGACGATGGCAGTCGGAAAGAGCACGACAGCTTCGGTGAGATCGAAGTGCCGGCCGGTGCGTTGTGGGGCGCGCAGACCGAGCGGGCACGGCGCAATTTCCAGTTGAGCGGCCGCACGCTGCCCGCGGATTTCATCGCGGCGCTCGCATTGATCAAGGCAGCCGCGGCGCGCGCCAATTCCCGGCTGAACCTGTTGCCGGCCGACGTGGCCGCCGCGATTTCCGACGCGGCGCTGGCCGTCGCCCGCGGTACCCACGACGCGCAATTCCCGCTCGATGTCTACCAGACCGGCAGCGGCACCAGCACCAACATGAATGCCAACGAGGTGATCGCGCGCCTCGCGAGCCGGTCATCCGGGAAACCGGTGCACGCCAACGACCACGTGAACATGTGCCAGAGCAGCAATGACTGCATTCCGAGCGCGATCCACGTGAGCGCCGTGCTCGCGACGCGTCGCGAGCTGTTGCCCGCACTCGAGGGCCTGGTCCGGGTACTCACCGAAAAGGAGCGTGCCTGGGAGAAAGTCCTCAAGACCGGTCGCACACATCTCATGGACGCGATGCCGCTGTCGCTGGGCCAGGAGGTCTCGGGATGGCGCGCGCAGATCGAGCTCGCGCGCGCGCGGCTGCAGGACAGTGAAAAGCGGCTGCTGGCGCTGGCGCAGGGCGGCACCGCCATCGGCACCGGCATCAACGCGCACGAAAAATTTGCCGAGACCTTCGCCGCGGAATTGCGCGCGCTGACCTCCGTGCCCTTCGTCACGGCCGACAATTTCTTCGCCGCGCAGGGCACGCAGGATGCGGCCGTGGAGTTCTCGGGCCAGCTGCGCGCGCTTGCCGTTTCGCTCATGAAGATCTGCAACGACCTGCGCTGGATGGCCTCGGGCCCGCTGGCGGGCCTCGCCGAGCTCAAGCTGCCGGCGCTGCAGCCCGGCAGCAGCATCATGCCCGGCAAGGTGAACCCGGTGATCCCGGAGGCCATCGCGATGATCGCCGCGCAGGTCATGGGACTCGACGCCGCCATCGCAATCGCGGGCCAGTCCGGCAACTTCCAGCTCAACGTGATGCTGCCGCTCATCGGCACCGACCTGCTGGAGCAGATCCACCTGCTCGCGCGGGGTGCGCGTGCACTCGCCGATCAGTGCATCGCGGGGATGGAACCCGATGTCTCGCGGCTCGACGATGCGCTGGGACGCAATCCCATCCTCGTGACTGCGCTGAATCCCGTCATCGGTTACGAACGCGCGGCCGCGATCGCCAAGAAGGCCTATGCCGAGGGCCGGCCGGTATTCGACGTGGCGCTCGAGATGTCGGGACTGGCGCGCGAGGAGTTGCAGCGACTGCTGGACCCGGCCGCGCTCACGCGCGGCGGGCTGCATGGTGGCGGTGGAGGCGGCGGTTGAGCGAAGTGCGCGAACGCATCCTGCGGCGCTTCACCGGGACGCAGCCCCAACACGAACTCACCGACTGGCGCGTACTCGGCATCGACGCCGAACGCAGCCAGCGGCTGGTGCGGCATTTTCCGAGCAACCCGGTGCCCGCCGCGGTGTTGGTTCCCCTGGTGGACCGGCCGGGCGGCATGACCGTGCTGCTCACGCAACGTGCCTCGCAGCTCGCGCGGCACGCGGCGCAGATCGCCTTTCCGGGCGGCCGGGTCGAGGACACCGACGCCGACGTGGCCAGCGCCGCATTGCGCGAAGCGCACGAGGAGATCGGCCTCGAACGCGGGCGCGTGCAGGTGTTCGGCTATCTACCCGACCACGTGGTGATCAGCGGTTTCCGCGTCACGCCGGTGCTCGGCCTGGTGACGCCGCCGTTCTCGCTGGAACTGAACCCGCACGAGGTCGCGGGCGTGTTCGAGGTACCGCTCGATCACGTGCTCGACAGCGCCAATCACAAGGCGCAGCTGCGCAAGGTGGGCGACGAGGAGATGCTGCTCTACGACATTCCCTGGGAAGGGCAGAACATCTGGGGCGCCACCGCGGGCATGCTCCTGACCTTCGTGCGCATGTTGCGCGAGGAAAAATCCATGAGCCACGGCCGATGAGCGACGATGCACACGCGCAACGCGCACTGGTCCGGCTGCTCGAAATCATGCGGCGACTGCGCGATCCGCAGGGTGGATGTCCCTGGGACCTCGAGCAGGATTTCGCGAGCATCGCGCCGTACACCATCGAAGAGGCGTACGAAGTAGCCGATGCGATCGCGCGCGGCGTGCCCGGGGAGCTGGAATCCGAGCTCGGCGACCTGCTGTTCCAGGTGGTGTTCCATGCGCGCATGGGGCAGGAGCGCGGCTGGTTCGATTTCGCGACCGTGGCCGATGCGATCTCGGACAAGCTGACCACGCGCCATCCGCACGTGTTCGGCGATGTCGAAGTGCAATCGGCGTCGGAACTGAATCGCGCCTGGGAAGAGCACAAGGCGCGCGAACGCGCGGCGCGCGGCGAGCAGTCGCCGAGCGAGTTGTCGGACGTGCCGCTGGCGCTGCCCGCGCTGGCCCGTGCCGCCAAGCTCGGCAAACGCGCCGGCCGTGTCGGATTCGACTGGCCCGATGAGCGCGGTGTACGCGCCAAGATCGAGGAAGAGTTGCGCGAGGTCACGCAGGCCGCGCCCGATGAGCGCGCCGACGAAATCGGCGACCTGTTGTTTGCGGTCGCGAACTGGTCGCGTCACTTCCGCATCGACCCGGAAGAAGCGCTGCGGCTCGCCAATGCGAAGTTCGAGCGTCGCTTCCGCGCCATGGAACGGCTCGCGCGTGAGCGTTCGCTGACGCTGCCGGGCCTCGATGCCGCGGCCTGGGACGCGTTGTGGAACGAGGTCAAACAGCTGGAAAAAGCCGGCGAATCCAGCGTTCAGTAGGTATTCATCGACTGCTGCGTACATTGGCCCCACGGTCGCGGTGCGACCGATGGAGGATTTATGTACAGCAAGAAGGTTCTCGTGGGTTTCGTGGCTGCCGCCATCTCGCTGGGCAGTGCCGGAGCGTTTGCGCAGGACCGTTACGACGACGGGCGCCATGACAACGGACGCTACGACGACCGATATGACGGTCGTTACGATGACGGCGCGGGCTACGACTACGCCAAGGTCGTCGACGTGCAGCCGCTCACCACTCGCGTTCGCGTGAGCACGCCGCAGCGTGAATGCTGGGACGAGACACGATATGACAACGGCGGAACCCAGTACGGCGGGCATGGCCCGCAGGTCGCGGGCAGTACGCTGCTGGGTGCCGCGATCGGCGCCGTCATCGGCAACCAGATCGGCCACGGCCAGGGCCGCAAGGCCGCCACCGCGGGTGGTGCCGTCATCGGCGCGGCCATCGGTCACCAGCAGGGCATGCGTCGTTACGGCGCGGTGACTGCGCCGCAGCCTTACACGGTGCAGCGCTGCGAAACGCGTTACCACGACGAGTACCAGGAGCGCGTCGACGGCTACCGCGTGACCTACGTGTACCACGGCCGCCGCCAGGTGACCGATCTGCCATATCGCCCCGGTGACCGCATCCGCGTGCGCGTCGACGTGAGCCCGGCGGAGTGATCACCGAGTTGTTTGCCCTCGGCTTGTGGGCGGTCACCTTCGTGAGGTTGACCGCCCACATCGCCTTTCATGCGCAAAGCGTTAAACTCGCGCCCGTCATGAAGAAGATCCGACAAGGCCTGGTGCCGGCCGCGCTGTTCGCGCTGGGCCTGGGCCCGTTCTCGCAGGCCCATGGCATGCCGGGGCTGGTGACCCAGGCCGGCAGCAACCTCGAGACCCAGTACATCGAAGATGCGCGTCACGACGGCATCTCGCTCGACGAGGCCGTGCGCCGCGCCGAACAACAGTTTCGCGCGCGCGTGGTGCGCACGGACGTGCAGGACGAGGATGGTCGCAAGGTGTACGTGCTCAAGCTGCTTTCGGAAAACGGCCGCGTGATGACGGTACGTATCGACGCCGCCACCGGAAGGATGCGCTGATGCGCGCGCTGGTGGTCGAAGACGAAGCCGCGCTGCGCGATGGCCTGCGCGAGCAGTTGGCGAAGCAGGGCTTCACCGTGGACGTCGCCGCGGATGGTGAAGAGGGCCTGTTTGCGGGCAACGAATACCCGCTCGACATCGCGGTCGTGGATCTCGGGCTGCCCAAGATTTCGGGACTCGACCTGATCCGCAAGTTGCGCGCCGCAGGCAAGACCTTTCCGATCCTGATCCTCACGGCGCGCGACCGCTGGCAGGACAAGGTCGAAGGCCTGCAGGCCGGCGCCGACGACTACGTCGCCAAGCCCTATCACTTCGAGGAAGTGCTGGCTCGCATGCAGGCCCTGATGCGTCGCGCGGGCGGCTGGGCGAGTCCGATCCTCGAGTGCGGTCCCATCCGTCTCGACACGCGTGCCCAGCAGGTGTCGCTCAATGGCTCGCCGATCGAGCTGACCACCTTCGAATACCGCATCCTCGAACACATGATGCTGCGTGCCGGCGACGTGATCTCGAAGACCGAGCTCACGGAGCGGCTCTACGACCAGGACTACGAGCGCGACAGCAATGTCATCGAGGTGTTCATCGGACGCCTGCGACGCAAGCTGGATCCCGATGACGCCCTGAAGCCCATCGAGACTTTGCGCGGCCGCGGCTACCGCTTCGCGCTGGCTCGTACGGAAGCGGCTCGCAACCAGGGCACCTGACACTTGGCGCCGACCACGCCGCGACAGCCCTCACTTCGGCGGAGGCTGCTGCTCTCCGTGTTCAGCGTGATCGTGGTGTTCTTCGCGCTGACGATTTTCCTGCTCGACATGTTGTTCCGCCACGCGGCCGAACGCAGCCTGCGCGAAGTGCTCGATGCGCAGATGGTGGCGCTGGTGGCGGCCGCCGATCCCGACGGGCCCGAATCCGTCACGCCCACGGCCTTGCTCGACACCCGCTTCGACACGCCGGGTTCGGGCCTGTACGCCGAGATCCGTTCGGCGGCCGGCGAGAGCATCTGGCGTTCGCAATCGACCACGGGCACCGCGGTGCAGTTCGGTCCTCCGCTCGAGCCGGGCGCGCGGACCTTCATGTTCACCGAGATCGCCGGCACCGACGTGCGCCTCGCCGTGGCGAGCCGCGGCATCGTGTGGGATGACCTGCACGGCCAACAGGCGCGGTTCACGTTCAGCGTGGCCACCAGTCTCGCGACCTACAACGCCCAGATCTCGAGTTTCCGCCAGCAGCTCATCGGCTGGTTCACGGGACTTGCGCTGCTGTTGCTCGCGACGCTGACGCTGGTCATGCGCTGGCTGTCGCAGCCCATGCGCCGCCTGGTGCGCGAGATCAAGGACGTCGAGGCGGGCAACCGCGAGCAGCTCAGTGAACACTGGCCGCAGGAGCTGACCGCCGTCACCGGCAATCTCAATGCGCTGATCGAGGCGGAACGCACGCGCATCAAGCGTTACCGGGACACGCTCGGCAATCTCGCGCATTCGCTCAAGACGCCGCTGGCCGTGATGCGCCAGTCGCTGAGCGACGTGGCGCCACCGGCCAAGGGGGCGCTGGACACCGAGATCGAACGCATGACCGGCATCATCGAGCACCAGATGAAGCGGGCGGCGGCGAGCGGTGGCGCCCTGTTGGGCCAGGCGCCCGTGGACGTGGCGCCGATCATCACCGAGCTGCGCGCCGCGCTGCTGAAGGTCTACGGCAACAAGGACCTGTTGTTCGGGATGGCGGTCGATCCTGCGGCGCAGTTCATCGGCGATCGGGCCGACCTCACCGAATTGCTCGGCAACCTGCTGGACAACGCGTGCAAGTGGGCGCGCGGCAACGTGCGCATCGAAGTCCGCGTCGACAGCGCGGCCAGCTCGCGGACGGCGCTGCTGATGTTCATCGATGACGACGGGCCGGGGATCGCCGAGTCAGACCGCGCACGCGTGCTGGTGCGCGGTGGCCGGGCGGACGAGGCCACACCCGGGCACGGTCTCGGACTGGCCATGGTGCACGACACCGTCGCGCTCTACGGCGGCCAGATGCACATCGATGCGTCCGAGCTCGGCGGTGCACGCTTCGAGCTCAAACTACCCGGAAGACTGGCTGCCGCTACGGCGCTTCCTTGATCTCGAAGGTGATGCCCTGCGCGAGCGGCAGGTCGCGACTCCAGTTGATCGTGTTCGTCTGCCGGCGCATGTAGGCCTTCCACGAATCCGAGCCCGACTCGCGGCCGCCGCCCGTATCCTTTTCGCCGCCGAATGCGCCGCCGATCTCGGCACCGGAAGTGCCGATGTTCACGTTGGCGATGCCGCAGTCGCTGCCCGACGCCGAGAGGAATGCCTCGGCGTGCTGCAGCCGGTCCGTGAAGATGGCGGAAGACAGGCCATGCGCCGACGCGTTCTGCATCGAGATCGCTTCTTCGAGTGAATCGAACGGGACCAGGTACAGCACGGGCGCGAAGGTCTCGTGCTGCACGATGGGCCAGTCATTGGCGGCGCGGATGATGGTCGGCGCCACGAAATTGCCCTTGCCCTCGAGCACCTTGTTGCCCGCGATGACCGTGCCGCCCGCGGCCCGGGCCTGCTCGATGGCCTGCGAATACCGTTCGACGGCACCCTTGTCGATCAAGGGGCCCATGAGCGTGGCCGGGTCGATCGGGTTGCCGATCCGGATCTGCGTGTACGCGTGCGCCAGCTTCTTCTCGAGCTCCGCGAGCTTGGAGCGATGCACGAGCACGCGGCGCGTGGTGGTGCAGCGCTGGCCGGCCGTGCCGACCGCGCCGAACACGATGGACGGCACCGCGAGTTTAAGGTCCGCGGACTCGTCGACGATGATGGCGTTGTTGCCGCCGAGCTCGAGCAGCACCTTGCCGAGCCGCCGCGCCACGCGTTCGGCCACGTGTCGACCCACGGCCGTCGAGCCCGTGAAGGACACCAGCGCGACGCGCTTGTCGTCCACGAAGCGCGTGGCGAGCTCATTGCCCGCGTCGATGAACAGCTGGAAGATCGCGGGTAGTTTGGCCTCGCGCAGCACCTTGTTGCAGATGTGCTGGACCGCGATCGCCGTGAGCGGCGTCTTCGGCGACGGCTTCCACACCGACGCGTTGCCGCAGATGGCGCCGAGGAACGAATTCCAGGCCCAGACGGCCACCGGGAAGTTGAACGCCGAGATGATCCCGACGACGCCGAGCGGATGCCACTGCTCGTACATGCGGTGCTGCGGCCGCTCCGAGTGCATGGTGAGGCCATAAAGCATGCGCGACTGGCCGACGGCGAAGTCGGCGATGTCGATCATCTCCTGCACCTCGCCGAGGCCCTCGGCCTTGATCTTGCCGTTCTCGAGCGTGACCAGCGCGCCGAGGTCATCCTTCGCGGCGCGCAGCGCTTCGCCCAGCAGGCGGATCGCTTCGCCACGCCGCGGCGCCGGCACGGTGCGCCACGCGGTGGCCGCTTCGACGGCGCTGCGCATCACCGCCTCGTAATCTGTGACCGTCGCGGCGCGTACCTGCGCCAGCGTCTCGCCGGTGGCGGGATTCACCGAGGTGATCAAGGCGCCGGCCACGTCTTTGGACCAGCCGAGCGAGCCGCTCCAGGCACCGGCATTGATCGAATCGATGCCGAGCCGCTTGAGGATGGCGGAAACTTCCGTGTTCTTGAGTACGGCGTTCATGTCTTGCGTCCTTTCTTGCCGGGCCCCTTCTGGCTGGACTGGGATCCCCGGACGCGGCGCTGGTGGCCGGCCTGGCCCTTGACCACGACCGCGGAAGACACGTCCTTGGTGCCGCCCGGGGCATAGAACTGGCCGAACCGATTGTCGAGGATCTCCGGCAGGCTGAACTGCTCCTGCGCGACGAAGCCCTTGTACTTGCGCGGGCTCGCGAGCACGAGGTCCACCACGGCGGTGATGCCGGCGGCCGTGGTCACCTGGATCGCGGACCACAGGCGTCCGGCAATCACCTGCGGGTAGATCTTGTTGACGTAGTTCTCTTCGCGAAGTTCACCGTCCTGCTTGCCAGCGACCGCGGCGTACACGATGACCACGTCCTGCAAGGTCTGCGGCACCGCGTGTTCGAGCACGCGCTTGAGCGTCGCTCGATCGGTGTTGAGCTTGAGATCGTTCATGAGCAGGCGCATCTGCGCGCAATGCCCGGGATACCGCATGGTCTTGTAGTTGATCTGCTCGCACTGCTTGCCATACGACTCGGCGAGCGATCCGAGGCCACCCGAGGTGTTGAACGCCTCGTACAGCGTGCCGTCGATCTCGATCTCCTCGAGGCCTTCGAGCGGCGCGGACTCCACCAGCTTGCCGTCGACCACGGCCTGGCAGGGATTGCCGTATTCATTGATGAGGCCCTCGGTGGACCAGGTCAGCGAATACTTGAGCACGTTGTTAGGGTGCTGGGGCAGGGCGCCGACGCGCAGCTTGATCGAGCGCAGCTCGTCGAAGTGTTTGGTCAGCTCATTGGCCGCGATGCTGATGAAGCCGGGCGCGAGCCCGCACTGGGGCACGAAGGCGCGCGACGCGCCGCGCGAGATGCGCCGCACCGCCTTGGTGACCTCCACGTCCTCGGTGAGGTCGAAATAATGCGCGTTGCCCTTGCGTGCCGCCTTGGCCACGACCGGGTTGCAGTAATAAGGAAGGCTGGAGATGACGGCGTGGGGCTTGTGAAGCGCGAAATGGTTGCCGAGCGCCTTGGCATCGCCCGCATCCACGGCCACGGCGCGCAAATTCCTCGAACCGTGCGCCTTGACGACGGATTCGGCCGTCGCGGAGTCCACATCGCCCAGGGTGACGTCGTAATCGCCGGATTCGGCCAACAGGCCGCTGATGAGGGCGCCGATCTTGCCGGCACCCAGGATCAAGACTTTGTGCATGAAAACCTCGTTGGGCCGTAGTGTGCCGTAACCCGCTGAATTAGAATACTTCGCACCATGCGTACCCCCGACACAGCTCCCTGGCATCCCGCGTCCTGGACCTCCCGCCCGGCTCATCAACAGCCGCGCTACAACGACCTTGCGAAACTCGACAGCACGGTGGCACAGCTTGCCAAGCTGCCGCCGCTCGTCGTGTCGTGGGAAATCGAACAGCTGCGCGAGCACCTGGCGGAAGCCCAGCGCGGCAACAAGTTCCTGCTCATGGGCGGCGACTGCGCCGAGACCTTCGAGGAGTGCGAGTCCGACAAGATCGCCAAGAAGCTCAAGATCCTGCTCCAGATGAGCCTGGTGCTGTTGCACGGTCTCAAGAAACCCATCATTCGCGTCGGCCGCATGGCGGGCCAGTACGCCAAGCCGCGTTCGGCCGACACCGAGACACGCAACGCCGTGACGCTGCCGGCGTTCCGTGGCGATCTCGTGAACCGCTCGGAGTTCACGGCCGAGGCGCGCGAGCCGGATCCGCTGCTGCTGCTGCGTGGCTACGAACGTTCGGCGCTCACGCTGAATTTCGTGCGCGCGCTCTGTGATGGCGGCTTCGCCGACCTGCATCACCCGCAGTATTGGGATCTCGGGTTCATGCAGCACTCGCCGCTCAAGGAGCAGTACCAGAAGATCGTGAACTCCATCGCCGACTCGCTCGAGTTCTTCGAGCGCGTGAGCGGCGGCCGTGCGCCGCACGAAGTCACGGCCGTGGATTTCTACGCCGCGCACGAAGGCCTGCTGATGCACTACGAGGCCGCGCAGACGCGTTACATCGAGCGCCAGAAGCGCTGGTACAACCTGTCCACGCACATGCCGTGGATCGGCATGCGCACGGCGCAGTTGGACGGCGCGCACGTGGAATTCTTCCGCGGCATCGCCAATCCCATGGGCGTCAAGATCGGACCCGCGATGACCGAGGAATGGCTGCAGGGCCTGGTCACCACGCTGAACCCGAACAACACGCCGGGGCGCCTGACCATCATCCATCGCTTTGGCGCCAAGGACGTGGAGAAGGGCCTGCCGCGCATGATCAAGGCGGTTCGCGAGACCGGTCAGCAGGTGCTCTGGGTCTGCGATCCCATGCACGGAAACACCGAGACCAGCTCGGGTGGCCTCAAGACGCGGCGCTTCGAGAACATCCTTCGTGAAGTCGAGGCGTCGTTCCAGGTGCACGAAGCGCACGGCTCGTTCCTCGGCGGCGTGCACATCGAGCTCACCGGTGAAGACGTCACCGAGTGCACCGGTGGCGCGCGTGGCCTCACGGATTCGGATCTCGCGCGTGCCTACAAGTCGACCGTCGACCCGCGCTTGAACTACGAACAGGCGCTCGAGCTCGCGATGCTCATTGGCAAACACGGACCAGCGCGTTAAGCACTCGATGCAGTACGAGCACATCAAGGTTCCCAAGGACGGGCAACGCATCACCATCAATCCGGACGCGTCACTGAACGTGCCGGAGAACCCGATCATCGCGTTCATCGAAGGCGACGGGATCGGGATCGACATCACGCCGGTGATGCTCAAGGTGGTGAACGCGGCGGTCGAAAGGGCGTACGGCAACAAGCGTCGTATCGCCTGGACCGAGGTGTTCGCCGGCGACAAGGCGGCCAAGGTCTACGGCACGGGATTTCCCGACGAGACACTGACGGCGCTGCGCGATTTCGTGGTCAGCATCAAGGGCCCGCTCGGCACGCCGGTGGGCGGCGGCATGCGCTCGCTCAACGTGGCCATGCGCCAGAACCTCGATCTGTTCGCCTGCGTGCGGCCCATTCGTTATTTCCCGGGCGTGTCGACGCCGATGGCCGACGCTTCGCTCACCGACATGGTGGTGTTCCGCGAGAACACCGAGGACATCTACGCGGGCATCGAGTGGCCCACGGGCTCGGCCGAAGTCCAGCGCCTCATCTATTTCCTGCAGAACGAGCTCAAGGTCACGGGCATCCGCTTTCCGGCGAGCTCGGGTCTCGGCATCAAGCCGGTCTCCAAAGAGGGCAGCCAGCGCCTGGTGCGCAAGGCCATCCAGTACGCCATCGAGAACGACCGAGTGTCGGTCACGCTGGTGCACAAGGGCAACATCATGAAGTACACCGAAGGTGCCTTCATGCAGTGGGGCTATCTACTGGCGCGCGAGGAATTCGGCGCGCAGCCCATCGGCAACGGTCCTTGGTGCAGCTTCAGGAACCCGGTCAACGGCAAGGAGATCGTGATCAAGGACGTGATCGCGGACAACTTCCTGCAGCAGGTGCTGCTGCGGCCAGAAGACTACGACGTGATCGCGACGCTGAACCTCAACGGCGATTACATCTCGGATGCGCTCGCCGCGCAGGTGGGCGGCATCGGCATAGCGCCGGGCGGCAACATCGGTGACGGTCTCGCGGTATTCGAAGCGACGCATGGCACGGCACCGGGTTTCGCCGGCAAGGATCGCGTCAATCCCGGCTCGCTGATCCTCTCCGCGGAGATGATGCTGCGTTATATCGGCTGGAAGGAAGCCGCGGACCTCATCATGCACGGTGTGGCCGAGACCATCGCGGCCAAGGAGATGACTTACGATCTCGCGCGGCTGCGCGAAGCCATCCGCGCCACCAAGCGGGACATCGCCGCGCGCAAGAACGTCGAGGAAGACCTGCAGCGCCTGATCCCCGGCGCCACGCTGGTCGGCACCACGGGTTTCGGCGACGCCATCATCCGCCGCATGAAGTAGCCGCGCGCCTCGCGTGGAAAAGTCGCCCACCTTCTGCCCGGACTGCACGCTGTGCCCGCGGCTCGCGAGTTTTCTCGTCAAGACCGCGCACGAGAATCCGGACTACCACTGCAAGCCGGTCGGGCCGTTCGGCGAAGCTGCGCCCAGGCTGCTGATCGTCGGCCTGGCTCCGGGCATGCACGGTGCCAATCGCACCGGGCGACCGTTCACCGGTGACTACGCCGGCATTCTTTTATATGAATCCCTGCATCGACTGGGGCTCTCGACCGCGCCCACCTCGGTGGACCGGTTCGACGGCCTGCAGCTGCTCGGCGTGCGCATCACCAACGCGGTGAAATGCCTGCCGCCCGAAAACAAGCCGCTGCCGAAGGAGATCAAGACCTGCAACCAGTACCTCGCGGCGGAGCTCGCGGAACTGCGGTCCGTCCAGGCCGTGCTGGCGTTGGGGCTGGTGGCGCACGAGGCGGTGCTGATCGCGACGGGGCAGAAACGTAACGCGGCGAAGTTCGCGCACGGCGCAGAGCACGTGCTGCCCGATGGTCGCCGCCTGGTCGACTCCTACCACTGCAGCCGCTACAACACGCAGACCCGCCGGCTGACCACCGAGATGTTCCAGATGGTGCTCGCGCGGAGCGCGTCGCTCGCGGGTCTACAATGAGCGCGTGACGGAACACGCCGACTCATTCGATCCCAAGGAGTACATCCCCAGCCTGCCGCGCAGGCCGGGTGTCTATCGCATGTATGGTCCGCCGAAGAGCGGGGCCGGCGACGACGAGGGCAGGAGCGAGCTGCTGTACGTCGGCAAGGCCCGCAACCTGCGGGACCGCGTCGGCAATTACTTCATGGCGAGCAACGTCGACCCGAAGGTGCAGGCGCTGGTCGGGCACATCGCGCGCATCGAGGTCACGCTCACCAACTCCGAGACCGAGGCGCTGCTGCTCGAGTACAACCTCATCAAGGAGCACAAGCCGCGCTACAACATCGTGCTGCGCGACGACAAGAGCTTCCCTTACGTCTATCTACCGGCGGGGCACGAGTACCCCCGGCTGGTGTTCTACCGCGGGCCGCGCAACCTGCCGGGACGCTATTTCGGTCCCTTCCCGAGTGCGGGCGCGGTCAAGGAGACCTTGCAGAGCATCCAGAAGATCTTCCGCATCCGGAATTGCCGTGACACGTTCTTCGAGAATCGCAGCCGGCCCTGCCTGCAGCACCAGATCGGCCGATGCTCGGCGCCCTGCGTGAAGCTGATCTCGCGCGAGGACTACGCGCGCGACATCGCGGCCGCGGTCAAGGTGCTCGAAGGTCGCAATGACGAAGTCAGCGGCGAGCTCACCAATGCCATGGAGAAGGCGGCGGAGAGCCTGCAGTACGAGCGCGCCGCGGCCCTGCGCGACCAGCTGGCAGCGCTCAAGCAGGTGCAGGCGCAGCAGATCGTGACCGCCGAGGGCGATCGCGACATCGACGTGTTCGCGCTGGTGGGCGAGCCGGGCGAATTCGCGATCTCGGTGATGATCATTCGCGGCGGTCGCAACCTCGGTTCCACGTGTTATTTCCCGAAGGGCTCGCTGGCCGAGCCGAACGAGGCGCTGGCCTCGTTCCTCATGCAGTACTACGCGGAAACGCCCGCGCCGCCGGAAATCCTCGTGAACCTGGAGCTGGCCGAGGCCGAGGCACTGACCGCGGCGCTCAACGACCGGAGCGGCATCACCTCGCGGCTCTGGAAGCCGTCGCGCGCGCTGCCGGCCCGCTGGCTGGCCATGACGGTCGAGAACGCCACGCAGGCGCTGCGCATGCGCCGCGCGCGCCGCGCCGACATCGAGGAAATGATGGTGGCGCTGGGTGAATTGTTAGGGCTCGAGGAGGCGCCGAAGCGCCTCGAGTGTTTCGACATCAGCCATACGGCGGGCGAGGGCACCGTGGCCTCCTGCGTGATCTACGGTCCCGAGGGCCCGATCAAGAAGGATTACCGGCGCTTCAACATCACGGGGGTGACGCCCGGAGACGACTACGGCGCGCTGCGGCAGGCACTGAAACGGCGGTACGAACGCGTGCGCTCCGGCGAGGCTCAGGCACCCGACGTCCTGCTCATCGACGGCGGACTCGGACAGATCAACGAGGTCCACGTCGAGCTCGCGCAGCTGGGCTTTGGCGACCTCAAGCTCGTCGGTGTCGCCAAAGGGCCGGATCGCAAGCCCGGCCAGGAACGGCTGTTCGTGTTCGGGTCGGATGTGCCCCTCGTGCCCGGCCCGGATTCGCGGGCGCTGCGGGTCATTCAGCGCATCCGCGACGAAGCCCATCGCTTTGCCATTACCGGGCATCGCAAGCGCCGCGCGCGCCGGCACAACGAATCCGTGCTGGAAACCATCCCCGGCCTCGGTCCGGCGAAGCGCCGCGCGTTGTTGAGGCACTTCGGCGGCATGCAGGGACTCATGCGGGCCGGCGTCGGCGACCTCGAGTCCGTGGCGGGGATCGGGACAACGCTGGCGCGCACCCTATATGATCATCTGCATCCCGGTGCCTGAAAGGCCGAAACGTCGACGCGATGGTCTGGAACCTTCCTAACACGCTGACCTGGTTGCGCATCTTCGCGATCCCGCTGGTGATCGTGTTCTTCTATCTACCGTACCACTGGGCAGACCCGGCGGCCGGACTGCTGTTCGCCGTCGCCGGCATCACCGATTCGCTCGACGGCTACTTCGCACGCAAGATGGGGCAGACCTCGCGGCTGGGTGCATTCCTCGACCCGGTCGCCGACAAGCTCATCGTCGCGGTCGCGCTCGTGCTGCTGGTCAGCAAGGACAACGCCGACATGATCATCCCGGGGCTCGAGGCGCTGGATGGCGCCACGGCCACGCTGCGCGCGCAATCGATCCGCGCGACGCTGGTGTTGTGCGCGATCGTGATCATCGGCCGCGAGATCGCCATCTCGGCGCTGCGCGAATGGATGGCGGAGATCGGCCAGCGCGGCAAGGTCAAGGTCTCGCAGCTCGCCAAGCTCAAGACCATCCTGCAGATCGTGGGCCTCTCCTGCATGTTGTTCCGTTGGGACCTGCCGGTGTGGCCGGGCTTCGCGTTACCCGTGTTCCAGATCGGCTTCGTGCTGACCATCGTCGCGGCGGTGCTCACGTTGCTGTCCGCGGTGTCGTATCTCAGGGCGGCGTGGCCGGACCTGCGCGGCCACTCATGAGCATGTCCGTCTGCGTGTTCTGCGGCTCCGCGCCCGGCGCGCGGCCTAGCTACTCCGCGGCCGCCAGGGAACTGGGTGCCGCGCTCGCGGCCGCGGGCATGACGCTGGTGTACGGCGGCGGCAGGCTCGGACTCATGGGCATCGTGGCCGACGCGGTATTGCAGGGCGGAGGGCGCGTCATCGGTGTCATCCCGCGCATGCTCATCGAGCGAGAGCTCGCGCACCCGGGCCTCACGCGCCAGCACGTGGTCAACACGATGCATGAGCGCAAGACGCTGATGGCCGAGTTGTCGGATGCGTTTGTGGGTCTGCCCGGAGGCATGGGCACGTTCGACGAACTCGTGGAAATCGTGACCTGGGCTCAGCTGGGCCTGCATGCCAAGCCCGTGATCCTCGCGAATATCGACGACTACTACCGCACGCTCTACGCCATGCTCGACAACGCGGTGGCCGAAGGCTTCGTCACGCCGGTCAGCCGCTCGCGCTGGCGCAACGCGGATTCCGTGACGGCAGTCATGCAAATCCTTGCAAAAGAAGGGCTTGCCGGTGACGACCCTGCCGGAATTTCTTGACAGGCCGAATCCCGGCCCTAGAATCACGCCCCTCTCCAGGTGCGGGAATAGCTCAGTTGGTAGAGCACGACCTTGCCAAGGTCGGGGTCGCGAGTTCGAGTCTCGTTTCCCGCTCCAATCTCTCCGGCGATGGTCCGTTCGGACTACGGCTAGGTGGCAGAATGGTTATGCAGCGGCCTGCAAAGCCGTCTATGCCGGTTCGATTCCGACCCTAGCCTCCAGTTTCGCTTCATGACGCGCCTCGCGCGCGTCGCCACCGCAGTGTTGCTCGGGCTGGTTGCCCTCGCATCACTGGTCGTCGTGCTCAACCGGCCCTGGTTCGACGAAGCCCTGGCGCCCGAGCTCGTCGCGCTTCGAGATTCGAAGCCTGAGTCTCTCGACGACAATGCCTACCCGTTCGCGCTCGGATTCTTTGCCCCGGAGGGCCGCGATCCGCGCGCGGCGGGCGTCGAGATCGTCCGCATCCTCCAGGCGCGGCGCGACCGCGGTGAACCGGCGACCATCAGCAAGGAAGAAAAAGACGCCATCCGGGGTCAGCCGCTGACGCTCGACGGGCTCGGTGCCAAGTCGCGCGAGCAAGCGGCACCTACCGCAGGGGTGCAGTCGCTCGGCCAGGTTTGCCTGCCCAGGTACCGCCTGGATTGCGCACGACGATTGATCGCGCAGGCTGCATCGCTCGATCCAAACAAAGCGCCGCTCACGGTGCTTTTGCCGCGGTATGAAACGCTGCTGCGGCAAGAGCACTACGCCGAAACGCCGGCGCCCGATCCCCTGACGCCGTGGCCTCCGCTCGGTCCGATCCAGGAGCTTGGAAGGCTGCGCCTTGCGATCAGCTTCCGCACAGACCCCACGGAAGTGTTCCTGGAGAAGGCAGCGCAGGAGGTGGCCTTCTGGCGCATGACCTTGCGCGAGGCGCAGCTCCTGGGCACGAAAATGTCCGCGCTGGCAGCCACCCGCTGGACGAACGATTTCCTGTCGACCCTGATGCGCGAGCGTGAGCTCGATGCCGGCGAGCTTGCGATTCTGCGCGGCGCCGTTCTTCCGCTCAGTCGCGAGGAGAGCGACATCGGAGCTGCGTTCCTGTCGGAGTCTCGCACCGCTCTGCTGGGCGGCATGCCGTACGTCGCAAGTGATGCGTCGTGGGTGCTCCGGTTGCTGATGCAGAAGAACGCCACGTTCAACCAGGAGTTCCAGGACACCATCGCACCCATGCGACAGCGCGCATCCCTCGACGCACGGCAGTACTACGAGCAGAAGGCGTACGAACCGTTGCCCAAGGAGTTCCGCGTGGCGCCCGGCATGTTCTACAACCTGGGCGGCAAACTGGCGCTGAGCAGATCGACCTGGGATGCGCACCAGTTTCCATCCCGTGTTCACGACGAAGAGGGCCGCATCACGCTGCTCCTGCTCCAGGCGCAGATCGAAGAACACCCCGACCAGGACGTGGCGACGCTCGTCCGCACTTCCACGCTGCGCAATCCCTACACCGGCGAACCGATGGAATACGACTCCCGGGCCGGAACGATCTCGTTCGAGTGCCTGGAAACCGCCATCCATCCGCCGGAGCCTCCGCATCGATGCGCGGTGGACCTCGGCCGCGCGGCGCCCTGATGTCGTGCCCCGGCCACGCGCCGTCCGGCAAGCGGGCGGGTGAGGTTAGAATGCGCGCCCTAACGATGGCTTACTTTCGCGTGGAAACTCAGGTTGCCCCGGTGGCGGAACTGGTAGACGCAACGGACTTAAAATCCGTCGGTCGCAAGGCCATGCCGGTTCGATTCCGGCCCGGGGCACCATCCCGCTCCCTGACATGTTGAAGGTTGCCGGGCTGCACCTGTGGCGCGGCGAGCGCCACGTGCTGCGCGGCGTGAGCTTCGCGGCGACGCCGGGGCAGTGCGTGCTGCTGACGGGCAAGAACGGCGCCGGCAAGACCACGCTGTTGCGCGCGGTCGCGGGTCTGCTCGATCCGGAGCAGGGCGAAGTGAGCTGGCGCGGCACCGCCGCGCGCAAGTCACGCGATGAATTCCACGCCGAGCTCGCCTACCTCGGACACGATGCGCCCCTCAAGGGAGATCTCAGCGGCCGGGAGAATCTCCGTTATTCGATCGGCATCCGGCGCACCGTGACGGCACCCGAAATACACGCGGCTTTGGAACGTACTGGCGCGCAGGCATTCGCGGATCGGCCGGTGCGCACGCTGTCGGCGGGGCAGCGGCGGCGAGTGGCGCTGGCGGGAGTCCTGCTGACCGGCACCGTGTTGTGGCTGCTCGACGAGCCCACGACCAACCTGGACAGCGATGGCAAGCGGCTGGTGGCCAGCCTCATCGAGGCACAACTCGCGGGTGGCGGCATCGTGGTGGCGGCGGTGCACCAGGACCTGGAACTCGGCTCCGGCCACGTCGTGAACCTCGAGCTGGGGGCGGCATGAAGACGGGCCCCCTGGAAGCCGCCCGGCTGGTCATGGTCCGTGACCTGCGGCTCGCTTTCCGGAAACCTTCGCAACTTTTGCAGCCACTCATGTTCTTCATGATCGTGGCAACACTGTTCCCCCTGACATTAACCCCGGAGTTGTCGCGGCTGCGAGACGCCGCGCCGGGTGTCCTGTGGGTCGGCGCGTTGTTATCCTCGCTGCTGGCGCTCGAGTTCCTGTTTCGTGACGATGCACAGGACGGAACGCTCGAGCAGTTCGCGTTGTCGGGTCAGTCGCTGACATGGATGTTGTTCGCCAAGACCTGCGTGCACTGGCTGCTGACCGGGCTGCCGCTGGCGCTGTCGGCGCCGCTCGCCGCGGTCGGGCTCGGCGTTCCCGCGGAGGCCATGTGGAGCGTGGTGGCGGCCCTGGCCCTCGGTGGATTCGCGCTGAGCCTGATCGGCGCCATCAGCGCGGGGCTGACGCTCGGCGCGCGACGCGGCGGCGTGTTGTTGTCGCTGCTCACGTTGCCGCTGGCGGTTCCCATCCTGGTGTTCGGCGCCGATGCCACGCAGCGCGCCATCACGGGCGGGGAGTTCGCGCCGCCGATGTACCTGCTGGGCGCGATCGCCGTGCTCGGCGTGACGCTCGCACCGCTGGCCGCCGCGGCCGCCGTGAGAATTGGACTGGAGTAGTTAGCTGATGGGCACCTGGACCTGGTTCCATCGATTCGGTTCGCCGCCGTGGGTATATGGCTTCGCGGCACGCTGGGCGCCTTGGTTCGGCGTCGCGGCGGTGCTGTGCATGCTGATCGCGCTGTACGGCGGGCTCGTGCTGGCGCCGCCTGACTACCAGCAGAAGGACGCTTTCCGCATCGTCTACATCCACGCGCCCGTGGCTTCGATGTCGATGGCGGTGTACGCGACCATGGCCATCGCGGCGGCCGTGGGTCTCATCTGGCGCATGAAGGTGGCGCACGCGGCGGCCGCGGCCTGCGCACCCATCGGCGCCTGGTTCACCGTGGCCACGCTGGCCACCGGCATGTTGTGGGGCAAACCGATGTGGGGCGCGTACTGGGTCTGGGATCCGCGGCTCACCTCCGAGCTGGTGCTGCTGTTCCTGTACTTCGGCTACATGGGCCTGCGCGCCGGCATCGAGGATCCGCAGAAGGCGGACAAGGCGAGCGCGGTGCTGGCCATCGTCGGCGCCGTCAACATTCCCATCATCAAGTACTCGGTGAACTGGTGGAATTCACTGCACCAGCCTGCGACCCGCCTCATCGGCGAAGCGGACATGGACTGGTCCATGGTGTGGCCACTGCTGCTCATGCTCGCCGCGTTCTTCCTGTACTTCGCCTGGATCCTGCTGATCCGGCTGCGCGCGGAGCTGCTGCGGCGCGAACGCAATGCCAGCTGGATCCGCGAGGTGGTCGCATGAGCGAGTTCTTCGCGATGAGCGGCTATGGACGGTATGTCTGGCCCGCCTTCGGCATCGGCTTTGGCATCGTGGTGCTCATGTACGTGATGGCGGTGAGCTCGCTGGCCGCGGCCAAGCAGGAAGCGAAGCGCCGCCTGGAGATGAACCCATGATGGCGCGATACAAGCGGATGTGGATGGTGGTCGGCATCCTGGCCGGCGTCGGGCTCGCGGCCTGGCTCGGCACGCAGGCTTTCCGCAGCAACGTGATGTTCTTCTTCGATCCCACGCAGATCGCGGCGGGAGAGGCTCCCGCCGACAAGCGCTTCCGGCTCGGCGGCATGGTGGAAAAGGGCAGCGTGCAGAAGACTCCGGGCACCCTCGACATCCATTTCCTGGTCACCGATTTCAGGCACACCGTGCCGGTGAGCTACTCGGGAATCCTTCCCGACCTGTTCCGCGAGGGGCAGGGCGTGGTCGCACACGGCCGCATGCACAATGGCACTTTCGTCGCCGACGAGATCCTCGCCAAACACGACGAGAAGTACATGCCGCCGGAAGTGGCCAAGTCGCTCAAGGACAACCCGCCGCCTCCCAACGTCGGCAGTGGAACTTAGCCAGATGATTCCCGAACTCGGACAATTCGCTCTGGTACTGGCCCTGCTGCTCTCCGCCGCGCAGGCCGTCTTCGGCCTGTGGGGCGCGCACCGCGCCGAGCCCAGGTTCATGGCCGTGGTGAGGCCCGCGGTCGCCGGCCAGTTCGTGCTGGTGAGCACCGCCGTGGCCGTGCTCATCTACGCGTTCGTGAATTTCGACTTCTCGGTGCTGTACGTCGCGAGCAATTCCAACTCGGCGCTGCCGACGTTCTACCGCGTGGCGGCCCTGTGGGGCGCGCACGAGGGTTCGTTGCTGTTGTGGGTCTGGATCCTGTCGGTCTGGACGTTGGCCGTGGCCATGTTCAGCCGCAACCTGCCCGCGAGCTTCGCGACGCGTGTCATGGGCGTTCTCGGCATCGTGAGCTTCGGTTTCCTGCTGTTCACGCTGTACACCTCGAATCCGTTCGAGCGTCTGCCGCTCGAGCAGATTCCTGCCGATGGCCGCGACCTGAATCCCGTGCTGCAGGATCCGGCGCTCGCCATTCATCCTCCCTTGCTCTACACGGGCTACGTTGGCTTCGCCGTGGCTTTCGCATTCGCGATCGCCGCGATGCTCGAAGGCAAACTCGACCAGGTGTGGGCGCGCTGGACGCGGCCCTGGACCACGCTGGCCTGGTGTTTCCTGTCGGTGGGCATCGCGCTCGGCAGCTGGTGGGCCTACTACGAGCTCGGCTGGGGCGGTTACTGGTTCTGGGACCCGGTGGAGAACGCCTCGTTCATGCCCTGGCTCGTGGGCACGGCGCTGATCCATTCGCTGGCCGTCACCGAGAAACGCGGATT
>DATEII010000135.1:0-6434 GCA_035279135.1 Steroidobacteraceae bacterium
GGAGCAAAGCGCCCGCACCGTCATGGGCATTCGCTTTCCCAATCCGGTCGGCTTGTCCGCGGGACTCGACAAGAACGGCGAGTACATCGACGCGCTGTCCCGGCTCGGCTTCGGCTTCATCGAGATCGGCACCGTCACGCCGCGGCCGCAGCCCGGCAACCCACGACCGCGCCTGTTCCGGCTGCGCGAGTCACGAGCCCTGGTCAACCGCATGGGCTTCAACGATCGAGGTGCCGACTACGTCGCGGCGCGTGTCGCCGCCGCGACCTACCCCGGGATCCGCGGCATCAGCATCGGCAAGAACGCGGACACCCCGCTCGAGCGCGCGGTCGACGATTACCTGGTCTGCGAGCCGCTGCAGGAGGAGCGGGAACGCCTCGCCGCGATCCACGGCAAGCGGGTGCCCCTGCTCGTGAAGATCTCGCCGGACCTCGATGAGGCGGCGTTGCGCGCGATGGCCGCGGCGATCCGCGGCCATGCGCTCGACGGTGTGATCGCCACCAACACGACCACGCAGGGCAGCCCGGGCGGTGGGCTCAGCGGGGCGCCGTTGCGGGAACGCGCGCTCGAGTGCCTGCGACAGCTGCGCCAGGAGCTGGGCACCGACGTTCCGCTGATCGGCGTCGGCGGCCTCATGAGCGCCGCGGACGTTCACGCACGTCTCGAGGCCGGGGCCACGCTGGTGCAGTTGTACACGGGCTTCGTATATGGTGGCCCGCCGCTGCTGGATGAGTGCCTGCAAGGTCTCCACTGAACATGCCCGTTGCCGAAGACGCCATCGACGCACTGCTGCCCCAGACGCAGTGCACGCGTTGTGGTTACCCGAGTTGCCGGGACTACGCGGGAGCCATCGCGAGAGGTGAGGCCGGCATCAACCAGTGCCCGCCCGGAGGGACCGAGACCATCCTGTCACTGGCCGCGCTCACCGGTCGCGCCGTCACTCCGCTCAACCGGGACAACGGCATCGAGTCCGCGCCCGCGGTCGCGCTCATCGACGAGGAGCGCTGCATCGGTTGCACCAAGTGCCTGCCGCCCTGCCCCACCGATGCCATCGTCGGCGCGCCTCGGCTCATGCACACGGTCGTGGCGGAGCTCTGCACGGGCTGCGAGCTGTGCGTCGCGCCCTGCCCCGTGGACTGCATCTCGATGGTGCCGCTGCTCTCGAGCCCGGCGCACGCCGCGTTGTCGTTGCCGCCCGCGGACGCCAGTCGCGCGCGTTACCACGCCCACAACGAACGCATCACGCGGCGCGCGGCCGAACGTGCCGCGTTGCTGGCCGACAAGAAACGCGCCGCGCGCGTCGTGCCCATCGACCCCGCGCCATGAACCCCGAGAAACGCCGCGCGATCTTCGAACGTCTGCGGGCCGCGAATCCGAAGCCGACCACGGAACTCGAGTACTCCACGCCCTTCGAATTGCTCGTGGCAGTGATCCTCTCGGCGCAGGCGACCGACAAGAGCGTGAATGCGGTAACCCGTAAGCTCTTCCCCGTGGCGCGCACTCCGCGCGCCATCGCGAGTCTCGGCGTCGAGGGACTCTCGAAATACATCCGCACCATCGGCCTCTGGAAGGCCAAGGCGAAGAACGTGATCGCCACGGCGTCGGCGATTGCCGACGTTCATGGCGGTGAAGTGCCGCGTGCGCGCGAAGCGCTCGAGGCTTTGCCGGGAGTGGGACGCAAAACTGCGAACGTGGTCCTGAACACCATATTCGGCGAGCCGACAATAGCGGTCGATACACACATCTTCCGCGTCGCCAACCGGACGCGGCTCGCACCGGGGAAAACGCCGCGGGCCGTGGAGGATGCGTTGCTCAAGGTCGTTCCCGGGGAATTCGCGCATGACGCACATCACTGGCTCATCCTGCACGGGCGCTACGTATGCAAGGCTCTGAGGCCCGCGTGCGAAAAGTGCCTCATCAACGATCTGTGCGAGTACGGCCCCCGCCTCAAGATCATCGCAGCCGCCTCCAGGAGCAAAGCGTGATATTCGACGGGATGTCACGCGACCAGCTGCGCGAGATGTATCGCTCGGCCTGGCGCAAGTTCAAGACCGAGCAGCCGCTTTCGCCGCTCGAGAAACAGATCGTGGCGGTGATCAACGAGCACCCGGAATACCGCGTGATCATCGAGTCCGCGGCCGCCGACCTCGCTAACTACTCACCGCGCTCTGGACAGCTGAATCCCTGGCTGCACATGGGCCTGCACCTCGCGATCCGCGAACAGGTGTCCACCAACCGGCCCGCGGGAATCGCCGAGGTGCACACGAAGCTCGCGGCGCGCGCCGGCGGCGCGCACGAGGCCGAGCACCGCATGCTCGAGGTGCTGGCCGGGCAGATCTGGGATGCGCAGCGCAGCGGCAAGCTGCCGGATGAAAACGTCTATCTCGAGCGGCTCCGAAGCCTCGTCTAGGGCTCGAACGACCAGTAGCGTCCGGCAGACCCGCCGACCGGTTTCAGCCCGGCGCGTTTTTCGGTACGCGTCCCTGCGAGGATCCAACTTCTTGTTGGGGCGGGGCTCCGGCTGCCCTGCTCGCGCCGGGAAATGTGAACCAGTGCCCACCCCGGAAAGCCCCCGCGCCGCGGCGCGAAAGCCCCGGAATACACTCGCCGGACGCTTGCTCGAGGTGCCATAACGCATGGGCCTGTCCGAAACCATTGTCGCGGCCATCATCGGCGCGCTCGCCACCATGGCGACCGCGATCGTCCAGCTGATCCGCAATCGCGCGCCCAGCGAAAGCCGGCCGAAGAAAAACCGCACGCGCTCGGTACTCGCGACCATCGCGCTGATGATCGGCTGCATCGTCGGCGGTTACGCCTGGTCGGCGCTGCGCGCGGTGAGCGCGAAGGAAGAGCTCACGGCCACGATGCAGGCCGAATTCACGCGCCAGTTCACCGAGTTCGCGGCCAGGCAGAGCCAGGCGAATGCCGCTCCCAATGGCGCGACGCTGGCGGCGCGCGCGCCGGGGGCCGGGGTTGCCGAGGCGTTGGCACACCTGCCGCCCTGCCACATCAGCGCGCAGTCCGCCGATGCGGGGCCCGTGACTTGCAACGATTCGATCGCGCAGCCCTTCACCCTGTGCGCGGCGGTGCCAGCCAGTGCGCAAACCAACAAGGTTCGCGTCCAGGCCCGGGTGCCAAAGAGTGAATCGCCGTGGATGGAGCGCGACGCGGGTGCGCCGACGCTCGGCAGCCTGCACTTCGGCGCGGACACCAGCGAATATCCCGTGAGTCCCGAGCTGCGCTCGGTGTGCCTGGACGTGTCGAACTGGAGTGTCGAGGACACACTGGCCGTGAGGCTCAGCGTGGAATATGGGGATGCGAACGGCGCCGCCAGCGCCCTCACCGCGTCTGCCCCCACCGCCGCGAGTCTTTAGCGACGCGGCACGAAGGAAACGGCGTCAATGCGACGCCGTCCGAATCAGGCCTTCTTCGGGATGTACAGATCGGTGATGGTGCCTTCGAACACCTCGGCCGACAGCCCCACCGTTTCCGACAGCGTCGGATGCGGGTGAATCGTCAGGCCGATGTCGTGTGCGTCGGCACCCATCTCGATGGCGAGCGCCACCTCCGCAACCAGCTCCCCCGCATTCGGGCCCACCATGCCGCCACCCAGCACGCGGTGCGTGACCGGGTCGAACAATAACTTGGAGAAGCCTTCGTCACGGCCGAGCGCGAGTGAACGGCCGCTCGCGGCCCAGGGGAACTGTCCCTTCTTGTATTGCACGCCGTTCTTCTTCGCCTCGCCTTCCGTGAGACCCACCCAGGCCACTTCCGGATCCGTGTAGGCCACGGACGGAATCACGCGAGCATCGAAGTAACTCTTGTGGCCCGCGGCGGCTTCGGCCGCCACCTTGGCCTCGTGCATGGCCTTGTGCGCCAGCATCGGACCGGGCACGAGATCGCCGATGGCGAACACGTGCGGCAGGTTGGTACGCATCTGCTTGTCCACCGCGATGACGCCGCGATCGCTGACGTCGATGTCCGCGTTCTCGAGACCGATGCGCTTGCCATTGGTGGTGCGCCCGACGGCCACCAGCACGCGATCGAATGTGTCGTTGCGCTTGCCGTTCGCATCTTCGAAGGTGACCTCGAGGCCTTCCGGCTTCGCCGTGCAAGCGGTCACCTTGGTATTCAGCAGGATCTGCTCGTAACGCGCCTTGAGGCGCTTCTCGAGCGGACGCACCAGGTCCGGGTCCGCGCCGGGCATGAGCTGCGGCGTGAGCTCGACCACCGAGAGCTTCGCGCCGAGCGACGCGTACACGGTCGCCATCTCGAGGCCGATGATGCCGCCGCCGATCACCAGCAGCCGCTTCGGTACGCCGTTGAGCTCGAGCGCCCCGGTCGAGTCGACGACGCGCGGATCATTCGGGATGAAGGGTAGTTTGATGGGCTCCGAGCCCGCCGCGATGATGCACTGCTCGAAGCGGATCTTCTCGGTCTTGCCGTCGGCACGCGCCACTTCCATGACGTGCGGGCTGGCGAACTTGCCCGTGCCCTGCACCACCTCGACCTTGCGCTGCCTGGCGAGCACCGACAGGCCGCCCACCAGCTTGTTGACGACCTTGTTCTTCCAGTCGAGCAGTTTCGCGAGATCCACCTGCGGCTTGCCGAAGCTGATGCCGTTGTGGCCCATCTCCTCGACTTCGTCGATGACCTTCGCGGCGTGCAGCAGCGCCTTCGACGGAATGCAGCCCACGTTGAGGCAGACGCCGCCCAGCATGGGCCAGCGTTCGACCAGCGTGACCTTGAGGCCGAGATCGGCGGCGCGGAATGCGGCCGTGTAACCGCCCGGGCCGGCGCCGAGAACCAGCAATTGCGTCTCGCGATCGTGCGGGACATCGGGCTTGAGCGGCCGCAAAGGTTTCGGCGCAACGGCCGGCGCAGCAGGTGTGGCCGGACGTTGCGGGGCGGGCGAGGGCTGCGGAGCAGGTGCCTTGGCGGCAGGAGCCGCGGCCGGTGCCGCGGCGGGTCTCGCCGGCGCCGCCGCCGGAGCGCTGGTGCCTTCGATGCGCGCGATCACTCCGCCCTTGCCGATCATGCCGCCCTTCTTCGCCAACACTTCGGTGACCGTGCCCGCGGCCGTGGACGGCACGTCCATGGTCGCCTTGTCGGTTTCGAGCGTGACCAGCGGCGTGTCGACGTCGACCTGGTCGCCCACCTTGACGAGCACATCGACAATCGCGACCTCGTCGAAATTGCCGAGATCCGGGACTACGAGATCGATCTTGCTCACGACATCGCCCCGACGAGGTCCTTCGGCTTCGCGAGTGTGTCCGCGAGGAACTTGGCGATGCGTGCGCCGAGCGCGCCGTCGATCACGCGGTGATCGTACGAGAACGACAGCGGCAGCATGAGCCGCGGCTGGAACTGTTTGCCGTCCCACACCGGCTTCATCGCCGACTTCGAGACACCGAGGATCGCGACCTCGGGCGAATTGATGATGGGCGTGAACATCGTGCCGCCGACGCCGCCGAGGCTCGAGATCGTGAACCCGGCTCCCTGCATGTCGGCGCCGGGTAGTTTGCCCTCGCGCGCCTTGCCGCTGAGATCGCCGAGCGCCTTCGCGATGGCGTAGACGTCGAGCTTGTCGGCATTCTTGATGACGGGCACCAGCAGCCCATTCGGCGTGTCGGCCGCGAAACCGACGTTGAAGAACTTCTTGAAGAGCAGGTTCTCGCCGGCCTGGTCGAGCTGGCTGTTCAGCACCGGGAATTCGCGCATGGCGCGCACCGCGGCCTGGATGATGAACGCCAGCGGCGTGACCTTGACGCCCTTCGCCGCCGCCTCGCTCTTGAGCGAGCTGCGCAGCGCTTCGAGCTCGGTGATGTCGCCTTCGTCGAACTGCGTGACGTGCGGGATGTTGATCCACGCGGCCTGCAGTCGCGGCCCGGAGATCTTCTGCACGCGGTTGAGAGGCTTTGTCTCGACCTCGCCGAACGCCGACGGGTCGGCGTAATGCGCTTTCGGCAGCGCGGGCGCTGGCGCCGCAAGCGCGACCCCACCCGACAACACCAGCTTCACGAACGCCTTGACGTCATCGAGAAGGATGCGGCCCTTCTCGCCGCTGCCGCGCACGCTGCCGAGATTCACGCCGAGCTCGCGCGCGAACTTGCGCACCGAGGGACTGGCGTGCGCGCTGCTGAAACTGGTTTCGTCGATGGCGGGCAGCGAGCGCATCGGCAAGGTCTGGGTGACACCTTGCGCGGTCGCCGGGCGAGCGGCAGGAACCGGTGACGCGGGCTTGTTCGACGGCGGCGGGGACATCGGCGATGCCGGCGCAGCCGCTTGCGCGGCGAAGCCACGCACGGTCACGACCAGCGCGCCCGGGCCCACCTTGCCACCTTTGGTCACGTGAACCTTCTCGATGACGCCTTTTGCCGTCGACGGCACGTCCATCGTGGCCTTGTCGGTTTCGAGCGTGGCGAGCGGCGAAT
>DATEII010000136.1:0-28723 GCA_035279135.1 Steroidobacteraceae bacterium
CTCAAGATTATCGTGACACGGGGTTCGGCCGAGCGACGAGGGTACGCACCTTCCGGCGCCGTACATGCGCGGCGCATCGTGTCGCTGTGGCCCTGCGCGCCGCTGAGTCCCGTGGAGCAGGGAGTCGATCTCGGCGTCGCGCACCTTCGGCTTCCGGAGCCGTCGCCATTTGCCGGACTCAAACATCTCAACCGCCTCGAGAACGTCATGGCCGCCGCGGAATCCGCAGCGAGCCCGGTGTTCGAGTCGCTGCTGCTGAGCACGGCAGGAAGCCTGGTATCGGGCGTCGCGTGCAACGTGTTCCTCGTGAAATCCGGCGGATTGCTCACGCCGGGGGTCGAGCGCGCGGGCGTTGCCGGCGTCATGCGCCAGGTCGTGCTGCGCGAGGCGGCGCGGCTCGACATCGCGACGCGCGAGCGGGATCTCACCCTGGAAGATGTTTTCGCTGCCGATGCGATGTTCATCACCAACGCCCGCATCGGAGTTGTGCCGGTGCGGCGCGTGCGCGAGCATGTGCTCGGCATGAGCGACATCGCCCAACGACTCCGCGATGCCATCGAGGTGCTCGATGCGTAAGCTGCTGCTGCTCCTCGGCTTGCTGGTGCTGGCCGGCGCCGCGGCGGCGGCTATCTACTGGCAGCGCACCACGACCATGATGCAGGCCGCGGGGCCGCATCCCCAGCCGATCCAGCTCGAGGTGCAGCAGGGCGCGTCCGTGCGCTCGGTGCTGGCCGAGCTCGACGCCCGCGGCGCGCTCGCCGACCGGCGCGGCGTCGAATTGCAGCTGCGCGTTCGCGGCTGGCCACGGATCAAGACGGGTCGCTACGACATTCCCGCAGGGGCATCGCCGGCGGAAATTTTGCGCCAGCTGGCTGAAGGTCGCGTCGTGCTCGAAGCGCTCACCGTGGTCGAGGGCTGGACCTTTGCCGACATGCGGCGCGTGGTCGAAGCGCATCCGCAGATCAAGGTGACCTTGCGCGGCAAGGAAATCCCCGAGCTCATGTCCGACATCGGGCACCCGGGCGAGCATCCCGAGGGTCGGTTCTTCCCCGACACGTACCGCTTCGCGGCTGGCACTTCGGATCATGACCTCTATGCGCTCGCGTATCGCAAGATGGCCGAGGCGCTCGAGCGTGCGTGGCAAGCGCGCGCGCCCGGGCTGCCGCTCGCCGATCCGTACCAGGCGCTCACGCTGGCCTCCATCGTGGAGAAGGAGACCGGACTTGCGAGCGAGCGCCCGCGGATCGCCGGTGTGTTCATCACGCGACTCAAGCGCAACATGCGGCTGCAGACCGATCCCACGGTGATCTACGGCATCGGCCCCTCCTACGACGGCAACATCCGCGAACGCGACCTGCGCACGGACACCCCCTACAACACCTACACACGCAGCGGATTGCCACCGACACCGATCGCGTTGCCGTCGCGTGAAGCCATCGAAGCCGTGACGCATCCGCAGGAGACTGGCGATATCTTCTTCGTGGCGACCGGCGCCGGTGATGGTTCGCACGTGTTCTCCGCCACGCTCGAGGAGCACAATGCGGCGGTCGCAAGATATCTCGCCAGACTGCGCGGGAATCGCTTGAGAGGTAATGGCACTCGATGACGCAGGCCCGATTCATCACGCTCGAAGGCATCGAAGGTGCCGGCAAGACCACGGTCGCGGACCGCATCACGCAGTCGCTGCGCAACCGCGGCCTCACCGTACACGCCACGCGCGAACCCGGCGGCACCAAGCTCGCCGAACGCATCCGCGGCGCGGTGCTCGATCGCGGCGAGGAGCACATCAGCGCCACCGCCGAAACGCTGCTCATGTTCGGAGCGCGCCAGATCCACATCGACAACCTGATCCGGCCCGCGCTGGCGCGTGGCGAGTGGGTGCTCTGCGACCGATTCACGGACGCCACGCATGCCTACCAGGGCGGTGGCCGCGGCGTCGATCGCGCGCTCATCGACCGGATCGCGCACGCCGTACACGGCGACCTGATGCCCGACTGCACGCTGCTGCTCGACGTGCCGGTGCGCGTGGGCCTCGAACGCATGCAGGCGCGCCGCGGCGCGGTCGATCGCTTCGAAGTGGAGTCGGCGCAGTTCTTCGATCGCGTGCGCACGCGTTACCTCGAGCTCGCGCAGGCCGCACCGATGCGGTTCCGCATCATCGATGCCACGCTGCCGCTCGACCAGGTCTCCGAGGCCGCGATCACGGCGCTCGACAGTGCGCTTGGATTGTCGCCGGCATGAGCTCGACGGAACCGGCCTGGTTCGAGAAACCGCGGCGGGAGATCGCCACGGCGTTTGGCGCGGGCCGGTTGGCGCACGGACTGATGATCCATGAAGACCCGGGCGCCGGGGGACTGGATTTCGCGCGCTGGATTGCCCAGCTCGTGAACTGCCGCGAGAAGAATGCTCCCTGCGGCGCATGCCAGCAGTGCCGCTGGATCGCCGCGGACCAACATCCCGATGTGATGCGCCTGTCGCCGGAAGAGGACTCGCAGTACATCAAGATCGAGCAGGTGCGTGCGCTCATCGACGAGATGGCCCTGACTGCGCATGGCAGCGGATACAAGGTGGCCATCCTCACGCCCGCGCACAGCCTGTACCCGCATGCCGCGCAGGCGCTGCTCAAGACGCTGGAGGAACCGCCGCCGCGCAGCTTGCTGCTGCTGGTCACCAGCCAGCCTTCTCGGCTGCTGCCCACGGTGCGCAGCCGCTGCTCACGGGTGCGGCTCGTGGGACCCACGCGTGACGAGGCCGTGAAATTCCTCGAAGCGGCGCGTGGGCCCGGGCCCTGGGCCGAGGCCATCGCGGCCACGGGTGCGGGTCCCTTTGCACTGCTGGATGCGGATCCCGCCGCGTTGGCGCAGCTGCGTACCGAAACCGTCAGCACCCTGACCGACATCGGAAACGGCAATCTGCAGCCGCCGGCCGTGGCCGATCGATGGGCGCGCGGTGACCTCGCCATGCGCCTCGCATGCCTTGAGAGCTGGGTCACAGAACGTATCGCGGAATCCGCGGGAATCCGCGACGTAACTCACTTGTCAGGGGCGGGCGGGGCATCGAAGATATGTCGCCTATTCGAGCTCTCGGACGCCATTCGCGACATGCGCAAGCTTGCCCACACATCCATCAACAAGACCATGGCGGTTGAATCCCTGCTGTGGCGCTGGGCGAAGCAATGAACGAGCGCACGGGTCGTACCGGCACCAACAAGCCGGGCCTGCTCACGCTCACCATCAAGGACAAGAGCGCGCTGTACCTGGCCTACATGCCGTTCGTGAAGAACGGCGGGCTGTTCATTCCCACCAACAGCAACTACCGCCTCGGCGACGAGGTGTTCATGCTGCTGAACCTCATGGGTGAGGATGAAAAGCTGCCGGTCGCAGGACGCGTGATCTGGCTGACACCCAAGGGCGCGCAGGGCAAACGCACCGCCGGCATCGGCGTGCAGTTCTCCGACCAGGATCGGGGCCAGACTCAGAAGAAGATAGAGACCTACCTGGCCGGCGCGCTCGCCGGCGACAAGGCCACTCACACGATGTAGTCAGGGCCTTCGCGGCCACTGCACTACGGCTCCTCGATCTCATACCCCGCGGCACGCAGCGCCGCGAGATAGCCGTCGGTCGCGAACAGCTCGGACATGGGCACCACGGCCATCGTGCGCTTGTTGTTCTTGAGGGCGCGCTTTGCCTGGTTCAGCCACATCTGCGTGCGCCTGCGTTTGTAGTCGGCGGCCTGTTTTTCACCGCCATGCATGGCGGCGGCGCATTCGCCGGAGCGGAAGCCATCGCGCGAAAACGAGTAGACGGGCACGAGCTGGCGCAACGCCGGGATGTCACCGATCGACCAGGCATTGGCGAGGCGGCGTACGCCAGTGCCGCCATCACCGATGGTTGCGAGGAGCCGCTCGAGGCAGACGGCATTGGCAGGATGCCGCCAGTTCTGCAGGCGATCCTCGAAGGGCACGTCGGGCGCGGAAAAGTTGGTGATCTTGAGTTTGGCTTTGTGCGCCAGCTGCGCGGCCGTGAACCGGGCGCTGAAGGCTTTCATGTCCATGGAATCCATCGCGCTCACGACCAGCCGGTTGGTCGCCGCGAACGGATGCAATTCTTCCAGTCCGGTGGCATCGAACCGCCGGGCCGTCGCTTCGAACTTCCGGTAGAGCTCCGGTGTCACGAGATCTTTCAGTTTCACGCCGGGCGGAAGCATCTCGGCGATCAGCAATTTCCGGGTGTCGCTGTGGTCCGCGCGCCAGTACCCCGAGTAATCGAGCAAGAGCTCCTGCGAGTTGCCCAGCAGGCTCTCGAATCGCTTCGAGACCCATTTCACCTTGCGTGGATAGGGCGAGATCTCGCCGAGTACCCACATGACGTGGTCGCCGGAAGACACCTTCCAGAGTCCCGGACCCGGCTGCTGCCCCAGCACCAGCACCACTTCCATGCCGGATTCATCGGTCTCCGGGGTCTCGGCCGGATCGGTGTCACTCGCGGCTGCCAACCCGGAGAGCAAGAGAAACACGAGGCCCAATCTGCGGCGCTTCATCACGTTTGCCTGAAAATAAAGAGGTTTCAGCCCGGTCTGCGCATCGGCAGGCTGGAGGTGGTGATGCCACCCCGCAGCACGTAAGCGTCGAAGCCACGCTCGGAAAGAATGAACGCGGCCGCTGACGATCGCCGTCCCGTATCGCAAACCACCACGTACGGCGTCTTGCGATCGAGCGCATTGAGCTTGAGGCGCACGAAGTACAGCGGAATGTTGATCGAGTTTTCGACCGCCATGTTCTGGTACTCGGAGGGCAATCGCACGTCCAGCCACTGGCCCTTGTTCTGGATGATCTTCTGCGCCTGTTGCTCGTCGACCCAGCGCAGCAGCGGCTCGTGCATGAGGTCGCGGAAGTCCTGCTTATTGAGCCGCATCAGCACGCCGTCGGAGAGCATGGTCACGGTCGCATTGCGCTTGGCCTCGGCGATCAGCGCTTCCTCGCCGAAGGTTTCGCCGACGCCGAGCTCGGCGAGCTTGATGCCTTTCTGGTTGAGCGGCGATTCGCGCGTGACCAGGCAGCGGCCCTTCACGATGGCGTAGAAATAATCGCCTTCGTCTCCCTGCTTGATGACCACTTCACCGGCCCGGTATTGCTGCCGGTTCATGCGCATGAAGATGGCCTGCAGGTTCGCGGGCGGAATCCGGTGGAATGCCTTGGTCTGCAGCAGCGTGGTCATCCAGTCGCCATCATCGGCGCCGTTGCCGAACTGCGCCTGCAGCTCCCCCACCTCGTAGCTGCCGGTCTGGTCCCAGGTGATCATCACGTCGAGCAGGTCCGAATCGATGGCGAGGTAATCGACGTCTTCGACGGCGCGTGCCGTGACCTTGCGCGGCACACTCTGGTTGAGCGGTGCACGGGCATCGGCGCTGCCTCCTTCGATCATGCCGACGGTGCGGCCGTGTTCGCTGACCTCGACCAGGCCCTTGATGACCCAGATGGTGCGCTTGTCGGTGTCGCCCTCTTTGAACAGGGTGCGGCCCGCCGTCATTTCCTTGACCGTGACTTTCTTCGCGAGCGCGTGCAGGTTTTCCCGCTTCATTCCTTCGAGCGGGGTCAGGGAGCGCAGCAGTTCTACGCTGACTTCACGGGGATCGGACATGGCCCGATGCTAACACGCCACATCGGACGCCTCAGGCGCCCCGCAGTTCCGACCATCCTTTGTCGGGTTCGAAGCGCGGTCCATGCGCGCGTGCGAGCTCGGTGAGGCGCGCCACCACGGCATCGATGCCGCGCGTGCGCGCATAGGTGAGCGGACCGCCGCGGAACGGTGCAAACCCCGAGCCGAAGATCACGCCGGCATCGATGAGGTCGGCATCGGCGACGATGCGTTCGCGCAGCACGGCCGCGCATTCGTTGGCGAGCGACAGGATCAGGCGGTCCTCGAGATCCTTCGGCGGCTCGGGCGGCGGACCGGCGGGCTTCACGGCCTTGCCATCGCGCCACACGTAGAAACCTTCGCCCGTCTTGCGGCCGAGCTTTTTCGCCGCGATCAGCGCGTCGATGCGCGAGGTGTCCGGCTTCTGCCTGTTCAATGCGGCGCTCACGATGTCGCCCACGTGTTTGCAGACGTCGAGGCCGACCACGTCCGCGAGCTCGACCGGGCCCATCGGCATGCCGTATCGCAATGCGGCTTCGTCGATGGTTTCGATCGGGATGCCATCCTGGAACGCGAACATGGCTTCGTAGAGATACGGCACCAGCACGCGGTTCACGAGAAAGCCGGGCGCGCTCTTGCAGGGCAGCGGCAGCTTGTCGATCTTGCGCGTGAACGCGATGGCGCGCTGGATGCTGTCTTCGCTGCTGTTCTCGCCGCGCACGATTTCCACGAGTGGCAGCTGCGAGACGGGATTGAAGAAGTGCACGCCGACCAGGCGGCCCGGATCCGGCAGTCTGTCGTCGAGCTGTTCGAGCATGATGGACGAGGTGTTGGTCGCGAGGATCGCGTCCGGCTTCATGCGCGGCTCGACGCGCGCAAACAATTCGTGCTTCGCGTCGGCATTCTCGAAGATGGCTTCGATGATCACGTCGGAACGCGGCACGCCGTCGCCGGCGACGTCGGCGGTGATGCGCGTCATGAGCTCACCGGCCTTCACGGGATCCTTGAGACGCCTGGTGAAGGCCTCGCGCGCACGGCCGAGCGCGGGTTCGATGAACTTGAGCTCGCGGTCCTGCAGCGTGACGTTGAGTCCACGCTGCGCGCACCACGCGGCGATGTCGCCACCCATGACGCCCGCGCCGACCACGTGTACGCGTTCGATGGGCCATTTCGATTTGCCGCCGAGATTCTTCAGGCGATCCTGCAGCATGAACACTCGCACCAGGTTGCGCGAGGTGTCGCCGACCATCAACGTGGCGATGGAGCGGGCTTCGGCTTCATAGGCACGTTCGCCATGGGCGCCGTACCTGGACCACAAATCGATGATGGCGTAGGGCGCCGGGTAGTGTTCGGGGCGCGCTTTCGCGCGCACCTGCGCGACCAGGTTCTTGCGCACGAGGACACGCAGCACGGGCCAGGACAACACGCGATCCAGCAAGGGCGCGCGTCGCGGCCTGGGCTGGCGCGCGATGAGCTCGCGGGCCGCGGCTTCCGCGTCGGCGGGAAATACCAGCCGATCGATGAAGCCGGCACGTTTCGCCTGGTCAGCGCGCAGCGTCTTGCCCGTGAGCATCATCTGCATGGCCGAGCGAACGCCCGCGAGCCGCACGGCGCGCACGGTGCCGCCAAAACCCGGGTGGATTCCGAGCATCACTTCGGGCAGCCCGATCGAAAACTTCTCGCTCTTCACGCCGACCCGGTAACGGCAGGCCAGCGCGAGCTCGAGACCACCGCCGAGCGCGAAGCCATGGATGATGGCCACGCTGGGGCAGGGGAGTGACTCGATGCGCGCCAGTACGCCCTGCGCGCTGCGCACCATCTCGACGCCCTGCTCGACGTTCTTGAGCTCGATGAATTCCTTGACGTCGGCACCCGCGATGAAGCCGCCGGATTTGGCCGAACGGATCACGAGGCCGCGCGGCGGCGAACGCCCGAGCGTCGAGAGATGCTGGTCGAGCTCGAGCAGCGTGTCGCGCGACAACACGTTGGTCGAGGTGCCGGGCTTGTCGAACACCAGCCAGGCGATGCCGCTGGCGTCGGTTTCGAGAGTCCAGGCGTTCATCGAGCGCGGCTACGCAACTGCGGGCTGTGATGCCACGGCGCCGCGCACGTTGAAATCGCAGAGGATTGGGCGATGGTCCGAGAAGCGCACATCGGGCACCTGGAAGTTGGTGACCTCGATCTCCTTGCTGACCAGCACAAAGTCGAGCTCGATGCGCGGGATGCGCGCCGGGAACGACGGCAGGTTCTTTTCGTTGGCGCTGCGCAGTCCGGCCGCGCGCATGAACAGGTAGATCTCGTGCGTACCCCAGAAGGTATTGAAGTCCCCGGTCACGATGACCGGCTTGTGGGATTTCGCGATGAGGTCGTGCAGATACCGCAGCTGGTACTGGCGCTGCCGGTACTTCAGCGCCAGGTGCACGAGGAAGATGCAGACGTCGTCGAGCTCGAGCTCGATGATCAGTCGCTTGATGCCGGTGTCGAAGTAGTGGAACCGTTCACCCTCGACGCGCGGCGCAGCCAGGAAGGCGTTGCCCTGCTTGCGCACGATGGGCATGAGGTTGTTGATCGAGGTCTTGCCGTACTTGCACTCGTACGTGCTGTAGTGACCCAGGGATTCGGCAATGTGCTCGGCCTGGTTCAGCATGCCGCTACGCACGGAACCGATGTCGACCTCGATGAGGCCGACGATGTCGGGGTCCTGCTCCTTGACGAAGCTGGTAATGCCGTCGAGCACCCGGCGACTGGAGCGCAGGTATCCCGCGCCCGGAAACGGCAGGTGGAATGCCGGGCCGGTGCCGGTGGCATATCGGATGTTGTAGACGAGCAGGCGCAAGCGGAGTGGATGCTAACGGTGCGACGCACAAATGTGGAGTGGGCGCACGACCTCGCGACTAAACTACACTCAGGTAACCCTCTGGATCGTTGGTCATGTCACAAAACAATCCAATTCGATTGTTCGTCACACACGCGTGGGAGACCACCGACGATTACGTGCGCATTTTCGAGTACCTCGAAAGTGCACGTAACTTCTTCTACAAGAATCTTTCCGCGCCGGACAAGGCGCCCGCTGGTGGCAAGGAAGCCGATCGCGAGGAGCTGCGCAAGCAGATCGCCCAGGCCGAATGTGTGATTGCCCTTCCGGGTTTGTATCGGCAACACAGCGAGCTGATGCTGTTCGAGATGACCTTCGCCAAGGCCTCCGACAAACCGGTGATCCTCATGAAACCCTTCGGGGCCAACGCCGTGCTGCCCACGGCCATCACCTCGATGTCCGACCAGATCGTCGAGTGGGACGGCCGCGCGCTGGTCGATGCCGTCAAGAAGCAGGCGCGCCACGAGGAGTCCCATCGCTGGGACACCATCGAGTTCAAGCTCGACTAGTTAGCCTTCGGCGGCGAACAGCTGCACCACCGAGGCGGTGGCGGCGGCCGGCAGCGGCAATTCCAGTTCCTGCTGGCGCGTCATGCGGCAGAACATGCGCACGATCTCGGATGCGTGCCGCTCGGCTTCTTCGCAGGACATCTTGCGGATGGTGGCGCGCACCGCGTCTTCGCCGCGCAGCGGGCGCTCGCGCTGGATCTGCACGGAGAGCTCGATGAACTGCAGGCGCAGCTCGTGCGGCACGTCATCGGCCTCGATTTTCGAGAGGCTGTGGCGCCAGGCACCTTCCAGTCGTTCCTTGATGGCACCGGAACGCGCAAAGTGAAGCGTGGCTGATTCCAGCCGATCGTAAACACGCGACATGGGGCAGATTCGTTATCGCGAAGCCCGGCGGCACCACTCCCGTTGCGCGCCAAACCTGACGTAACGCCTTTAGTTGTAGTTGTAGCGGCGACCCTGATCCATCAACGGCGTACGGCGCAAATATAGCGCGGCGTCTTTCAATTGCAACGGGAAAAACGCGCCCGCACACGTCGCGACGAGGCGAGTGCGCCTAACAGGATGAGGGTGAGCAGGCCTAACGACCCGCCTCCGCCCCCGCCGCTCTGGCGGACAGGCGTGGGAGTCGCGACCGGGGGAGTGGGGGTGGGCGACCCGGGTGTCGGGCCCGAAGTCACCGCGGCCGCACAGGCGCCGGTGCCGGCGGATGCCGGGGCGGAGCTCGTGACCCGTGTTGGTTCTAGCACGATCTCGGCGCTGTCGCTGCGGCCCTGGTCGTCGGTGACCGTCAGGCGCACGGTGACACTGTCGAGGGCGGGTGCGAGCAAGGACGCGGAGGCGGTGTTGGCGCCCGAGATCGCCGGCGGATTGGTCGCCGGGGACACCACGGTCCACGAATAACTGCTGACGGTGCGGCCGCAGGCCGCCGCGGATCCCGTGGCCGCCAGGGTGACGTTCTGGCCGGGCGCGACGCTGGCGGGCAAGGCAACGGCGGCGACCGGCCGATCGGCCGCCGCCACCGAGTTGGCCGCGTCCGCCATGCCGGCGCCACAGGTGCTCGTGGTGCACAGGCATTGCTCGAGCTGAAAGTCCTGGGCGTTGACCGGTACATGGCAGGCCTGCACGGTGTTGTCGCCGACCACGAAATTCGGAAACGGCCGGGCGCCTTCGCGCAGGCGGGCAAGCATCTGAGCGGTCGACAGGTTGTTGTTCCGCGAAAGCATGAGGGCCGCGATGCCCGACACGATGGGCGCCGAGAAACTCGTGCCCAGGTTGTTGTTGAACTGATCCGTGAACGAATGGGCGCCGGGCGCCGTGGCGCCATTGTTCGAAGTGGTGTCCAGCGAGAACAGGCAAGGGCCGCCATTCACGTTCACGCAATTGCCACCCGGCGCCGCGAGGGTCACCTCCGGGCCCAGGCTGCTGAAGCCCACCTTGCTGCCCACGTGGCGGATGGCTGCCACCGCGGCAACGCCGGGACAGTTCGCCGGCGAAGAGACCACCGTGCCTTCATTGCCCGCCGAGATCACCACCAGCACCTTGCGCGCCGTGAGCTCGTTGATCACGTCGCGATAACTCGGCTCGCAGACTCCATCGGAGCCGAGACTCATGTTGAGGATGCGTGCCGGCGTGGGATTGTCGGCCACGCCGTTGACGTGCAGGCCCGCGGCCCAGCGCATGCCCGCCAGGATGTCGCTGTCGATGCCGCCGCACTTGCCGAGCACGCGCACCGGCAGGATGAAGGAATTCCAGTCGAGGCCGGCGACGCCCGAGGCATTGTTGGTGAGCGCGCCCACCATGCCGGCGACGCGTGTGCCATGCCAGCTGCTGTTGGAAATCTCGCATCCCGTGAAGGCGGAATTCGAACGATCGGCGTCGCTGATCCAGTCGCCCGGGTCCGAAGGATCCGCGTCCCGGCCGTCACCATCGTTCGCCTGGGCCGTGCCCGTGATGAAATCGAATCCGGGCAACAGCTTGCCGCCATGATCGGCGCGGCCCAGGTCCGGGTGGTCGTACAACACGCCGGTATCGAGCACGGCGATCACTACGCCATTCGAACCCAGCTCGCGATCCCAGGCGCCGACGGCATTCACCGACGACACCTGCGCGGTCTGCAGGTACCACTGACCACCAAACAAGCTGTCGTTCGGCGTGGCATGCGGATAACGGCGATGATCCGGCGCCACGTATTCCACCTGCGGATCGGCACGCAGCGCCGCCAGTGCCTGCGCTGGATCGCGGCCCGCCAGGTCGACGTGGGTGGCCAGCAGCCGATCGGAGATCTCGCGCGTGACCTGGACGGCCAGGCCCGTGCGTCGGGCCAATGCCTCGCTGCGCGAAGCCTGCTGGCCGAGCTTCTGGACGGCGCCCGCGGATGCATCCGGCCGCAGCTTGATCAACACATCGAGCGAGGCAGCATCCGCCGGCGCACGCGACTCGTGAGCCACCGGGTTGGACTCGGCTCCTTGCACGGTGATCGTCGCTTGCAGCGCGGCTGCGGCGAGCAGCGTGGCCATACGGCGGGAAGACGTGTTCATCGCGAGTCCTTGCCAGCGTGCCACCAGGTGGCGCCTGCAATTCTGTGGCGAGGCGGGCCACAAAGGTTTCCCGGGCTCACAGGATCGGTACGCAGCGCGCAGATATTCGCGTACTACGCATAATGTATATTATGGTAAACCATGGATGGAGCGGAAAGCTGGGATACCTCAAGGGCTGCCGCTCACGTATACCTGCTCCACCACGCCGCCCAGCCAGGCCGACTTGCTAGGGCGCTCGCAATGCGATGTGTGTCGGCGCATCGCGATCCACCGTGAGCCCGCCATCCTTCTCCTGCAATTCGACCACCTGGATGCTGCTGCGACGCGTGCTGTAGTCGTCGGCTTGTTTGGCGTTCGCCTTGCGGCCCGGATGCGTGAAATAGAACAGCCAGGCGCGGTCGCCAACCACGACGACATCGGCATGCTGTCCGGAAGCCTCGTCATCGGCGCCTTTGCCCGGTGTCGCGAGCAGGTTTCCGTCCTGGCGGGTCCAGCGCTCGCCGTCGTCCGACCGATACACCGCGAGGCCATTCCACACATCGGTGATGAGCCACGACTTGCCTCGCCACGTGAACGCCTTCGGACCTTCGCCGGCCTGGTCGTGGATCAGCCGACCGCGATCCGTCCAGGTCTCGAGATCCGGGCTGTCGGCGTACCAGATCGACTTGTCGTCGGTTTCATTGTTGTAGTACAGCCGCCAGCCGCCGGAAGGCAGCTTGATCACGCTCGCGTCGATCGCGCGCTCGGTGGCCAATGGCAGGATCCGCGCGTCGTGCCAGCTGCGCAGATCCTTGCTGGACAGATGCACGATGCGTCGCGGGTGGCTCCAATCCTTGAACACGCCGGGCACGACGGTCAGGAACAGGTGGTAGATGCCCATGCCGTCGCGCAGCACGTCGGGCGCCCACATCGTGGCGTTCGCGCCGCCGAATTCAGGCGGTAGTTGGACGTCGGCTTCGCCCGCGTAGCGCCACGTGGCGCCGGAGTCGAGCGATTCGGCCATGCCGATGCGCGTGCCGTGCACCCATTCGACGCCCGCCGCGCCCGCGGCGTTCGCGCGACGGTTCGTATAGAACATGTACCAGCGGCCGTACGAGCCGCTGTAGATCACGACCGGATCGGCGGCGCCGTCGAACACCGGGTCCCGGTACAAGGGCTTCGCGGCAACGTGGCCCAGGTCCGGCTGCGGCGCGCCGAAGTCGGGCGTGCCATCCGGTTTCCAGTGCAGCACCTGCGCGCGGGTGTGGCGATTCGGATCGGCGAGCTCGCTGCCCAGGATCTCGCGGTACTCGCGCGCGTGGTACACGAGGATGTCGGTCTTGCCGTCGGGCGTGGTCGTGAAGCTGTTGTGGCCGGGTCCCCACAGGCCCGCCGACTCGCTGCTGCGGAACACCGGCTCGGTCGACTTGCGCCAGGATTTCGGGTCGAGCAGATCGGCATCCGCGGAGGCCGTCAGCAGGCCCAGGCAGTAGTTAGCATCTATGGCGCTCGCCGAGAACGTCATGAACACGCGGCCGTTGCGGACCAGCACGGCAGGGCCCTCGTTGACGTCGTACTTGCGCTTCTCCCATTCGTGCTCAGGCTTGCTGAGCAGCGTCACGCGGCCCGCGGGCGGCAGCTTCAGCGTGGTGGGCGAGCTCATCTCGGCGATGTAGATGTTCGTGCCCCTGCCCTCGTCGTATTGCTCGACCGGCGTGCGGCCCCGTTGCGTCCACACGAAATAACGCTTGCCCCGGTGCGCGAAGGTGGTTCCATCGAGCGAGAAGCTGTCCCAGCTGGTGTCGATGCGACCCAGCTCCTTCCATTCGCCCTTGAACGGGTCGCGCGAGTCGTTGGACAACACGTAAGGCCGCACTTCCCAGATCGCATCGTTGCGGCTGGCCGTGAAGTAGATGTACCACTTGCCCTCGATGAAATGGATTTCGGGGGCCCAGATGTGGGCGCTCATCGGCCCCGACGCATGTTTGCGCCAGACCACTTTCATCTCGGCGGTCGCGAGCGTGTTGAGGTCACGGGTTCGTCGGATCTCGATGCGGTCCCATTCGGGCGCCGTGGCGGCCACGTAGTACTGGCCGTCGGAGTGCAACAGCACCTGCGGATCCGCGTGCTGGCGCAGCAGCGGGTTGTCGAAGCGCAGGTCGCCCGCCGCCGCGAGGCTCGCCCACAGCAGCCATGGAATCAGACACAAGGACCGGTGTGACATGGCGTTTTCTAGCACGTGCACGCGCGCCGCAGGCCGCGAAGTTGGTTATCGGTCGATATGCGTACCCGGGCGGTTGCCTCGCGCGACGCGCTCACGCATCCTCGTGCTCAAACGCCGGGGGAACGAATCGATGCGTATGCAGGTCGCAGCGTTTTCGCTGTCTTTGATCGGGGGGTTGAGCGTGGTGAATGCAGCGGAGTCGCCTTACGCGACCCTGGAAGTTCTCGATCCGCGCTTCGAAGAACTGATTCCGGCGGATACCAGGATCGACAAGATCGCGGACGACCTCGAATGGTCGGAGGGCCCGCTCTGGGATGCGAAGCGCAAGGCGCTTTATTTCTCCGACATCCCCCGCAATGTGGTCATGCAATGGAACGCCGACAAGGGCGTGTCGCGGTTCCTCGAGAGCAGCGGCTATACCGGAGCCACGCCTTTCACCGGCCGCGAACCCGGCTCCAATGGCCTCACCTTCGATGCGCAGGGCCGGCTCACGTTGTGCCAGCACGGCGATCGTCGCGTGTCGCGCCGCGAGGCCGACGGCGCGATGACGCCGCTGGCCACCGAGTACCAGGGCAAACGGCTCAACAGTCCCAACGACCTGGTCTACGACCGGCACGGCGCGTTGTATTTCACCGATCCGCCGTACGGGCTGCCGGGCACGTTCAAGGATCCGGGCAAGGAGCTGGATTTCCAGGGCGTGTACCGCGTCGGCAAGGACGGCAAGGTCACGCTGCTCACGAAGGAACTCGAAGCTCCCAACGGGCTCGCGTTCACGCCGGACTACAAGACTCTGTACGTGGCGAACTCCCAGAAGGAAAAGCCGATCTGGAAGGCGTTTCCGGTGAACCCCGACGGCAGCCTCGGTCCGAGCCGTGTATTCGCCGACGCCAGCAAGCTCTACAAGGACGGCGACGGCGTGCCCGACGGCATGAAGGTCGACGTGAAGGGTCATGTATTTGCCACCGGCCCGGGCGGCGTCCTCGTCTACATGCCCGATGGCAAGCTGCTCGGCCGGATCCTCACCGGCGTGCCCACCGCGAACGTGGCCTGGGGCGAAGACGGCTCGACCTTGTTCGTGACGGCAAACCACCGCGTGCTGCGTCTGAAGACCAAGACACGCGGCACGATGCCGGGTACGAACTGAGCTTCATCGAACGAAGGGGATTCCATGTTTTCACGACGACTCGCGACGGCGCTCTGCACCGCCCTCCTCGCCATGGCCGGCTTCGGCAACGTGGCATTCGCCAAGGACAAGGGACGCGTGCTGGTGTACTCCGGCAGCACCGGGTATCGCCATGCCTCGATTCCGGCCGCCGTCACCGCCATCAAGACGCTCGGCGAGAAGGCCGGCTACGTCATCGACACGAGTGAAGACCCGGAAGTGTTCAGTGCCGACAACCTCGCGAAGTACAAGGCGCTGGTGTTGGTGAGCAATTCCACCGATCCAAAGAAGCCGGAGTCCGAGTGGTTCGTCGGAAGCAAGCGTGATGCGCTCGTGGGCTTCCTCAAGGCCGGCAAGGGCGTGATCGGCGTGCACGCCGCCGCGGACTCACACTACAACTGGGGCTGGTACGGCCAGATGATCGGCGGCTATTTCGAACGCCATCCGAAGGGCACCCCCAACGGTGTCGTCACGGTGGTGGACGCCAGACATCCCGCGACGGCCAAACTACCCAGGACCCTGCAGCGCAACGACGAGTGGTATTACTACAAGGATTTCGATCCGACGGTCCGCGTGCTCGTGACCATCGATCCAAAGACCATCGGCGACACGGGTGAGGCCGACGTGAATCCGAATCCACTCGTGTGGTGCCACGACTTCGGCGGCGGCCGCGTGTTCTACAGTGCGCTCGGCCACACCGATGAATCCTGGAGCGAGCCCTACCTCGTCAATCTCATGACGGGCGCACTGGCGTACGCGGTCGGCAAATAGCCGACCGTCAGCCGTCGAAGCGCTGGTCCCAGTACTTCTCCATGCGCGCGCGCAGGGCCGCATCCGGCATGCGGCCGCGTGCCGCATCCAGGTTGTCCTGCAGGTGAGCGGGCTTGGTCATGCCCGGGATGGCCGCGGTCACGGCCGGGTGCGAGACCACGTACTTGAGGAAGACCTGGCTCCAGCTCCTGGCGCCGATCTCGCCGGCCCAGTCCGGTAGCTCGGCGCCGGCCACTCGCGAGAACAGGTTGCCGTCGCGACGCCCGCCGAACGGCAGGTTGATCAGCACGGCCACGCGCTTCTCGAGCGCCGCGGGCAGCACCTCGTCGGCCGCCGCGCGATTCGCCAGCGAGTAGTCCACCTGGATGAAATCCAGGGGCTGGTTCCTGATGAGATTCACCATCGCGTCGTGCTGGCTGCCGCTCGAGGTGGTGATGCCGATGTAACGGATCTGTCCCTTGCGCTTGAGCTCGTTGAGGTGCGGGAACAGCACGTCCGTGCCGTTGAGGCTGTGGATCTGCACGAGGTCGAGCACGTCGGTCTTCAGGCGCCGCATCGACTCGCGGATCATGTTCATGCCCTGCTCGACCTTGCCGTCGGCGGTCACCTTGGTGGCGATGAATGCGTCCTTGCGGTTGCCGATGTCGCTGAGCAGGTCACCGATGACTTCCTCCGACTGCCGATACGCGGGCGCAGTGTCGATGACGGATGCGCCGGCGGCGGTGAGGCCCTGGAGCACCTCACGCCGCGCCGCGCGTTCTTCCGGGGTCGTCGGGCTGTAGTTGTTAGTCCCCACGCCGATGACGGCGAGCCGTTCGCCGGTCGAGGGAATCGGCTTGGTCACGAGCGGAGCCTGCGGCGGCCTCGGTTCGTCCTTGTCCTTGGATTTCTCCGCGGCCCATGCGCCGAGCGTTTGCGCGCCCGCGACGACCGCCAGTCCCGCCTTGATGACTTCCCGACGTCCCTTCACTTCTTTCTCCTGGCTCCCGATTTCTTCTTCGCCTTGGACTTGGACTTGGCCTTGCTCTTCGCCTTCGCCTTTACCTTGGCCGCATTTACCTTCCGGGCCGGCGCCTTTTTCTTCGGCGCCGCCTTCTTTGCCGCCTTCCGCTTGGGCGCAGCCTTCTTTACGACCTTCTTCTTCGCCGCAGGTTTCGCGGCCGCCTTCGCTTTCGGCTTTGCCGCGGGAGCGGCGGCAGCCATCGGCATCGAGTGGATCGCGAACGCCGCACCGGCCGGATCGATGAGGCCGGCGACCCGGCTGCCGCCCGGCACCTCCATGGGGCCGAACAGCGACTTTGATCCGAGCGAGCCCGCGAGCGCGTGCGCCTCGTCCGCATCGGGGACGTGCGCGTAGGGCGTCCAGCTCGGGGGCATCTGCTTGTCGGGCGACGGCACGTACATGCCACCGCGCTGCACGCCGTTCTGCCCGAAGATCAGGTAGATCCCGTTCGGGCCCATGTCCATGCGCTGTATGGCATCCCAGCCGAACAGTCCGCTGTAGAACGCAAACGCGGCTTCATGGTCACTGGTGGCGAGCTCGTGCCACGAGAATGCACCGAGCGGCGGTGGCCCCGCGCCTTCGGGCCGCGCGTTTTCCGGATCGATGATCGCGAACAGCGCGCCCTGCGGATCCTTGAGCACCGCGTAGCGGCCGGCACCCTGCATGTCGCTCGGCGCCTTCATGACCGAGCCGCCGGCGCGCACCGCCGCATCCGCGGTTGCGTCCACATCGCGGGTGCCGATGTACTGCACCCAATGCGACGGCACATCGGTCGGGACTTCGGCGGGGAGTTCCATGATGCCCGCGACCGGGCCCGCCTCGGCGTGGCACACGGTGTATGCCGGATCGAGCGGCCACGGCATGGTCTTCCAACCGACGAGCTTCGAATAGTATTTCTTCGCGCCCGGCACATCGCGCGTCATGAGCTGGTGCCAGACGAATCGACCACGCACATCTTCCATAAACGGATCTCCGTAGGGTGGAACGAGAAGTTGGGGGGCCGATCATAACCGGGGCTCCGCAACTTTCTACGGAGTTGAAGCGGGCGCCTTGTTGTCTTTCGTGCTGGTCTTGTGTGGATAGACGCCGACCACCGTGCCATCCGCCTGGCGGCGCGCGAAGCCGAAGCCATTGGCCAGCGCCACGGAGCCTTCGCAGAGGGTGAGCTCGGGCCGCGGCGGGATCTTCACTTCTTCCTTTGGAATGTTGATGTCGACGCGCGTGACCTTGAGACCCAGTGCGCCTGAAATCCCACGCAGGTACGTCTCCAGTTCTTCCTTGAACTGATCGGGCAACCCCACGTCATTTCGAAGGAAATAGGCCGTCAGGTGGCGCGCCAGAGGCGTGGCCTTCTGCATCTCGCGCATGACGATGGCCTGCTCGCTGTCGAGCGTCCAGAACGAGGTCTGCGCGAGGTATTCGCCGACTTCGGACGGAACCGACGGATCGTCACCGCGGATCGGGGGCGTATCGACATGCAGGACGCCGTCCGCGCCCAGGGACAGCCGGGTATCCGCGAGATCGAGCTCGTAATTGAGCTTGGCGGGCCAGATGACCATGACCTGCGGATTGATGCCCTTCACTTCCGGGCAGGCCTTGTACCAGACCGTCACCTGCCGTTCGTGCTCGATGATGGCGCGGGTGCGCATCTGCGTGACCAGCACGTTCAGCGGACTCTCCTCCGCGTCCTTGTGGACCCAGAACCGGTAGCCGAGCGCGCCGATGGCCACGGCGATGATCAGCGCGATCGCGTTCTTGAGCATTCAGGTGACCTCGAACAACCCCGCGGCACCCATGCCGCCACCGATGCACATGGTAACCACGACCAGCCTGGCGCCGCGCCGTTTGCCCTCGAGGAGCGCATGGCCCACCAGCCGCGCGCCCGTCATGCCATACGGATGACCGACGGCAATTGCGCCGCCGTTCACATTGAGCCGGTCATCGGGGATGCCGAGCTTGTCGCGGCAGTAGAGGACCTGCACGGCGAAGGCCTCATTGAGCTCCCAGAGATCGATGTCGGCCACCGTCTTGCCGGCGCGTTGCAACAGCTTGGGTACCGCGAACACCGGCCCGATGCCCATTTCATCGGGCTCGCAACCGGCCACCGCGAAGCCCCGGAAGATTCCCAGCGGCGCGAGGCCCAGCTTCTCGGCACGCGATGAGCTCATGACCACGCAAGCGGAGGCGCCATCCGAAAACTGGCTGGCGTTGCCCGCCGCGATCACGCCACCCGGCGTGGCCGGACGTATCTTCGCCACTCCCTCATAGGTGGTGTCCGCGCGGATGCCCTCGTCGGCCTTCACGGTGATGGTGCGCGTCATCAGCCGGCCGGTGTCCACGTCGGCGGCGCCCATGACCACGTCGATGGGCACGATCTCGGCATCGAAACGGCCAGCCTCGCGTGCCGCGGCGGCGCGCTGCTGGCTCTGCACGCCGTAGCGGTCCTGGGCTTCGCGCGGGATGTGGTAGCGGCGCGCCACGTTCTCCGCGGTCTCGAGCATGTTCCAGTAGATAGCCGGCTTGTGTTCGGCGAGCCAGGCTTCCTTGGCCATGAAGAGGTTCATGCGATCGTTCTGCACGCAGGAAATCGATTCCACGCCGCCCGCCACGTACACCTCGCCTTCGCCGGTGGCGATGCGCTGCGCGGCGAGCGCGATGGTCTGCAAACCCGAGGAGCAGTAACGGTTCACGGTCATGCCCGACGTGCCGACCGGACATCCGGCGCGCAACGCAATTTGCCGCGCGATGTTGAAGCCGGTGGCTCCCTCGGGATTCGCGCAGCCCATGAGCACGTCCTCGACCGACGCCGGGTCGACGTGTCCGCGCTCCATCGCGGCCTTGACCACGTGACCGCCCAGTGTCGCGCCGTGCGTGAGATTGAAGGCGCCGCGCCAGGACTTGGTCAACGCGGTGCGCGCGGTGGAAACGATGACGGCATCAACCACGGGACTTTCCTTTCGCGGATTTCCTTCGCGCCGCGACCGGGGCCGGCGCATCGAAGCCGCGGCCCTCGGCAGCGAGTCTCACCAGCAACTTCGCCGGCTTCCAGGATTCGGGTTCGGCGCGCGGATTCGCCGCGAACTCACGCATGCGGCGCAGGACGCGACCCAGGCCCACCTGGCTGGCATGGAACATGGGGCCACCGCGATACACCGGAAAACCGTAGCCGGTGAGATAGACGACGTCGATGTCCGACGCACGCTGCGCGATCCCTTCTTCCAGGATGCGCGCGCCCTCGTTGACCAGCGAGAACAGCAGGCGGTCGACGATCTCTTCGTCCGGGATACGCCGCGGCTCGATCTTCAGCGCCTTGCGTTCCTGCTCGATGATCCTGTCGACCTCGGGATCCGGGATGGCATCACGCCGGCCGGCTTCGTATCGATACCAGCCGGAGCCGGTCTTCTGCCCGAATCGGCCGAGCTCGCAGAGGCGGTCGGCGATTCGCATGGGGCGCATCTTCGGATTCTCGGCGTAGTGTCGCTTGCGGATGTGCCAGCTGATGTCGTTGCCCGCGAGGTCCGACATGCGGAACGGTCCCATGGCGAATCCGAAAGCTTCGATGGCCTTGTCGACCTGTTGCGGCGAGGCGCCCTCTTCCAGCATCAGCAATGCCTGCTGCGCGTAGGGATCGAGCATTCGATTGCCGATGAAGCCATCGCAGACACCCGAGACCACCGCGGTCTTGCCGATGCGTTTGGCCAGCGACATCGCCGTCGCCAGCACATCGGGTCGCGTCTTCTTCGCACGCACCACTTCGAGCAGTCGCATGATGTGGGCGGGACTGAAGAAGTGCAGCCCCAGGACATCGCCGGGGCGCTTCGTGAACGCGGCGATCTTGTCCACGTCGAGCGTGGAGGTGTTGCTGGCAAGAATCGCACCCTTCTTCGCGACCTTGTCGAGCTCGCGGAACACGGCCTTCTTGACCTCGATGTCCTCGAACACGGCTTCGATGATGAGGTCAGCCTTCGCGGCTGCGCTGTAGTCGAGCGAAGGAGAAATCAGCGCGAGGCGTTTCTGCGCATCGTCGGGCTTGAGCTTCTTCTTCGCGACGCTGCCCTCGTACACCTTGCGGATGCCGGCCATGCCGCGATCGAGCGCGTCCTGCCTGGCCTCGAGCACCGTGACCGGAATGCCCGCGTTGGCGAAGGTCATGGCGATGCCGCCGCCCATGGTGCCCGCGCCGACTACCGCGACCTGCTGGATCTTGCGTTGCGGCGTCTGGTCGCTGAGGCCGTTGACCTTGCCCGCGGCGCGTTCGGCGAAGAACGCATGCCGCAGCGCCTGGGATTCCGGGCTCGCCATGAGCTCGGTGAATATCCTGCGCTCGACCGCCATGCCCTTGTCGAAGGATTTCTCCAACGATGCCGCCACGGCATCGATGGCGCGCAACGGCGCCGCCATGCCGCGCGCCACCGCGGTGACACCCGTCTTCGCGAATTGCAGGAAGGCTTCGGCCTGCGGATGTTTGACGCCGAGGTCACGCACGCGCCGGATTGGCGCGTTTGACAGGCTGGCGGCGAAATCCCTCGCGGCCTCACGCAGCACACTGGCGCCGGTGTTCTCGACGAGCACGTCGAACAGCGCGCTGCCCTTGAACATCGACGCCGGAACCGTGGCGCCGGAGACGATCAGGTTGAGTGCATTCTCGAGGCCCACGAGGCGCGGAAATCTCTGCGTGCCGCCGGCGCCCGGGATCAAACCGAGTTTGACTTCGGGAAACGCGATCTTCGCGTCCGCCAGCGCGACGCGGTGGTGACAGCCCAATGCGAGCTCGAGCCCGCCACCCATGCAGGCACCGCTGATCGCCGCGATCACCGGCTTGGGCGCCGCCTCGAGCGCGTCGCAGACCGCCGGCAGGAACGGCTCGGCGTAGAAGGCGCCACCCGAGAATTCCTTGATGTCGGCGCCACTCGAGAACGCACGCTCGCCGCCGATCACGATGATGGCCTGCACCTTGGGATCCGCCACCGCGCGATCCAGTCCGTCGACGATGGCCTTGCGCAGCGCATGCGACAGTGCGTTCAGTGGCGGATTGTCGAGGGTCAGCCACGCGAGGCCGCTGTCTGCCTTGTATCGAACTTCCTTCATGGCCGGATGATTAACATGCCGTCGCGCGCCCGTCGATCAGGTAACGCCGGGTCACAAAGTGACACGGCGCCAAGCACCATGCCGCCAGCGCCAGAACATGGCGCTGCCTAACAAGGTGACGTACGTCATCAGCGCGATCCAGCCACCGCGCGCGCCGAGGCCGAATTGCGGCAGCCCATCGATCCAGCCCTGCCCGGGCGCAAAGATCAGCGTGTGCGCCAGCGGCACGAAGAAGAACCAGGACAACACCAGCGCGGTGGCAGCCGGCACGCGGGTGTCACCCGCACCGCGCAGGCAGAAGCCAGCGCCGCAGTACAGCCCGTCGAATACCTGGTAGGCCGCGGCGGGCCACAGCAACACCAGGCCGAGCGCGACGACGTCCGCGGCTTCCGGTCCGCCACTGCTCACGAACAGCGGCAACACCCACGGCCCCACCACGATGAGCATGACCGCAATGAAGGCCATCAACGTCGCACACAACGCGATGACGCGATTGCCGAGACGATTCGCCCAGTCGCGGCTGCCCGCGCCGATCGACTGTCCCACGAGCGTGGTTCCGGCGAGCGCGATGCCGATGGTGGGCATGTAGGCCATCGAGGTCAGCGCCATCACGATCTGCGTCGCGGCGGCGCCTGCGGGGCCGGTCTGCGCGATCATCATCTGCGAGAGCGCGAGCCCCAGCACGTCGGCGCCGTACATGACGCCGATGGGCATGCCCACGACCAGCATGGCGCGCACCACGCTCCATTGGGGTCGCCACATCAGCGTGGAGCGGTATTCGCGGCCGATGCGTCCGCGCAGGAACAAGGCCAGCGCCAGCGTGACGCCAACGAGCTGCGCAAAGTTCGTACCCCAGGCCGAGCCCTTCATGCCCATGCCGAGCTCGAACATGAACACCTGGTTGGCAACGGCATTGGTAATGGTCGTGACCACCACGATGAGCATGGTGTAACGCACCGCCGCGATACCGTTGAAGAATCCCATCGCGGCCCAGCCCATCGAACCGATGAAGGCGCCGCCCATGCGCGGCGTCCAGTACTCCAGTGCCAGCGCCTCGACGTGCGGATCGAGGCCGAACGGATGCAGCAGCCAGGGCCCCGCGAAGGCCAACGCCAGGAACAATGGCGCCAGTGCCAGCGTGGCCCACAGCGAGTTCCACAACGCGCGCGACGCGTGCGCCCTGCGGCGGCTGCCGAAAGCCTGCGCGACGAAGGTCTGCACCGCGAGGCCCACGCCGCCGAACAGCAACACGGCGCAGGTCAGGATCCAGTAGATAGCTCCCATGGCCGCCACGGCGTCGGTGGACAGGCGGCCGATGAACCACAGGTCCGTGAGGTTCAACAGCGACTGCACTGCGTTCGTGGCCATGAGCGGTGCCGCGAGCTTGAGGATCTCGCCCATGTTGACGTGGGCGCGGCCGGCGGCATCGATGCGCTGTGCCGGCAGGACCGAAAGGCTGGCGGCGTCGTTCATGCGGATTGCGCAGGCGCGGATTCCGCCGGCGACGATTCGCGCCGCCGCGACTCGAACGCGCGGCCCAGCGTGGACGTCGCGCCGAGCAATGCCAGGCTCAGCGCGGCACACAGCCACGCGAAACCGGCGAGACCCAATCCGGCGACCGCGACATAGAGCCACTGCGCCGCCGAATCGGCCCCGCGCTGCAGGACGGTATCGATCAGACTCTTGCTCTTGAACTTGCTCTCGGGGTTCAACACGGTGAACAACATCTCGCGCGGCGGCTTGCCGAGCCCGTAGTCGGCGGCGCGCCGGATGACCTGCGTGACCAGCAGCACGCTGCCCGCGGGAAACATCGCCAGTGCGATGAAGCTCCCGCCGAGCAACACCGGCATCGCCGACAGGCTCCACGCGACACTGCCGCGGCGTGTGAGCCAGCCGACGATCACGGCCTGGAAGAACAGCGACAGCAGGTTGACGGCGATTTCCATGGTGGCGAACACGGCCGCCCGGTCGGCGACGTTCGAATACGCCGCGGCCACGTATTTGCCCTGCTCGTTGTACATGAACGCGCCGATTGTCTGGCCGGCGATGATCAGGCCCGCGATTCCGAGTAGATAGGGAGTCCGCGCGAGGCGCGACAGGTCCTCGAGAGCCCGGCCGCCGACCGGCAGTGCCGCGTCCGGCACGCGCGCACCGTGGGCACAGCGCCGCAGAAGACCGCGGGCCGCCGATACCCAGGCCGCCGTGGCCAGGATGAACCCGCAGGCCAACACGATCAGCGGCGTAGGCCCGACCTCGTGCACCAGCCCGCGCACGATGAAGGGCCCGAGGAGCGCGCCGGCGCTGCCGCCCGCCGCCACGTAACCGAAGAAACGCTTGGCGAGCTCCGGCCGCCAGACGTCCGCCATCGCGCTCCAGAACACCGAGATGATGTAAAGGTTCGCGGAGGTGAGCGCGACGAAGTAGACGAAGGCCAGGGTCGTGTCGCCCGGGCGCGCTCGCAGTGCGAATGCCAGCACGACGAACACCACGACGAACGGCGCCAGCGCCAACCACAAAAGCCGGCCGCGCGGCGTGCGCCCGACGAACCACCAGTAGATGGGCAGGATGCCGGCGCTGACCAGCAGCACGGCGGTGAACAGCCACGAGTTGCGCTGCACGCCCACTTCGAGTGCCAGCGCCTCGCGGATCGGGCGCAGCATGTAGTACCCGCACAGCAGGCAGAAATAGCCGGCCGCAGCCGCCAGCAATGCGCGCCGTTCTTCCCGGACCGCCGGGATCACGGTCGCCGTGGAGTTCACCGCAGCGACTTCAGGGTTCCGACCAGGTGTGGCTTCTCGCCCTGCCCGTCACGCAGCGCGAAGCCGGTGCCGTTCTCGATGGGCCAGCGCTGCAGCATCAGTCAGCGCGGCATGTAGATGGGTAGTTTGAAGTTCACCGACAGCTCGCAGCCCCCGTTGAACTGCTCGGCCTCGAAGTCGGAAGCCAGCCTGCCCAGCGACCACATGCCATGCGCGATCGCGCGCGGAAATCCGAATGCGCGCGCCGACAGATCGCTCATGTGGATGGGATTCACGTCTCCCGAGATGAACCCGTACCGGCGCCCGAGGCCGGCCGGCGCGCGGAAGCTGCTGGATTTCACCGCCACGCCGTCGGGCGTGCCGTCGCCACGCGACACCGGTTTCGAGGTGCCGGGCGCCGGTTTCCTGCGCGCGAGGAAGGTACAGGTCTCGTCCCATAACGGCTCGTTCGCCACCACGTACTCGGTGTGCAGGTCGAATTCCTGGCCGCGCTCGGTCTCGCGATGGCCCTCGATCCAGGCACGGATCTCGGCGGGCTCCTCGGCGGACAGCGGCTGGCGCATCGCGATGCGGTTCTGCACGTGCACCAGCCCGAACAGCTTCACCGGAAAGGCTTCGGCGCCCAGCATCGCCAGGTGCAACGGCATCGCGAGCACGTGCGGATAGGCGATCGGCAAGGTGGTGCCCGCCGCGGCGCCGCAAATCTCGGAATACGACGCGAGATGCTTGCGGTCGATGGACACTTTCGCGAGCCGTGCCTCGATGCGCGGCACCTCGCCGCCCTCGGGCACCAGCGAGGGTTTCCGCGACATCATGATCTTCGGGTACATCGACCAGACGGCCGGCGCGCGCGCGAACTCGAGCGAATGCTTGGCCTGCATGCGGGCGGAATCCTTACGGTGCGAGACGGTCGATGACGATGTTCAGCTTGCCGTCCTTGCCAACATGATAGCTAACTTGTCCGAACGGGTCGCCGCTCGAGGCCGTCGGTGTGCCACCCAATGCGACGCGCGCCACCACGTCCAGTTTCTGCCCGGCCGCGATGCGGCGCGAAGGCATCATCGCATCCGCCGTCGTGAGCTCGACGTCGACGGGAAAGCGGGCCGCGAGCCGCTTCACGGCGAACGGCGGGCCCGGCGCCTGCGGATCGCGCGCTGCCACGAACAGCGCGGCTCCCGACGGCACCTTGCCCGCGAGGCCCGGTGCCAGAGTCACGTGCACGGCGATCTTCGCGGCGTCGGCGGGCGCTCCCGCATCCGGCGCGCCACCGCCCGCGAGCCTCGCCTGCTGCTGGGTGGCACTCTCCAGGCCCTTCTCGAGCAGCGCACGCACGTCCGGGTCACGCTCGTCGGTCAGCATCCTGGCGAAGCGCTCCCGCGCGAGCGCAGGCTCGTTGCGGCCGAGGGCGGCGAACGCGCTATAGAACAGCGCACGGCGCGACGTCGGATCGAGCTCGAGTGCACGCTCGAACATGCGGCCGGCGCGACCGCGCAGCTCCTCCATGTCCTGCTGCACCAGCACTTCCGCCATGCTCATGATGGCGTCGGCGCTTTTGCCGCCCGCCAGGGTGTCGGCGCGCTGGAAGGCACGCAGCGCCAGCGGGTATTGGCCCAGCACCACGTACGAATGGCCGAGCTTCAACCAGTCCTCGGTAGTGCCGGATTCTTTCGCCAGGCGCTTCGCGAGCCGCGCGGTCATCGCGGCGGGTGTATCTTCGACGCGGGTGGCATCCGTCCAGGTGTAGTTGCTGAATGCCGCGTACAGCCCCGCCCCGCCTAACAACAGGACCAGCAGGCAGACCACTGCGGTCACCGCGGCCGTCGGGCGCGCATCCGCCCTGCGGCGCAGCAGCGGCAATACGACCAGCACGGCGGCACCGGCCGCGAGGGTTCCGGCGATCAGGATGAATGCCAGGATCATTGTGCTTTTTCTTCGATGTCCACGACGCTCTCGTCCTGGTCGACGAGGCTCGCACGCCGGCGCACGATGCGCACGCCGATCAGCAACCCGGCGATGGCCGCCAGCACCGGCAGGATCCACACCCAGGCCGAGGATCCGCTCATCGGCGGCGTGAACAGGATGACGTTCCCATACCGCTGGACCATGTACGCGCGGATCTCGTCGTCGCTCTTGCCGGACTCGAGCAGCTCCTTCACGTCACGGCGCAGGTCGGAGGCGAGGCCGACCGGCGAATCGGCGATGCTGTTGTTCATGCATTGCATGCAGCGCAGCTCGTGCGTGAGCGCCTCGTAGCGCTCCTGCAGCTGCGGGTTCGGCAGCACGGTGGTATCCACCGCGAACGCCACGCTGCCAGTCGCCAGCAGCAACCACACCAGCCGCTTCATGGCATGCCTGCCTTCGGCAGGCGCGACAGGAATTCGCGCTGCCAGACCTCGGCCGTCATGGCGCCGACGTGCCGGTACTGCACCAGGCCATCGGCATCGATGAAGAAGGTTTCCGGCGCGCCGTACACGCCGAAGTTGATGGCGATGCGACCCTCCCGATCCGCCGCGACCACGCCATACGGATTGCCGAGCTGCGTGAGCCATTGCTGCGCAGCCTCGTCGTCGTCCTTCCAGTTTAGGCCCACGAGCGGCACGCGGTTCTGCTGCGCAATCGCCAGCAAGGTTTCGTGTTCGACGCGACACTCGCCACACCAGGTGCCCCAGACGTTCATGACCCAGGGTCGCCCGGCCAGCTCGCGCGAGTTGAACTTGCGCGTCGGATCGCCGAGCACCGGTAGTTCGAACGCGGGCGCCGGTTTGCCGAGCAGCGCCGAGACCATCGTGCTCTTGTTGGGCGAATGCCGCACGCCGATGTACAACACGCCGGCGAGCGCGAGGAACACCACCACGGGCAGGAGGAAACGGTTCAAGTGGCCTCGGCGGTATTCGACGCGGTGGACGCGGCCGACTCGGCGGCCTGGCGCGAGCGATAGCGACGGTCGCTCGCGGCGATCGCACCTCCGAGCGCCATCAGTCCCGCGGCCAGCCACACGTAGTCGATCAGCGGGCGCAGCTGCGCACGCACGCTCCAGCGGCCGCCCTGCAGGTCCTCCCCCAGCGCCGCGAACAGGTCCATGTTCCAGCGCGAGTGGATGCCGGCCTCGGTCATCACCGAGCGCTGCACCCAGTAGTTGCGCTTCTCGGGATGCAACACCGCCATCGGCTTGCCGTCGCGCAACACCGTGACCTGCGCACGCACGCCGTCGTAGTTGGGACCCTCGACCGGCTGCAGGCTGTCGAAACGATACGCGTAGCGGCCAAGCGCCACGGTCTCGCCCGCGCCCAGCGCCACGTCGCGCTCGACGGTGTACGACTCGACCGTGGAGATCGCGATCACGCAGACCCCGAGGCCCATGTGCGCGATGGTCATGCCGATGATGGCGCGCGGCAGCGACAACTTGCGGCGCCAGCGGTCGATGGGATCGAACAGCGAGGAAACGATGACCCACACGCCCATCACCACGCCCACGATGGACAGCCACTTGCCGGGACCATAAGCGCCGAGCGACAAGGCGAGCCCGAGCACGAGTGCAATCACCAGCCCGATGCCGAGACGCCGGCGCGTGTCATCCAGCTTGCCGCGCTTCCAGGCCGCGTGGATGCCGATGGACACCAGCACCACCAGCGTCAGCGCGATGAACGGGAACGTGCGCGTGAACCAGCCCGGCCCCACGGAAATCGACTGCATGCCGAGCGCGTCGTTGACCAGCGGAGCCAGCGTGCCGATGAACACCACGAGCGCGGCCAGCACCAGCGCGATGTTGTTGTACAGCAGGAAGGCTTCACGCGACACGCCGTCGAAACCGGCCGGTGACTTCAGCAATGGCGCGCGCCAGCTGTACAGCGTCAGCGCGCCACCGATCATGATCACGAGGAACGCCAGGATGAACATGCCGCGTTGTGGATCGGCGGCGAAGGAATGTACCGAGACCAGCACGCCGGACCGGACCAGGAAGGTGCCTAACAAGCTCAGCGAGAACGCGAGGATGGCGAGCAGCAGCGTCCAGCTCTTGAAGAGGCCGCGCTTCTCCGTGACCGCGAGCGAATGGATGAGCGCGGTGCCGACGAGCCGGGGCATGAAGGACGCTTTCTCGACCGGGTCCCAGAACCACCAGCCGCCCCAGCCCAGCTCGTAATACGCCCACCAGCTGCCGAGCGCGATGCCGATGGTGAGG
>DATEII010000137.1:0-37764 GCA_035279135.1 Steroidobacteraceae bacterium
GCGGAAAAGGCGCCGCATCACGCAGCGCCGTGAACGACATGCCGGCATTGCAGTGCGGGTTGGAAGGGCCCGCTGGCAGGCGCGCCGCACGGTCTCCCAGCGGCGCCATGGCGCGCATGAGCCCCAGGCCGAGATCGATGCACAACGCCTTCGCCGGGTGTGGTTTGGGTATTAAATAAGAGTGCGACAGCAGCCTAAGCATCAGCATGTAGGCGGTGTTGGCGATGTCGACCGTCGCGGCCGCTTCTTCGTTTTCCAGCCACACGCGCACGCCGGTGCGCACCGGACGTCGCAGCACGGGGTTCACAGCGGCCGGATGCGCGGGTTCGAAAGCCGGGTTCGCCGCTTTCAACGCCGCGAGCTCGTGGCGGATCGCAAGGAATCGGCAGTAGTGCGAGTCCGGGTTCTCCTCCGCGGCGCCTTCGCCCTGCGTGACGATGGCCTCGAACGCCTTGAGCGCCGTGATCGAGCAGATCACCGGGTCGCAGCCCTGGAAGTCGATCTCGGTGCGCGAGATCTGCAACGCGCGATCGCCGCAGAACACCTCCTTCTCGCCGAGCCGCGCGACGAACTCCTTCAGGTCCTTCGACAGCTTGAGGTAGAAGTCGCCCACGGTCTCGTAGTCGATGGGCATGGGCGTGACACGCGGGCGCGTCTCGCCGCGCCGGAAGGTGTACTCGGGCTGGAATCCTTCGCCGTCCGGTTCGCCCGAATTCGCGGGCCGCTCCAGGTAGATGAAGTGTTGCAGCACCGCCTCGCTGAACGGCGCCAGCCTAACTACCACGCTCGCGGGCAGGCCGCCCGGGTCGAGCGGAAAGTTGAGCCGGCCGAAGCGCGGCGAGCCGCCGAGCGCCGAGGTGATGTTCCACACCGCCGTCAGGTGCCCCATCTCCTCCACGGCCACGCGCAGGATGGCGCGCCGCCAGCGGGCCGTGGCATCCGCCTCGGCTGCGCTGAGTCCTTCTTCGGTGCCCGACTTCAGGCTGAAGGCCGCGTACAGGTAGGTGCACATGAGGTTGTGCTCGAGTTCCGCCGCCTCGTAGAGCGTATGGATCAGCGCCTCACGCGTGATGGCGGGAGTCTCGGGCACAGCATTCATTTGTAGTCCTCCGCTGAAGAGCGGCATGGCGGGGCGAATGAAGTATGTGGGCTCAGGGTCGAATTCTTCCGCGGGAACATAGAAATATTTCCATGGAATCGTTGCCCTTGCATTTGATGCGCATTGGGGACAGCCGCTTCAATGGCACGGAGTTTGCTCCTCTCGGTGACAGGACATTCACGAGGAGACCCCTATGGACGCGAAGGCCAAACTCCTGGGCCACCCCATCCACCAGATGCTGATCGTTTTCCCGTTAGGGCTGCTGGCGATGGGCGTGATCTTCGATCTCATATTCTTCGGCACTGACAACGGCATGTTTGCCGCAGTCGCTTACTGGATGATGGTGGCGGGTATTGTTGGAGGTCTGCTGGCCGCCCCGTTCGGCTTCATCGACTGGATGAGCATCCCTGCCAACACGCGCGCCAAACGCATCGGCGCGCTGCATGGCGGTGGCAACCTGGTCGTGACGCTGCTGTTCATCCTCAGCGTCTGGCTGCGCGGTGACGACCAGGCAGTACCACCGACGCTCGCCTATGTGTGCTCGTTCGTCGCGGCCGGCCTCGCGTTGTTCACGGCCTGGCTGGGCGGCGAACTGGTGGATCGCCTCGGCGTCGGGGTACACGAGGGGGCCAACGTGGATGCGCCGAGCTCGCTGCGCAGCGGCCACGCGGTACCGGCCCAGCGCGCGCCCTAATAACAACCCGCAGCCGAGGGGTCTGTCATAAGCCCTCCCGCTGCCTCGATGCTCCTGCGAACTGGCGCATTATTATCGGATGCGCAAGCCGAGGAGTATTCTCGATGCAGCGGGGAGGGTATGAGTGCAGGACCAAGGTGAGCTGAAACCCGGCCGGGATCTGGCCATTACGCTCGCGATATGTGCGATCGCAGCGATCGCCATCTTCACCACCCCGGCCCCCACTTTCCCCGTCCTCCATACCATCCTGAACACCGGCATCGCGCTGGTGACCGTGGTCCTGTCGCTGCTGTTCTGGGACCTCGGCTGGCGCACCGGCGCCACGCTGGTGCGGTTCACCGCGATCCTCTACGCCGTGGTCGGCGTGCTCGAAGTGCTGCACGTGCTGGCCGCGCTCGAGCCGTCCTCCGCGTCGGAATCCTTCAACGCCATCGTGCAGAGCCTGCGCTCCGGAACCTGGGCGCCGCCGGCCTATCTACTGCCGCTCGGCATGGCGGTGCTGTTGTGGACGCAGCGTCCCTCGCGCGCCGCCATCGCCATCTTCGCCACGGGCACCTTGCTCGCTGCGATCGGCTTGTTCGTGTTGTTCCAGTGGCTGCCGCGGTATGCGCCGATCGAGTGGCTGGGAATCGTGCGGCCCACGCTGTTGCTGGTGCCGCTGCTGTGGATTCCGGTCGGCATCACGCTGTGGCGGCGCCGGAATGTCGACCGCATCAGCCATGCGCTCGCCTTCTACGCGCTGGGCACCGCGCTCGCGCATTGCTTCATGCTGTATTCGGACCAGGCCACGAGCAAGTTCGCGATGACCGCGCATTTCGGCGTGTTCGCCACGGGCCTCAACCTGCTGCTCAGTCTCATGCAGATGGGAACGGCGGACACCGCGCGGCGCATGCGCCAGAACGAGGAGCTGGAAGCGCGCGTCGCGGCACGCACCATGCAGCTCGAGCGGCTCAACACCGACCTGCGACGCGAGGTCGGCGTGCGCCACGAGGCGGAAGTGCGCGCGCTGCTGCAGCTCGAACGGCTGGACCTGCTGCGCCGGATCACGCATGCCATCACGGAGCGCCAGGACCTGGCCAGCATCATCCAGGTGGTGGTGCGCAGCGTGGAGGAAAGCCTGCCCGCGGACTTCGTCGCGATCTTCGACTACCAGCGCGAGGCCGCCACGATCACCGTCCGGCACGTTGGCACGCGCAGCCAGGCGCTGGCCGTGGATCTCGCGATGGGCGAACGGGCCAGCATTCCGATCGACCAGAACGGACTGTCGCAATGCGTCGGCGGACAACAGGTGTACGAGCCGGACATCGCGGCCAGCACCTTTCCGTTTCCGCAGCGGCTCGCGGGCGCGGGACTGCACTCCATGGTGATCGTGCCGCTCCTCGGTGACCGCGATGCCGTGTTCGCCGTGCTCGTGGTCGCGCGGCGCGCGGCCCATGCGTTCAGCAGCGGCGAATGTGAATTCCTGCGCCAGCTCTGCGAGCAGGTGGCGCTGGCCGCCGACCAGGCGCAGCTGCACGACTCGCTGCAGCAGGCATACGAAAATCTCAAGCGCACGCAGCGGGCCGTGCTCGAGCAGGAGCGGCTGCGTGCACTGGGCCAGATGGCGAGCGGCATCGCGCACGACATCAACAACGCGATCTCGCCCGTGGCCGTGTACGTCGAGTCGTTGCTCACCTACGAGAGCGGTTTCAGCGATCGCGCGCGCAAACAGCTGCAGATCATCCAGCGCGCCGTCGACGACGTGGCGCGCACGGTGGCCCGCATGGGCGAGTTCTATCGCCGCAAGCCCGGTGCCCAGGAGCTCGCGCCGGTGCGCGTCGAGCGGGTGTTGCGCGAAGTGCTGGATCTCACGCGCGCACGCTGGAGCGACATGGCCCAGCAGCGCGGCGTGGTCATCGACACCCGGCTCGAGGCGGCCTCGGGTGATGCGACCGCGCTCGGCGTGGAGAGCGAGCTGCGCGAAGCGCTGGTGAATCTCGTGCTCAACGCCATCGATGCCATGCCCGAAGGCGGACGACTGACGCTGCGCGCCGGTCGCGACGGCACCGGCGAGGACTCGCGTGTGTTCATCGAGGTCACCGATTCCGGCATCGGCATGGACGAAGAAACGCGGCGGCGCTGCCTCGAACCTTTCTTCACGACGAAGGGAGAGCGCGGCAGCGGACTGGGACTCGCCATGGTCTACGGCATCGCGCAGCGCCATGCCATCGAGATCGACATCGTCAGTGCGCCGGGGAAGGGCACGACCTTCCGCCTGACATTCCCGCTGCAGCGCCTGGCCGCTTCCGAACCGGTGGTTGCCGTCCAGCCGTCGCCGGCGCGATCGCGGATCCTGCTGATCGACGACGATCCGCTGTTGCTGACCTCGTTGCGAGACGTGCTGGTGCGCGAGGGTCATGACGTGGAGATCGCGAATGGCGGCCGGCAGGGTGTCGACGCGTTCCTCGAGTCGCAGAGTGCCGGCAAACCGTTTCCCGTGGTCATCACCGACCTCGGCATGCCGCACTTCGACGGGCGCGCGGTGGCGACGGCCATCGCGACGGCATCACCCGGCACACCCATCCTCATGCTGACCGGTTGGGGTCAGCGGCTCGCGGCCACCGGCGAGATTCCCCCCGAAGTCGCCGGCGTGCTGAGCAAGCCGCCGCGGCTCGCAGAATTACGCCAGGCGCTTGTCCAGTGTCTCGGCGTCGCAGCAGAAGAAGACTGACCGATACCACTTCAAAGGGAGACTTCATGAAATCGATGCGGTTCGTTCTACCGCTGGCGCTGCTCGCCTGCGCCACACCCCTCAGCGCGTTCGCCGACGGAACGCTGGCCATCAACGTGGCGCCGTTCACCTCCGAGGTGAAGCTCAAGGACAAGGTGCGCAAACAGCTGGAAGGCGGCGGCATGGAGTGGGGCTACGCCAACAATCGCCTGGTCGTCACCAGCGTGAACAAGCAGTTTGTCGGACCCGTGATCGACCATCTCACCCGGTTCGGCACCAATGCTTCGCTCACGCTGCCGGCGGGGGACTACCAGATCAGCTGCGTAGGCATGCTCTACGACGGCGGTCTGTCGGTGGAGAAGGTGCTGTCCAAGGGCGCGTTCTTCAACGAGAACGTGCTGGCCTTCCACATCGCCGATGGCAAAGTCACGACGCTCGACATCAAGCCCACCATCCGGGCGTCCTCCGGATTCTTCCTCAAGCTTTTCATGCCGGAATACCTGGCGTCAGTCGCGCTGGATGGCGCGGCCTCGCCCGAGGTTTCCCTGAATTCGCGCACCGAAAAATCCGTGTCCTGGGACGATTACCACGGAGATTTGAAGTTCAAGAAGTAACGGATCGGCAAGCTTGACGGCAGGGCCGGGAGTACCGTGTACTCCGGCGTCCGGGCGCGCGGCAGGTAGGCCGCGCGCCATAAATAAGAGGGGGCGCTTCATGCTGAGCAGACGTAGATTTCTCGTGTCCGCGGGAGCCGGAGTGGCGGCAGGTTCGATGATGTCTTCCCTCTCGTTCGCCGCGGGCAGCAAGGTGCCGCTCGGCATCCAGCTCTGGACCGTGAAGTCCGAGGCCGAGAAGGACCTCGAAGGGACGATGAAGAAGCTGTACGCGCTCGGCTTCCGGGAGATCGAATTTGCCGGCTTCTATGGCCGCAGCGCCGCCGATATCGGCAAGCTCATGAAGGGCATCGGCTTCACACTGGTGAGCGCGCACTCGGGTGCCGACGACATCGCCGCCAAAGGCGACCAGATCATCGCCGACGCCAAGACGCTCGGCCTCAAGTACATCATCTGCTCCTCGCCCATGTCCGATGCCGCCAAGGCCAGGCTCGAGTGGGCCAAGAAAATGGACGCGCTCGATCCGGGCGATTGGAAGATGAACGCGGAACTGTTCAACAAGTTCGGCAAGAAGGCGAAGGACGCCGGCCTGCAGTTCGGGTATCACAACCATCACGTCGAATTCAAAAAGTTCGGCGACCAGACGGCGTTCGACACGCTGTTCGCCAACACCGATCCGGAGCTCGTGAAGATCGAGCTGGACGTGGGTTGGGCCGTGGCGGCGCGCCAGGATCCCGTCGCCATCCTCAACAAGTACAAGAACCGTGTCGCCGCGCTGCACGTCAAGGACATCGGCAAGCTGGCCGACGATCCGCACCAGGCGACCACGGTGGCCGTCGGCGAAGGCACCATCGACTGGAAGAAGGTCATCGGCACCGCGCACGCCAATGGCGTGAAGCACTATTTCTACGAGCAGGAAGAGCCGTACACGCGGCCGGTCATGGAGTCCGCGAAGATGAGCGCGGATTACCTGAGCAAGCTGTCCGTCTGATCTGCGTAAATTGACGTGAAGACCATCAAGGGACCCGCCATTTTCCTGGCGCAGTTCGCAGGTACGGCTCCGCACCTGCAGAACTTCAATGACATGTGCAAGTGGGCCAAGGAGTGCGGCTTCGTCGGTGTGCAGCTGCCGTCGTGGGACGGTCGCGTCATGGATCTCGCCAAGGCCGCCGGGAGCAAGTCGTACTGCGATGAGCTCAAGGGCGTGGCCGCGAAACATGGCATCGAGATCACCGAGCTCGCCGCACACCTGCAGGGCCAGCTGGTCGCCGTGCATCCGGCCTATGACCTTCAGTTCGACAACTTCGCGCCGAAGGAAGTGCACGGCAATCCGGGCAAGCGGCAGGTTTGGGCCGTCGAGCAGATGAAGCTGGTCGCGAAGGCCAGCCGGAATCTCGGGCTGAAGAATTGCGCCGCGTTCCCGGGCGCACTCGCATGGCCCTATCTATATCCGTGGCCGCAGCGTCCGCCGGGCCTCATCGAGGCTGCGTTCGACGAGCTCGCGAAACGCTGGCGCCCGATCCTCGACGTGTTCAAGGAGCACGGGCAGAACTGCTGCTTCGAGGTGCATCCCGGTGAGGACATCTTCGACGGCACGACCTTCGAGATGTTCCTCGAGCGCGTGGACGGCCACGAGGCCTGCCACATCCTGTTCGATCCCTCGCACTTCGTGTTGCAGCAGCTCGACTATCTCGCCTACATCGATTTCTATCACGAGCGCATCAAGATGTATCACGTGAAGGACGCGGAGTTCCGTCCTTCGGGCAAACAAGGCGTGTACTCGGGTTATGCCTCGTGGAAGGACCGAGCCGGCCGCTTCCGTTCGCTCGGTGACGGCCAGGTCGACTTCAACGGCATCTTCTCGAAGTTCGCGGCCTACGATTTCGACGGCTGGGCGGTGCTCGAATGGGAATGCGCACTCAAGCATCCGGAAGACGGTGCGCGCGAAGGCGCGCCATTCATCAAGAAGCACATCATCCGCGTCACCGAGAAAGCGTTCGATGACTTCGCCGCCGGTGGCGACAATTCAGTTGCGTTGAAGACATTAGGGTTGAAGTGATGCGTCCATTGCGTTGGGGAATGATCGGCGGCGGTGAAGGTGCCTTCATCGGTGCGGTACATCGGATGGCGGCGCGAGTCGACGGCCGCTATCAGTTGGTCGCGGGCGTGTTCTCGTCCGATGCGGAGAAGACGAAGCGGTCGGCCGCCGCGCTGGGCGTGGACCCCGCGCGCGCCTATCCGAACGTGGCCGCGATGCTGAAGGCCGAGGCCGCGCGCCCGGACGGCATCGAGGTGGTCTCGATCGTCACGCCGAACCACGTGCACTACGAACAGTCGGCGGCCTGCCTCGAGGCGGGCCTCGACGTCATCTGCGACAAGCCGCTGACCACCAACCTGCCCGACGCCGAGAAGCTCGTGAAGCTCGCGGCCGAGAAGAAGCGGTTGCTCGGAGTCACGTTCAACTACACCGGCTACCCGATGATCCGGCATGCCAAGCAGCTCATCGCCGATGGGCTCATCGGCGAGCTGCGCGTGGTGCAGGCCGAGTATCCGCAGGGCTGGCTGGCCACCGCGCTCGAGAAAACCGGGCAGAAGCAGGCGAGCTGGCGCACGGATCCGAAGCTGGCGGGCGCAGGAGCGCTCGGCGACATCGGTTCGCACTCCTTCCAGCTGGCCGAGTTCGTCACGGGCGCGAAGGTCAGCGAAGTGGCGGCCGACGTCACGGCCATCGTTCCGGGACGGCCCATCGACGACAACGTCAACGTGCTGCTGCGTTTCGCCAACGGCGCGCGCGGTAGTTTGTGGGCCAGCCAGGTGGCCATCGGTCACCTCAACTCGCACCGCCTGCGCGTGTATGGCGAGACCGGCTCGATCCAGTGGTTCCAGGAACGTCCCGAGGAATTGCTGATCGTCGAGGCCGGCGAAGCGCCGCGCTTCGTGCGCCGCGGTGATCCGGACACGCCGACCAGCTCGGTGGGTCTGCCCGGCGGGCATCCGGAAGGATTCATCGAGGCGTTCTCGCAGCTCTACACGGACTTCGCCGAGCGCGTGACCGCGCGGCTCGAGAACCGCTCGCCGAAGGCGGCGTCGCTGTTCGCGCCGGATGTGGTCACGGGCGCGCGGGTGATGGCATTCATCGAGGCGGTGCTGAAATCGGGCAAGGCCAACAGCGCCTGGACGAAGGTTTGATAGTTAGAAGTTACATTTCGGGGGGTTGAGATCATGAGTACAGAAGCCGCTACGATCGCCGGGGTGCCGGCATCAGCCGAGGCCAAGAAGACTTTCGCGGTGTGTTTCGCCGCGCTGGTCGCCACGTCGTTCTGCTTCATCCTGCGCGCGTTTTCGATCGGCGCCTGGGGCAAGGAGTTCGACCTCAGTCAGACGCAGATGGGCGAGCTCGCGGGCGTGGGCCTGTGGCCGTTCGCGATCAGCATCGTGTTGCTCTCGCTGATCATCGACAAGATCGGTTTCAAGATGACGCTGTGGTTTGCCGCGGCCTGCCACATCCTGGGCTTGGTGCTGATCCTGCAGGCCAACGGCTACTGGTCGCTGTACTGGGGCACGTTCGTGCTGTCGCTCGGGAACGGCGCGGTGGAAGCGGGCATCAATCCGTTGATCGCGCGCGAGTTCCGCCACGACAAGACCACCTGGCTCAATCGCTTGCACGCCGGCTGGCCCGCGGGCTTCGTGCTGGGGGGCCTGCTCGCCATGATGTTCCCCGCGGACATGGGCTGGCGCTACCAGATGGCGCTGATCCTCATCCCCGTGGTCACGTACATCGTGATGCTGGTGCCGCGGCAGTTCCCGCCCAGCGAGCGTGTCGCCGCGGGCGTGTCGTATCGCGAGATGCTCGCAGAGGCTGGCGCCATCAGCGCACTGGTCGTCGCCTTCATGATGATTTCCGAGCTGGCGCGCGTGTTCGGCTGGTCCGAAGGACTCAAGTGGGCGCTCATTGCGGCCATGACCATCGGATATGGTGTCTGGTCGCGCTCGCTGGGCCGCCCATTGTTCATCGTGATGATCCTCGTGATGATTCCGCTCGCGATCACCGAGCTCGGCACGGACAGCTGGATCACCGAACTGCTCACACCCGCGATGACGGACCTTGGTCTCAATGCGGGCTGGGTGCTGGTGTATGCCATGGCCATCGTGCTGGTGCTGCGCCTGTTCGCGGGCCCGCTCGTGCACAGGTTCTCGCCGCTCGGCCTGCTCGCCATCTCGGCGCTGGTTGCGGTTGCGGGGTTGTGGCTGCTGTCCAATGCCGCGAGCGCCATCGCCATCGTCGTTGCCGCGACCGTCTACAGCTTCGGCAAGGCGTTCTTCTGGCCGACGTCGCTGGGTGTGGTGTCCGAGCAGTCACCCCGGGGCGGCGCGATCACCATGAACGTGGTCGCCGGCATCGGCATGCTGGGCGCCGGCGTGATCGGCGGTCCGCTGATCGGCCAGGTGCTGGATCGCCAGATGGTGCAAGGCGTCGCCTTGTACGATACGGAGAACAACACGCGGCTGGTCGAGACGCTGAAGACCGAGCGCACCGGCATCCTCGGCGACTACACGGCCATCGATCCGTCCAAGCGCGCGACGCTCGCCGGCAACGAGAAGGCCGCGGTCGACGCGGCGGATCGCGAGTCCAAACACGACGCGCTGCGCACCATCGCCATCCTGCCGGTGATCATGTTCCTCGTGTACCTGGGCCTCATCCTGTATTTCAGGAGCCGCGGCGGCTACAAGCCCGTGGTCCTGGACATCGAGAAGTAAGGCGCAACGTGAGCAAACCGGGGCGATCGTCATGGCTGGCGATCGCCCCTTTTTCATGGCTGTTGTCGGCCTGCGGTACCCTGCCGCCGGCCGCCGACGCGATCCCGTGTTGCCTGGCCATGGGCCTCGACGTTCGTCCGATCCTCGGCGACCAGTTCACGAACTGCGGCACCTACGAACAGCTCTATCTGTCGGCCATCAGCCGGATCCCCAGTGAACGCGCGTTGAAGTGCGCGCGGCGTGAGCTCGCGGCGCGGCGCCCTTTCATGTTCACCTACGAGCAGAACGAACCGCCGGACGTCAGCATCACCCACGTCGCGGTGTTCGGCGCGAATGGCGAACGAGTGCTGGTGCAGTCCGGAATTTTCGGCGACGAAAACATCGCCTTCGCGGGTTCGTGCGACGAGCTCACGGTGGAGAAAGACGGATATCCCACGCATGAGAATTGCTCCGCTTCGACGCCGCTGATCGAGTCGCTGCGCAGTCGGGCAACGGTCCAGGAGGCACCATGACCCACGTGAAAATCGAAATGCTCGCGCCCGAACTGCAGGTCACCGACCTCGATCGCAGCATCGATTTCTACCGCCGCGCGTTTGGGTTCGAGGTGTCCTGGTGTGTCGGCGAACCACCCAATCTCGCCTGCCTGTGCCGTGACAACGCCGAATTCACGCTGCGCGTGGTCGCGCAGCCCGTGCCCATCCACTTCTACCTGACAGTGGCCGGTGTCGATGAAAGTCATGCGACCGCCTTGGCCGCCGGCGCACGCGAGCTCGTCCCGCTCGAGAATCGCTGGTATGGCATGCGCGACGGGCGCGTGTCCGACCCCGATGGCAACCAGATCGGCCTGGGCCAGTCCCTGCCCGGCAACTGAGCCATGCGCAGCGCGGTGTGGATTCTATCGATCGCGCTGGGCATGCCGCCCGCATCCGCGGGTGACTCACCCTGTTGCCGCCTTTTCGGCTTCGACGCGTCGCCGATGCTCGGCGCCGACGCCGCGATGTGCGGCCGGATCCTGGATGCGGACGAGCGGCGCGAAGCGGAATCCGGGACGCTCGAAGAACGGCGGCGCGCCACGAGCTGCGCGCTCGAGGCGCAGGCGCAGGGCCGCGCCTTCGTCTACACGTATCGCCTGCTGGTGGCCCCGGACATCGACATGGTCCACCAGGCCGTGTTCGGTGCGCATGGGGAACGCCTGCTGCTGCGCATGGGCGTCTACCAGGGCGAGAACATCCGTAGCGTGGAGGCCTGCGAGTCGCTCCGGGTGCGCGAAGACGGCCAGGTGTCGAAGCAGGGTTGCCGCCTGCGCCAGGGGCTCGCCGACTAGCTACCCGCTCAGAAGCTGAAGCGCACCCCGGCCCGCGGCGCGATGCCGCGCGATTCGAAGCCCACGAATTCCTCGTACTGCTGGTCCGTCAGGTTGTCGATCGCGAGGTAGGCCTCGAGATGATCGGAGGCCTGCCACGACGCGCTGACGTCCACGCGCGTGTACGCGTCGAGGCGCACGTCTCCCGTCGGGATCGAGGAATCGAGTGACGTGCCGACGTAGGTGGCGGCTGCCGACAGCCGGAGCGCGGCGATCGGCGACCAGTGCGCCGCGAGTCCGCCGCGCCACTCGGGTCGATTGCGCAGCTCGGCGTCGGTGGCCGCGATGCGGCTGCGTGCATGCGTGACGCTCGCATCCACGAGCCATTGCTCGCTGAGCGCGAGGTGCCCGGCGAGCTCGAAGCCGTCGGTGTCGACGCGATTGCGATTCACCAGCATCGGCGGCGGGCCCGGATCGAAGTCGATGGCATTGCGGAATTCACCGTCGAACCAGGTGGCGCTCCAGCTCGCCTTGCCACCGAGCAGCTGCTGCGACAGCTCGATCTCGTGCGACTCGCCGCGCTCGGGTGCCAGGTCCGGGTTGCCGACCAGCGGATGCCCCAGTGCGTACAGGCTGGGTAGTTTGAAGGCCTTGCCCCAGGCGCCCGCGAGTGTGAAGCCGCTGTCGCCGAATTCATAGGCCACGCGTACGCGCGGGCTGGTCACGGAGTCCATGTCGTCCGGCTTGTCGAAGCGCACACCGGCCTGCGCGGAGAGCCCGGTGTGCGAATCGAACCGCACCTCGGTGAACGGCGCCCACGAGGTGCGCGTCAGCGAAAACGAGGTCGGCACCGGGAAGCCGAAGTCGAGCACACCATCGCTGTCACCCTGCTCGCGCAACCAGTCGATGCCGTAGGCGACCGAGAGCAGGTCGGAGATCTTCTGGGTGCCGGACAAGGTCAATGAATAACGCGTGAGGTTGGTGTCCACGACGCTGGGCGGCACGCCGAAAGGATCGCGGAGGCCGGGCGCGACGCCGGGAGAGTCGATGTGGTCGTCACGATCGAAATACCCGGCTGACAACGAAAAAATGGCTTCGCCGATGCGCGTGGTGATGCCGGCGCCGAACACGGCCTCGTCGGCGTCGCGATTCTCCGGATCACGGATCGTCGCGAATCCGTAGCCGCCGCTGTCGTCGGGGAAGCCCTCGCGGCTGGACTCGGCGTAACGGCCGCTGGCGTACAACGTGGTGTTGGCACCGAGCTCGGTGTCGACGCTGCCCGAGATGCGCTGCGAATCGAAATGGTTGCCGCGCACCACCTCGCCCTCGTTGCTGTCGCTGGCGCCGAGGTTCCAGTTGCCGCGCGCCGACAGCGGGCCACCGGCGTTCAATGAAATTTCGCGCGTGTCGTAGGCTCCGGCCATGGCGTCGACGGAGCCCTGCGTGCGTTCGCGCGGCGCGCGTCGCGTCACGATGTTGACCACGCCCGCGAGCGCATCGCCGCCATAAACCGCGGAATACGGGCCACGCGCGACTTCCACGCGCTCCACGTCGGCCACGTCGAAGGTCGAGAAGTCGAACGAGCCGCCGCGTGCATTGGTAGGATCGTTGACGCGCACGCCATCCACCAGCACCAGCGTGTAGTTAGGGTCGGCGCCGCGCATGTAGAGCGAGCCGGTGCCGCCACGGCCGCCGACCTGGTCGATGTGGACGCCGGCCACGCGCCGCAGGATGTCGGCGAGCCTGGCGGGCTTCTCGACGTCGAAGTCCTCGCGCGACAGCACGGTGACGTTGGCGGCGAGATCGTCGGGACTGGTCGCGACGCGCGAGCCGGTGACGATGATTTCCGCGGGAGCGGTGGCAGGCAGCGGAGCCGCGGCCGACGTGCCGCCATTAGCGGCAAAGAGCATCCAGAGCAATGTCATTTTAGGAATCGTTGGTCTTTGGGGAAACCGGTTTCGGAGCGGGATTTTTGGGTTAGTGTAGCCGGCCAGAAGGGGGTCCCATGTCGAAGTTTTCTGGCCGTGTCCTCGCGGTTCTGACCGCCGCCATGTTCGCAAGTTTCGTCGCGGTGCATGCCGCCGACGCGCCGGCCGCCGCCGGCGCATTCCGGGACAGACCTTCCTGGACCGCAGCCGATGGCGCCCTGAGCTCCGGCGCCACGGGCCTGGAAAACGCACTGGTGTCGCGCGTGACGCTGGCCGACAGCGTGACCTCCCTCGAATACAAGGCGCCCGCCGGTGCGCGCGCCACGCTGCTGTTCATGGGTCGTTACGCAGTGCCGCTCACGGGCAATGGCGATTGGCAGAGTGTCAGCGTGCGCCTGCGAGCGCCCCGTTTCGATTCCGGATACAACAAGCAGTCCAACGCACTCGCGCTCGAGATCTCGGTGGGCGGCAAGACCCAGCGCAACGTGATCTTCGAGGGCGCAAGCCCCGGTGCCCGCTGGGCCGCGGAAGACATGCGCGGCCCGACGTTCTTCGTGATCGAGGACGGCACGTTCGCCGTACGCAATTCACGCCACGATCCGGCGAACTTCGACGAGATCACCCTGCCGTCCGCCTCCGGCGGCGAGACCAACGAAAAATCGCTGATCGACATCGTGGCGCGCGGCAAGGAGCTGTTCACGTCGGTGGGTTGCGAGGCCTGCCATCGTGTGGAGCGTGACAGCCAGGCCGTCAGCACCGGCCCGAACCTGTTTGGCCTGTTCCGCAACGAGGCGCGCACGCGCGAGGTGGTGGAGGGCGGCGAAGGTCATCGCTTCCAGGTCAAGGCGAACCGCGAATACCTGCATCGCTCGCTGCGCGCGCCCGCCGATCAGCTGGCCGTCGCGGAAGCTGGCGAGACGAAAGGCACCCCCTACGCCGCGCTGATGCCGGTGTTCTCGAAAGACATCGTGTCCGATGAACAGATCGACGCGATCGGCGCCTACCTGCTCACGCTCAACGATCCCGGCGATCGCGGCCCGGTCACCTGGCTCGGCAAGCTCAAGCCGACGCCACCCTACGACCCGATGGCCGACGGACTGCAGTGGCTGGTGAACGATACGGTGCGCACGCAGCGCGGACCGTTGCCGGGTACCTCGGCGCGCGCCATCCACGTGGGATTTCCGGGTGGAATCAACTACAGCTTCGATCCGCGCCTGCTCGCCATCGTGAAGATCTGGCAGGGCGGCTTCCTCGACATGTCGGGCGAGCTCACCAACCGCGGCGGCAAGGGACTGGCGCTGGGTTACGAGAGCCGCGAGATCGGCTTCGGCGATCGCGAGTACCTGCTCGCGCCGCTCGATGCGGCAGGCAAACCGATCGACTTCACGTTCAAGGACGCGAAGTTCGGTGACCTGGCCGCGATCCGCGAGTCGCTCAACAGCCCCGAGGATCAGCTGGCGCGCATTGCCGCCATCGACGCGCAGTTCCTGGGTTATGCGCGCGACTCGCGCGACAAGCTGGCCGCGCCGGTATTCCGCTACCGCGTCGCGAACAACGAGATCGGCGTCGCGACCTCGATAGCGGCGAACGGCGACGTCAGCATCGCACTCACCGGCAAGCTGGCCGCGCCGCAATCCTTCGCGCTCAACGACGCGCTGCTGCAGGGCGCTGCGGCCAGCGTCGGCAGGATCGAGGACGGTCGCTGGACCGTGCCCGCCGGCAAGCTCAACGCGACGCTGCGCGGCCACGTCGCGGTGGCCGCCAATGCCTGGCGGCCGGCGCCGTCCAGCTACTCGTACCTGCGTGCGCCGCTGGTGAAGACGCCGGCCACGGCCAAACTACCCGCGGGTTACAGCATCGAGAACTACTATCCGCCCAAGGACAACTACGGGCGCGACCAGCTGTTCGAGGCGCTGGGCCTCGCGCGCGCGAAGGATGGCACTGTTGTCGTCGCCACGCGCACGGCCGGCATCTGGCGGCTCGTGGATGGCGAGTGGCGGCAGTTCGCCGAGGGGTTGTTCGACAGCCTCGGCGTCGTGGTCGAAGACAACAAGGGGCTCACCGTGGTCGCCGGCCAGAAGGCCGAGCTCACACGCATCCGCGATACCAACGGCGACGGTATCGCCGACGACTACCAGACGCTGTTCGACGCCAACTCGTACCACGGCAACTACCACAACTACATGCATGGCCCGGTTCGTGCGCCCGATGGCTCGTACTACCTCGCGATCAATCTCGTGCACGACTCCAGTGGCACCGCGTACACGGCCGGCGGCAATGTCATGGGCAGCTGGGGCGGATTCGCGGGATGGGCGGTGCACGTGCAGCCCGACGGCAAGTTCGAGCTGTTCGCCAACGGCATGCGCAGCCCGGCGAGCCTGGGCGTGGGCCCGGACGGCCGCGTCTGGTATGCCGACAACCAGGGCGATTTCGTCGGCACGTCGAAATTGTTCGTGCTGCGCAAGGATGCCTTCTACGGCCATCCCGCGGGGCTCGTCGACCTGCCCGGCATGACGCCGGGCTCGCCCGAGATCGCCTGGGACAGGGTGGCGGGCCGCAAGGAGCGCGAGGTCGTCATGTTCCCGCACAACAAGGTCGCGAATTCACCCGGCAACCCGGCCTGGGTGCTCGACGAGAAGTTTGGTCCCTTCAAGGGCCAGATGGTGATCGGCGACCAGACGCAGTCGAACCTGCTGCGCGTCGTCGTGGAAACCGTCGATGGCGTGGAGCAGGGCAGCGTCATGCCGTTCTTCGAAGGCCTCGAGTCCGGCGTGATGCGTCCGGTGTTCATGCCCGACGGCAGCCTGTTGCTGGGCCAGACCGGTCGTGGCTGGCAGGCCAAGGGCGGCAAGGTCGCGAGCCTTCAGCACGTGCGCTGGGACGGAAAGACCGTCGATCCCGGCATCGTCGCCATGTCGGCGACCCGGGATGGTTTCAAGCTCACGCTCACGCAGCCGCTGGGTGGCGGCGTCAACGCCTCGCTGCTGCGCTCGGCGCTGACGCTCGAGTCGTGGACCTATCGAGACGCGCCCGATTACGGTTCGCCGGAGCTCGACACGCGCAACGAAGACACCACGTCGATCGCCGTGAGTCCGGATCGCAAGATGCTGTACATCACGCTGGCGACTACCGAGCAGCCGAAGGTGCATCCGCACCAGACCGCGCGCATCTATCACCTCAAGCTCGCGTCCGGAACGTTGTTCGACGGGCCCGCCCCGCAGCAGCTCGACGCGTACTACACGCTCAAGCGTTTCGCCGCGCCCAAGTAGTTAGATCGGTACCGCGCCCCGTGAGGGGCGCGGTTCCTTGCTGAATGTGAGCGTTACCACGGGTAACCGGTGCCATTTCGCCCACTTTCGTGCAAGAAGTTGCAAAAACGATCATTCAAGCGCAAATTCCGCCACAGCGCCCCAACGGCGTACCAAACAACACGGGGGATTTCAGGTGGGTCATTTCAACTCTCGCAAGCTGCGCGCGCGCGCGGCAGGTCAGGTGTGTGTGATGGGCGCATGCGGGTTGCTGGCGCCGCTCGCCGCTTCGGCCGATGACACCCAGCCCGCCTCGGGCCAGCAGGCGGAAGCCATCGACGAAGTGGTCGTCACGGGTATCCGCGCGGGTCTGCGCAATTCGCTCGAGTTCAAGCGTGACTCGACCCAGATCGTGGATTCCATCTCGGCCGAGGACATCGGCGACTTCCCCGACAAGAACCTCAGCGAAGCGCTGCAACGCGTGACTGGTGTGCAGATCACGCGCCAGGACGGCGAGGGCCGCGCGGTCAGTGTGCGTGGCGCCGAGCCGAACCTGATCCGCGTCGAGGTCAATGGCACCGCGGCGCTGTCGCTCACCGTGGCGGCGACCGACCGCTCGATCGACTTCCGCGATCTGCCCGTGGAGTTCGTGTCGCGCATCGATGTCGTGAAGACGCCCACCGCGGAGATGACCGAGGGTGGCATCAGCACCGTGCGCATCAATACGCGCCGGCCGTTCGACTCACCCGACGGCTATGTCGCGGGCTCGGCGCAGGCCGTGTATTCGGATCTCGCGGAAGCCACCGACCCGAAGCTCGCGCTGTTCGGCAGCAAGCTGTTCTTCGACGACAAGCTCGGCGCGCTGATCGCGGTGCAGTGGGAAAAGCGGCATCTCTACGATGCCACTGCCAATACCACGGGCTGGAACCGCATCAATCTCTCCACGGGTGCGTGCTCGGCTCCGACCACGCGCGGCGCGCTGCGCAACGACTTCAACGCCGACGGCACCTGTGACTGGTATCCGCAGATCCCGCGCTACATCAACAACCGCCGCGAGACCGAGCGGCGCGCCGTGAACACCATGGTGGAGTTCCGCCCCACCGACACGTTCAAGACTTTCTGGGACGTGACCTGGGCGCAGGGCGAGGAGCAGGTCGACAACTCGCTGCTGCAGCTCAATGCCGACGGCGGCCTGTTCGATTATGCGAACACCGTGGTGGGCGAAGACAACACGGTCTCGCACATCGAGTTCACCGGCAACGGCGCCAATGGCACGTTCCCGCTCGACCTGTCGTACCGGAACATCCTCGGCAGCCTCACGCGCACGCAGTACACGACCTCGCTCGGCGCCGAGTGGGAGATCACGCCCGCCTGGAAAGTGGACGCGCGCGTGGACTACTCCAAGGCCAAGGTGCACAACGACGAAATCAATTCCACGGCGCAGGTATTCGGCATGACCCGCGCCGTCGTCGATTACACGGGCAGCCGGGCGGCGCCGGAGATCACGTTTCCCGCGGGCTTCGACCTCAACTCGGGCACCGGCGTGAATCGACTCGACTCGGTCTACAACCCGCGCGACAACAACACCGATGAGATCACCGGTGGCTTCGATGTCGCCTGGTCGCCGAGCGACTGGCTCACCGTCAAGGTAGGCGCGCAGAAGCACAAGTACACGACGGACCAGATCCTGCGGCAGAAGACCGTGCGATTGTCCTGCCGTACCGCGGCCGCGGACACGACCAGCGCCAACAACATCGTGGCGGCGGTGGTCCCCTGCGGCACCATCGAGGACATCATCGACACGTACTCGTCGACCAACGACATCGGCTTCTACAAGACCGGTGACCTGGGCTTCGACAACTCGGTGCGTTTCTGGAACGACAACGGCAACGCGACGATCGATGCCGCGCTCGCGGCGGCCGGCGCGGTCAATCCGCTCGCCGGCAACCTCGACGTGACCGTGGCCAACACCAATCCGAACACCAACGGCACGTTCATCGCCTACCTGGACAACTGGACCGTCGAGGAGGAAACCACCGGCGCGTTCACGCAGTTCGACTTCCGCTTCGACGATCTCAAGATGCCGATTTCGGGCAACATCGGCGTGCGCTACGTCGAGACCGATACATTGTCATCGGGCTACAGCCGGGTGGTGCAGCCCATGGGCGTGGTGACGTACCCGACGGCCGAAGCCGAGGGCAATTACAACGAGGCACTGCCCTCGCTGAACCTCAAGGTCGGCCTCATCCCGAACGTGCTGGTGGCGCGTCTCGCGGCGGGCAAGGTGCTGGCGCGGCCGGCGCCATCGCAGCTCGCGATCCGCCTGAGCCGCGACGTGGTCGGCCTCACCGGCTCGCGCGGCAACCCGGACCTGCTGCCGTTCCTCGCGACCAACTACGACCTCGGACTCGAGTGGTACTTCTCGGATACCAACTTCGCGTCGCTGGCCGTGTTCCGCAAGGACATCTCGCGCTTCATCCAGCTGCAGACCACGGGGGAGCTGAATCCGAACGATGGCCAGGTGTACCAGATCACCCAGCCGGTCAATGGCAACGACGAAGTCACCATCGACGGCATCGAGGGCGGAGTGCAGTACAACTTCGACAAGCTGCCCGGCTTCTGGAAGGGCTTCGGCGTGCTGGCTAACTACACCTACCAGAAGGACAAGGGCTACACGCAGACCAACATCTTCGATGGTTCGGCACTGACGTTCCCCGGTCTCTCGCGCAACAGCTACAACGCGTCGGTGTACTACGAGAACACGCATTTCAGCGCGCGCGCCTCGTACAACTGGCGCGACCAGTGGCTGATCACGGCCTCGGGACGCGGCAGCCTGCCCGAGTTCAACCGCGAATACGGCCAGCTCGATGTTTCGTTCGGCTACAACATCAACGACAACATCTCGTTGTTCCTCGAGGGCATCAACCTGACCGACGAGGAACTGGTGCAGGAGAACGCACCGGCACGCCCGATCCAGTTCGAAACCTTCGGCAAAAGGTTCTTCCTCGGTGCGCGTGGCAAGTTCTGATATTCCCGGCAGGAGCTGACTTACCCCGGCCGGCGGTAATCTCCGCCGGCCTTTTTATTAGAGCGGGCACAGAATCCCTGCGTGCTTCAGCTGGCCTTCAGCCCTTTGCCGTTAGATTGGGCTGTCAGCTGTACATAATGGCGTCGCCAAATGGCGACTGTTAGGAGTGTCGGGCCGGGATCAGGCTATGATCCGCGCCCCATTCGAAACCACCACCACCCGGGAAATCTCGTGTTACGCGTCTGGTTGATCATGATGTTTGCAGGTGCCAGCGGCATCGTCCTCGGATCGTTCGCGACCACGCAACTGCTCGGCATCAACGAAGCCGCGCCGGTGGCGTCACCCGTGCGTGCCACGGGTCCGCTGTACGCGTCCAAGCAGGCGCACGAGTGGGTGGAGAAGTCGATCACGCGCGGTCACTGGGTCAATCCCGCCATGACGGGATTCCGCTCGGAATTCGTGTCGGTGCCTGGCAAGACGCATGGCAGCATGAAGTCGAGCGTCGCGATGGCGGCGGCGAACGGTGGCCGCACCCCGCAGCGCGGACGCGTCCAGCTTTAAGTTGTTTTCAAGCCCGGTCGGTGCTTGAATCTGCGCTCCCTTCGCGCCATGGGAGCGACCATGTCTGAAACGAAGTGGACGATCCACGGCAAGGAATTCGCCAACTGCAACTGTTCATACGGTTGCCCCTGCCAGTTCAACGCGGCTCCGACCCATGGCAACTGCTGGGCGGTGGTCGGAATCCAGATCGAGCAAGGCCGCCACGGTGACGTGAGCCTCGATGGCCTGCGCATCGCCGGCATCTTCAAATATCCCGGTGCCATCCACATGGGCAACGGTGAAGCGCTACCCATCGTCGACCGGCGTGCCAACGCGCCGCAACGTGACTCGCTGCTGCGGATCATGAGCGGACAGGACACGAAGCCCGGCGCCACGATGTTCCAGGTGTTCTTCTCGATGCTCAGCAAGGTGTACGACCCGGTCTTCGCGGACATCGATTTCCAGGTCGACATCGACAAGCGGCGCGCCCGGCTCAACGTGCCCGGCTACATCGAGCAGCGTGGCGAGCCCATCGTGAACCCGGTGACCGGCAACGAGCACCGGATCCGCATCGAGCCCGTGGGTGGCTTCGAGTTCAAGAAGGCGGAGATCGGCCGCGGCTGGACGAAGACTTCGGGGCCGATCAGCTACGAGCTCGCCGATACCTACGGTCAGTTCGCCGAGCTGCACCTCTGCCAGGACGGCATCGTCGCCTGATGAATCACGCGGCGCTGGTTGCCGCGCTGGGCCGGGATCGCTGGATCGTCATCACCGCGCTGGTGGTGATCAGCCTCATGGCGCTCGGCTATACCGCCTGGCTCGCCACCGGCTTCGACATGTCGGACATGATGGGACCGGAGTTCCGGCCATGGTCCGCAGCGCACTTCGCATTCATGCTCGCGATGTGGGTCGTGATGATGGTCGGCATGATGACGCCGTCGGTGGCGCCCATGGTGCTGCTGTACGCCGCCATCGCGCGGCAGGATGCGGGCCGCCATGCCTTCGCGGCGCCGGGCTGGTTCCTGGCGGGCTATCTACTGGCGTGGACCGCGTTCGCATTCGCCGCGACGCTGCTGCAATGGCTGCTGGAATGGGCCGCGCTGGTGACGCCGATGATGGCGGGCACCGGCCGGCTTCTCGGCGGCGTGCTGCTGATCGCCGCGGGCATCTACCAATGGTTGCCGGCCAAGCAGGCCTGCCTCGAGTCCTGCCGCGCGCCGCTGGCGTTCGTGCAGCGCCAGGGCGGGTTCAGGCCGGGCGCACGCGCGGCGCTGCGGCTCGGCGTGCTTCACGGCTTCTACTGCATTGGCTGTTGCTGGGCGCTCATGGCGCTGCTGTTCGCATTCGGCGTCATGAACCTGCGGTGGATCGCCGCGCTCATGCTGGTGGTGCTCCTCGAGAAACTCGCACCGGCCGCGCGCGCGGTCTCGCGCGCACTCGGAATCGCCGCGGTGGCCGCCGGCTGCTGGCTGGCGGCCACCGCGGGATGACTCAGGCGGCTTTCTGCAGCAGGCCTTCGGCGGCCAGCGCTTCCTGCACCTTCGGGCGTGCGGCCACGCGATCCTGGAAAGCCTTGAGCGCCGGCCAGCGACCGAGATCGATGCCGACGAAGTTGCTCCAGTTCGCGACCACGAACAGATAGGCGTCGGCGATCGTGAACTGGTCGCCGGTGAGGTACTGCTTGCCGGCGAGCTGCTTGTTGATCCAGTCGAACTTCTTCTCGAGGTTCTGCGTGGTGTACTGCTTCACCGCCGGGTCCGCGGCCGGGTTGAACAGCGGCGAGAAGCTCTTGTGCACCTCGCTGGTGATGAAGTTCAGCCACTCGAGCAGGCGATAACGCTCGAGCGTTCCGGCCTTCGGCGCGAGCTTCGACTCGGGCTTCTGGTCGGCGAGGTACTGCAGGATCGCCGGACCTTCCGTGAGGATCTGTCCGTCGTCGAGCCGCAGCGCGGGCACCGCACCCTTGGAGTTCACCGCGAAGTAGTCGGATCCATCCTCGAGCTTCTTGGTCTTGGTGTCGGCCTTCCTGAGATCGACCGGCAGGCCGGCTTCGCGCAGCGTGATGTGGGACGCGAGCGAACAGGCACCGGGTGAGTAATACAGTTGCATGACGTAGTCCATGGTTTACGAATCGGGGGCCGGGATTCTGGTCGCGTGCACACCGGCCCACAAGTACTTACCCCGTGGTAAGTGTCCTCGATCACCGCCGGACGGGTACTTACCTCGCGGTAAGTATGAGCCGGGTGCCGGGCATGGTAAGGTCGCGCGCATGCCGAAGAACCAGCCCGTCGCCAATGTGTACAGTGCGCGCTGCCCGTCGCGCCGCGTCATGGCCGTGCTCGCCGAAAAGTGGACGCTGCTCGTGGTCGCCCAGCTCGCCAGGGGGCCGATGCGCACGGCCGAGATCCGCCGCAGCGTCGATGGCGTCTCCGAAAAGATGCTGATCCAGACCCTGCGCAAGCTCGAGGCCTTCGGACTGGTCAGCCGTCGCAGCTATCCCGAGCTGCCACCGCGCGTCGAATACCGCCTCACGCCGCTCGGTCGCTCGCTGGCGCGGCTGGCCGGGCTGTTCGGCCGCTGGGTGGAGCGCAACGTCGTCACGCTGCTCAAGGCCGAAGGCGAGGGCAGCAAGGCTGCCTAGAGGGTCGCGAGCAACTCGCGCGCCGCCAGCGGATTGCGCTGCTTCGCGCCGCTGATGAAATACAGGAACACGTCGCCGGTGCGCGCGAGCTTCTGCGCATGCTCGCGCCAGCGCGCGAGCGCGGCAGGTGCATACCCCTTCGGCGCGCTGGTTTTCGTGCCCATGACGCGCAGGTAGCTGAAGGGCGCGGTGCGCGCCTCGAGGTGCGGGTAGTCGGAATCACCTGCTTCGACGATGGCCACGCCGTGGGCGCGGGCCAGCGAAAAGAACTCCTCGCAGTCGAAGCTCGCATGCCGCGCTTCGAACGCATGACGCAGCGTGCGCCCCTCGAGCTCGCGTGGCAGCAGCTCCAGGAATTCCGCCACGTCGGCGGCATCGAACGGGTGGTTGGGCGCGAGCTGCCAGTTGATGGCGCCGAGCTTGTCGCCGAGCTCCAGCACACCACTGCCCAGGAAGCTTTCGATGCTCGACCCGGCCTCGGCGAGACGTTTGCGTTGCATGACGAAGCGTGGCGCCTTGACGCTGAACACGAACCCGTCGGGTGTCTCGACGCGCCACTTCTCGAAGGTCGTGGGTCTCTGCAAGCGGTAGAACGTCGAGTTGATCTCGATGGAAGTCAGCTCGCGACTCGCGTAGTGCAGCTCCTGGGCCTGCACCAGGTCTTTCGGGTAGAACGTGCCGCGCCACGGCGCGAAGTTCCAGCCGCCGACACCGACGAAGATCCTGCCAGGCTTGGCGCCGGAACGCGGGCTCATCTGGCCGCCGGCAGTGGTGCGCCGCGGGGCCACAGCAGCCACATCTCGAGATCGTTCTTCATCATGCCGGCCTGCGCGCCGGCCTCACTACCAAAGCCGAAGAACAGGTCCGCGCGCACGGGTCCCCGAATCGCGCCACCGGTGTCCTGCGCGACCACCAGTCGCTGCAGCGGCAGGTCCAGCCCGGGTTGCGTGGTGGATAGGAACATCGGCGCGCCCAGCGGCAGGAATTTCGGATCGATGGCGATGGAGCGTCCGGCCGTGAGCGGCATGCCTTGCGCTCCCTTGGGTCCGATCGATGGATCCTCGAGCGGCGCCTCGTTGAAGAACACCACGCTGGGATTGCTGTCCAGCACCTCGTTGACGCGCGCCGGATTCGAGGCGAGCCAGGCACGGATCGCGGGCATGTTCACCTGGTCGATGGTCATGACGCCCTGGTCCGCAAGATAGCGGCCGATCGATCGATAGGGGTGGCCGTTCTGGTCCGCATACTGCAACCGGATGGTCTCACCCGAGGCCAGCTGCACGCGACCCGAGCCCTGCACCTCGAGCATGAACGCATCGAGCGCATTGTCGATCCAGACGATTTCATGGCCGGCGAGCCCGGGTGCTTCGCGTGTCGCGGCCCGGCTGTAGTAAGGCACCACGCGGTTGCCTTCGAGCCGCCCGCGCACGCGTTTGCCCTTGAGCTCCGGGATCACGCTGGCCAGGTCCACGATGAGCAGGTCTTCGGGCGGGCGGTACAGCGGGGTCGCGAATACCTCGCTGCGCTCGCGCGCGCCATGGATCAGCGGCTCGTAGTAGCCGGTCACCAGGCCCCGGGTCTCATGCTTGCGTCCGTTGACCCGCTCGATGCGATACGGCGTCAATTGCTGCTCGAGGAAGCCGCGCACGAACGCCGCATCGGCCGGACTCGAGGCCATGACGGCGGAACAGAACGTCTGCCATTCCGCGCGCGTCCCGAGTACATGGCAGGTACTGACGATCGCCGGCCACGCGGCAAGCGCGTCATCGGACTTCCAGCCCGCCAGCTTCGACCACTTCACCGGCTCGAAGCGCACCGTGGTTGGCGTGCTCTCCGGAGTGCTTCGGCGCGTGGTGCCGCAGCCGAGGACGATGAGCGACAGAACGACGAGAGCGGTACGCAGGGCGACCCGGTGAGATGACATGCGCAATTCGACCGGCAGGCGGGTCAGTCGTTCAGCTAGTTCGTGATGCCGGCCTGGTCGATGATGAACGCGTACTGCTCGGCGTACTCGCGGTAATGCTCGTAGCGCCCCGACTTGCCACCATGACCCGCCTCCATGTTGGTGCGCAGGACCACGAGGCTGTGCCCCGTGCGCCGCGCGCGCAGCCGCGCGACGTACTTGGTGGGTTCGAAATATTGCACCTGGCTGTCCCAGAGACCGGAGTGGATGAACATTGCCGGATAGTCGTGCGCGCCGAGGTTGTCATAGGGCGAATACGACAACATGTATTCGTAGTATTTCTTCTCCTTTGGATTGCCCCACTCGTCGAACTCGTTGGTGGTGAGCGGGATGGATTCGTCGAGCATGGTGGTGACCACGTCCACGAAGGGCACGCCCGTCACGATGCCGCGATAGTCCTGCGGCGCCATGTTGGCGATGGCTCCCATGAGCAGGCCGCCCGCGGAACGGCCGAGCGCGAACACGCGCGACCTGTCGGCGTACTGGTGCGCCACCAGCCAGCGCGTCACGTCGATGAAATCCGTGAAGGTGTTCTGCTTGTGGAGTAGTTTGCCGCTCTCGTACCAGGCGCGGCCCATCTCCTGCCCGCCGCGGATGTGCGCGATGGTGACCACGAAGCCGCGGTCCAGCAGCGAGGGATACAGGTACGAAAACTCCGGATCGTATGACGAGCCGTACGAGCCGTAGCCGATCTGCAGCAGCGGTGCCGTGCCGTTGCGCGGCGTGCCGCGCGCATAAACGATGCTCACCGGCACCTTGGTGCCGTCGCGCGCCGTGGCGAACGCGAACTCGGTGGCGTATTTCGCGGGGTCATAACCGCCGAGCACGGGCTCACGCTTGAGCAGCTCGCGCTTGCCCGTCGCGAAATCGTAGTCGTACGTGGTTCGCGGCGTGACCATCGAGGTATACGTGTAGCGCAGCTGGTCGCTGTCGAACTCGCGGTTCACGTCCAGCGCCATCGTGTAGCTGGGCTCGTCGGCGGTGACGAACACGTCCTTGCCGCCGTCGGCGCCGCTGGTCCACGGGCGCACGCGCAACTTTCGCAATCCGCCGGAATGTTCCTCGATGGTCAGGAAACGCTTCGAGACGTCGTACGCGTCGACGAACGCGTCGTCGCGGTGCGCCACCACGTCCCGCCACTTCGGGCGGTCACCCTCGTCGCCGGGCTTCACCGCGACGATGCGGAAATTCTTCGCCTGGTAGTTGGTGCGCACGATCCACTGGCCATTGGCGTGCTCGACCTGGTACTCGTGGTCGCGTTCGCGCGGCAGGAACACGCGGAACTGCAGCTTCGGGTCCGCGGCGTCGGCGAACCATGCTTCCGAGGACACCGTGCTCTGCGTGTGGATGATGAGGTACCTGTCGTCCTTGGTGCGGTACACCTGCGAGTAGAAGCTTTCGTCGTTCTGTTCCCATACCAGCGGGTCGGCCGCATGGGGGTCGCTCTTCGGCTCGATGGAACCGCGGCGCACCTTGTAGCCGAGCAGCGTCTCGGGGTCTTTCTCGATGTAGAGAAAGGTCCGGTTGTCGCCGGCCCAGGTGATGTTGTTCTCGACGTTGCTGATCTGGATCGGCAGGACCTCGTGGCGCGTGAGGTCCATCACGCGCACCGTGTATTGCCGGCGGCCCACGGTGTCTTCCGCCCAGGCCATGAGGCTCGAGTCAGGGCTGATCGCGATGTCGCCGACTTCGAAGAAGTCGTGGCCCTTCGCCATCTGGTTCACGTCGAGCAGGATTTCCTCGGCGGCATCCTTCGTGCCCTTGCGACGTGCGTAGACCGGGTATTCCTTGCCGGTCTCGAAACGCTTGTAGTACCAGTACCCGTTCATCAGATAGGGCACGGACGAATCGTCCTGCCGCAGCCGGCCGATGATTTCCTGGTAGAGCTTGTTCTCCAGCGGCTTGATGTGCGCGAGCACGTGGTCGGCGTATTCGTTCTCCGCCTTCACGTACGCCAGCATCTCCGGATCGGCGCGCTGGTCATCGCGCAACCAGTAGTACTCGTCTTCGCGGCTGCCATTGGGCGACGGCACCAGGTGGTGCTTCCTCGCCGCGAGCGGTGGCTGGAGCATCGCCGGCGGGGCGGACAGGGCAACGTTGGAGAGGGCGGGTGTCTGTTTCATGGGCGTACTGCAGGACGTCAGCAGGAGGAAAAGTACGAGCACGGCGGGGCGCGCAAGCATGGTGGAACCTGGCAAATGTGATGGGCAAATTCTAGCGGCCCTCTGGCATCATCGCGCGATGCTGGAGATCGGCAAACCCGTCAATTTCGCCACCTTGCGCGATTTGTCGCGCGGTGGCGCCAGGCTTTCCCTGTCCGCGGCCGCCCGCGGTGACATCGACCGCGGGGCGCGAGCCGTCGCGGAAATTGTCAGACGCGGCCAGCCTGCTTATGGCGTCAACACCGGCTTCGGCCGGCTCGCGCAAACGCACATTCCCAATGATCAGCGCGAACTCCTGCAACGCAACCTGGTGTTGTCCCACGCGGTGGGCGTCGGCGATCCGCTGCCGGCGGGCGTGGTCCGCCTGATGCTGGCGCTGAAAATCGTGACCCTGGCGCGCGGTTATTCGGGCGTGCGCCCCGAGCTGGTCGAGGCCCTGGTGGCGCTGTACAACGCCGACGTGTTGCCGCGAGTGCCATCCAAGGGTTCGGTAGGCGCGAGTGGCGACCTGGCTCCGCTCGCCCATCTCTCCGCGGTGTTGTTAGGCGTGGGCGAAGTCGAGCATGCCGGCAGGATCCTCGGCGCCCACGAGGGTCTGAAGATCGCAGGACTTGCGCCCGTGACGCTGGCTGCGAAGGAAGGCCTGGCGCTGCTCAATGGCACACAGACGTCGACCGCGCTCGCGCTCTGGAACCTGTTCGCGATCGACAATCTCTACGCCACGGCACTGGTGGCCGGCGCCTTGTCCGTGGATGCGGCGGAAGGATCGGCGAGTCCCTTCGACGCACGCATCCACGAGCTGCGCGGACACCCGGGCCAGGTCGCGGCCGCGGCCGTCTATCGCGAGCTGCTCGCGGACAGTCCCATCAACTCCAGCCATCGCGAATGCGGCAAGGTCCAGGATCCGTATTCGCTGCGCTGCCAGCCGCAGGTCATGGGCGCCTGCAGCGACCAGATCGAATCCGCGCGTGCGGTGCTGATGCGCGAATCCAATGGCGTGTCCGACAATCCACTGGTGTTCCCCGACACGGGGGAAGTGCTGTCGGGCGGCAATTTCCATGCCGAGCCCGTGGCATTCGCGGCCGACAATCTCGCGCTGGCGGTGGCTGAGATCGGCGCCTTGTCGGAACGACGCATCGCGCTGCTCATCGACGCGACGCTGTCGGGGCTGCCGCCGTTCCTCGTGAAGGATGGCGGCGTCAATTCGGGCTTCATGATCGCGCACGTGACCGCGGCCGCGCTGGCCTCCGAGAACAAGCTGCTCGCCCATCCCGCCAGCGTGGATTCGCTGCCGACCTCCGCCAACCAGGAGGACCACGTGTCCATGGCCACGTTCGCCGCGCGCAAGCTCGGTGACATCTGCGCCAACACGTCGGCCATCCTCGCCATCGAACTACTCGCCGCGGCGCAGGGCGTGGACCTGCGCGCGCCCATCGTCACCTCGAAGCGGCTGCAGGGCGTGATGCGCGAGATCCGGGCGCGCGTGCCGCACTACGACATCGATCGCTACCTCGCGCCGGACATCGCCTCGATGACCGAAGCCGTGCGCAGTGGAGTCATCGCGGCGCACTGCCCGAAAGCCGCCTGATGCCGTTCCCCTTCGAGTTCGTGCTCTTCGGAGCCACGCTGCTCGGCGTCGCGCTGCTGCACCGGCACACGCTGGCGGTCGCGGCGTTCGGCCTGCTGCTGATCACCGCGTACAAACTCATGTTCGCGGATTTCCATGGCATCGCGGGGCCCGCGGGCCTGGTCGAACAGCTGGCGGGCGAGTGGGTGCTGCTCGCGAACCTGTTCTGCCTGCTGGTGGGCTTCGCGTTGTTGTCGCGGCACTTCGAGCTCAGCCAGCTCCCGCAACTGCTGCCGCGCGTGTTGCCAGACGACTGGACCGGGGGACTCGTTCTGCTCGCATTGGTGTTCGTGTTGTCCTCGTTCCTCGACAACATCGCGGCCGCCGTCATCGGTGCAACGGCGGCTTCCGCCGTTTACCGCCAGCGTCTGCACCTGGGTTTTCTGGCGGCCCTCGTGGCCGCCGCGAATGCCGGTGGCTCGGGCAGCGTGGTCGGCGACACCACCACCACCATGATGTGGCTGGATGGCGTGGCGCCGCTCGAGCTGCTGCGTGCCTACGTCGCGGCCGTGGCGGCGTTCCTGGTGTTCGCCATCCCCGCCGCGCGCCAGCAGCAGAAATTCTCGCCCATCGTGCGCGACCCGGCGCCCGGCGTGCGCATCGACGTGTCGCGCGTCATCGTCATCGCGCTGATCCTCGTGGGCGCCATCGTGGCGAACGTGTATGCGAATTCGCTGCCGTCGGACAGCGGCGACGCATTCCCGTTCATCGGCGCCACGGTGATCGGGCTCGTGCTGTTGTTGACGCCCTGGCGACGGCCCGACTGGTCCGTGGTGCCGGGCGCCGCGCGCGGTGCATCGTTCCTGCTCGCGCTCGTGATCGCCGCCTCGATGATGCCGGTAGATAGTCTGCCTGAAGCCTCGCCGCGGGCCGCGTTCGGGCTCGGAATCGTCTCCGCGGTGTTCGACAACATCCCGCTGACACGGCTGGCGCTCGAGCAGGGCGGATACGACTGGGCGGCGCTGGCTTACGCCGTGGGGTTCGGCGGCTCGATGCTCTGGTTCGGTTCTTCAGCCGGCGTCGCGGTAGCCAACCTCTTCCCCGAAGCCAAATCCGCAGGCCAGTGGCTGCGCCAGGGCTGGCACGTCGCCGTGGGCTATGTCATCGGATTCGTCGTCTTCCTGCTCGTCTCCGGATGGCAGCCCGAAGGTCCGTACCTCGAGTGACCGGCGCGCGCTGACCAGCAGGAACAGCGCCAGTACCCAGTGGAACGCGACCGGAATCGCGCCTTCGCGCCAGAATTCGTTGCCGTTCGCGCCGATGTCGAGTCCCAGCCGCACCGCCATCGCCAGGAAGTACACCACCGCGACGACGCGCAGCGCGCGTGCCACGCCGGGCCGCGCCGAGGAAAACCGCCCCGTACGTACGCGGCGGTTCCAGGCCACCACTGCCATGACCATGAGCAGCGCGACCTGCACCGGCAGCAGCAGGTAGTAAGGCAGCAGTCCCGAGTACCACGCATCCATGTCGGGCAGCCAGGGCGGCGACGCCACGAGCGCTTCGAACTGCCCGATGACGCGCGCCGCGAACAGGCAGATGCAGCTCCACAGGAGCACCGCCACCTCGCGACCTTCGCGCGTCATGCGGTGTTTCACGCGATCTGCTCCCGCAGGGCCGAATACCAGTCGCTCTGGAACACGCCCGCCGGGTCCACGGCGTGCTTGGTGGCCAGGAACTCGCGAATGCCGGGATGTGCTGCCAGCAACTGCGTCGCGGTCGCGTAGCGATGGTAGGTCAGGAAGTAGCTGCCCCCGTGGCTCAGCGCGTGGTCGATGAGCCGCCGGAAGTGATCCGCGGCCCGCGCCACATCCTCGGCGCGATGGTCGATGTGCAGGTTGAACACCACGCAGGCCCAGTTCCGGCGCGCCCATGGCAACGCGGTCTCCTGCTCGGCCTCGATGAGACGGATCGTGCCGTAGATGAAATCCACGGCGTTCATGCGGAAGTCGCGGCGCACGTCGTTCATGAACGCGACGAGCCGGTCGCGGGGCACGAACAGCTCGGTGATCATCTCGCTGCCGCGCACCGCGGCGCCCAGCCGGTGGTCGAGTGCGCCGTGATACTCCTCGAGATACAGGTTCAGCTGGTGCGTGTCGCTCCAGTAGACCTGGCCGTTCGTGGCCAGGTAGAACTCGATGAACCTCTGGAAGGCCGCGCGCTTGTCCGCGTGGGACAACCGCAGCAGTTCGTTCCAGTCACCTTGCGAGAGCCGGCGCTGGTCGTCGGGAATGCGACGTTGCGCGTCGACCGGGCGGTAGCTGGACAAGACACCGGTACGCAGGAAGTCGGCCGAGTGCGGCGAGGTGGCGAACTGGAAGTCACCGTACAGGTGTCCGGCCGCGATGCGCTCGTCGAATGCATCGATGAGCTCCTCGATCTCGAGCCGCGTCACGCAACGTTCGACCTTGACGCGCGGCACGAGCCGCAGCGTCACCGCCGTGACGACGCCAAACAACCCGTAGCCGCCCACGACGTGGCGGAACAGTTCCGGGTTCTGTTCGCGCGAGCATCGCAACAGCTCACCCGTGGGCGTGGCCACCTCGAGCCCTTCGATGTCGGCCACGAAGGGCTGGGCCGCGAGCGTCCGGCCATGCATGTTGGCCGATACCGCGCCACCGAGCGTCAGGCGATCGGCGCCGGTCTGTTTCTGGCGAATCCCGAACGCGGGTCCAGGCCCGCGCTGCAGCGCCAGGTAGCCGCGGATCACGTCGGGCCAGGTGGTGCCGGCGCCGAGCTCGATCAGTGCCTCGTTGCGATCGAACCAGCGCACGTGGTTGAGGCGGCGCGTATCGAGCAGCGTGCCGTTCGTGAGGAATTGCTGACCGCCCATGGCGTGCCGGGCACCGCAGACGGCCAGCGGTTGGCCGCGGGCCGCGGCGGTCGCGACTGCGGCCGCCACCTCGTCTGCCGTACGGGGCTCGAGGACGCGGGAAACGGGCGTGCGATTCAGCGCCGAATGGGTGTCGTTGACCCACCACGGCCCGGCACCCCTTCGAACCGGACTCAAACGCGCGTGCATGGCGGCGAAGCTCGCCCATGCCGGCAGCCGCGGGCAATACCCGCCATACCGGTATCGGGACGCGATACCCGGGGTGCAGCGCGCGCGACCTAAGTTTTGCGGCCCGGGGATTCCCTGGGGCAGAATCCGGCCCCATGGGAGAAACGAACCGGATCATCCTGGCGCTCAAGCGCGGCCTGCGCGCGCGCGGCATCACCTACGCGATGCTCGCCAAGCGCATCGGGCTCAGCGAGCCTTCCGTCAAACGCATCCTGTCGCGCGGTAGTTTGAGCCTGCCCAGGCTCGAGCGCATCTGCGAGGCCGCGGGACTCTCGATGGAGGAACTGGTGCGGCCGGTCGCCGCGGCGCCATCCGAGACCTCGAGCACGTTGTCTGCCGCGCAGGAATCGGCGCTCGCGGCCGATCCGCAGCTGTTGGCCTGTTTCTACCTGCTGACCAACGGGCACACGCCGAAGGAGGTCGCCTCCGAGCTCAACGCCGACGAGAAACTCCTGCGGCGCTGGCTCGTGAAACTCGACAACCTGCACCTGGTCGAGCTGCGCGCGCGGCTCGGGGCGCGATTGCGCGTGCACGCGCCGATTTCCTGGCGCGAGGACGGGCCGATCCGCCGCACTTACGAGCAGCAGGTGCGCGAGGAGTTCATGCGTTCGAGTTTCCTGGCCGAGGACGAGACGCTGCTGTTCCGGTCGGCGGAGCTCTCCGAGGCGTCACGCGTGGTCCTGCAGCGCAAGCTCGCGCGACTGACCGCCGACTTCAACGAGTTGGCAGAGCTGGACCGTCACCTGCCGCGCCGGGACAAGCGCAGCGTGGCGCTCATGCTGGCGTGCCGCCCGTGGGTGTTCTCGATGTTCGACGGATTGAAACGACGCTGACGATGCCGAGCGCCACCATGAGTGCGAAGGCGCCGAGCCACACGTAGTAGCCGGGCAGCAGCGCCGTGCGTTCGCCGGCACGCAGCATCTCCACGAGCCAGTACAGATTCAACAGCAGGCAGGCGATCGCGACTTTGAGGAACAACGTGGGACGCGTGACCTGACCGCGTTGCCAGTTCGCGAACAGCACCACGAAGACGACGTTGGTGAGCGCGCTGAGCACCTGGGGCACGACATCATCGCCGCGAACCGGGAAGTCCTGGCGGAAGGGCGCTTGCAGCGCAGCCCGGAAGGCCGCCCATCCGCGGTAACCCGCGACCACCGGCAGGAACCAGGCGATGACCCAGCATGCCGCCGCGCTCCAGCCGAGCAGCTTCGGGAGGTGCGTGTCCGGGTGGTCTGGCATCGCGCACAGCCTAGCGCAAAGTGGCGATGCACTGCGCCCTCAGGACTGGCGCGGAAACTCCGCGTTGATCTCCTGTTCGCTCTCGGAGAGCTGGCATCGACCTTCGCCGCCGCCCGCCATGCCGCGCGAGGGACTGATCAGCGTGAAGCGGCAGCGCATGTGTTCGCCGGTGTTGTCGTGCAGGTTGGCGAGCACGCGACCGCTGTAAGTCTTCACGAACTTCGGACCTGGGTCGTGAGTCCAGTAGCGCCAGTTGCCGCCGCGACGATAGGGCTGGCCCCAGCCGTCCCAGAGTGGCCCCAGGTGATCGACGCGCGTGTCCTGCGTGATCTGGAAGTAGGTGCCCTTGAACACCCGGCCGCTGCCGAAGGTCGCGGTGATGTCGCCGGAAACGCTGTCGGTGCTCTGCCAGGTGAAGGCCACCGGCTTTTTCGTGCCGCGCACGTTTCCGGATCCGGTACCCGCCGTCTGGCAGGCGGCCAGCGCCAGCGAAGTCAATGTGCAGAAAAGCGCAGATCTCATGGGTCAAACATCGCGCCAGTCGTCTTCGTGAAATGCAGGAGTACTGGCAGCCCGGCTGTCGGTGGACTCCGAGTTGGCGCTTCGACTGAACAGGTGAGTGTTCAATCGCCGGTGGGAGAGAGCCGGAACTCGAGCACGGTCTGGTTCTCCTCGAGCCAGCGTGCCAGGCGCGCGGCGGCTTTGCGGTCCGTGGTCTGCAGGGTCATCTTGTGCCGCAGGCTGCGGTCGGCGCCGACGCCCTCCAGGCGGTAGCTGAAGTTCGCCACGCTGAATCCGAGACGGCCGAGCAGCTCGCGCATGGCTTCCTCGGAGAGGTTGCCCTCGCGCGCGTATTTCACGTCGAAGTAGAAATAAGCCTGCGTCGGCACGCTGTTCTCGATCCAGCGGAACACGGACAGCACCAGCAGCGAGAGCAGCACCGCGAACGCCATCGGTAGATAGAGGCCGACGCCGGCCAGCACGCCTATCGCCGCCGTGATCCAGATCGATGCCGCCGTCGTCAGGCCGCGCACGTTGAGTCCTTCCTTGACGATGACGCCGGCGCCGAGGAAACCGATGCCCGTCATGATGCCCTGGGCCATGCGCGTGGGATCGAGGCGCGCTTCGCCCGCCGTGCGCACCCAGTGGTCTTCGTACACGGTCACGAGCATGAGCACCGCCGAGGCCAGGCACACCAGCACGTGCGTGCGCAGTCCCGCGGGACGGCCGTGAAAAGAGCGCTCGTAGCCGATGCACGCGCCCGCCGCGACCGCGGCGAGCAGCCGGTACATCATGTGAACGTAGTCGGAGCCGAGTTCCATGCCTGGCTCAGGAGAGGGGTTTGGGGAAATTTCCGTTGCCCATGCGGCGATAGTACGACGAGATGTCGAAGTACAGCCGGTGGGCGGTGTTCGAGGGGCCGATGACGGTGATCATGTTGTAGGCGTGGTCGCGCTCCTCGATGAGCTCCTGGTTCTGGATGGTGTATCCCGGGTAGTTCGTGTGGATCCAGTCGAGCACCAGCGCGCCGCCTTCGTTCTCGCTGCGCGTGCGGATCTCCACGGCCGTCGCCATGGTCTGCCCGTCGCCGGTCCCGTACTTGAAGCTGGTCTTCTTGTGCGCCACCGGGGCATTGGCGGGATCCGGGGTTGCGCACCCGGCTAACAACGTCGCCAGGACGAGTGCGGCGGCGACCAGAGTTTTCACGTGAGCCCTCCGAAACCAGCGTGCCGGGCCCGAGGTTCGCGCGCGACTCCCGCCGCGTCAATACACGCGATGCCGGCGTCGGCGTAGCAGTGCTCTGGCGGCCAGGCTCAGCCAGTTGCGCAATGTCAGCGGACACAGGCAGACCAGCATGTCGCCTTCCGCATGCCCGGGGTTCGCGCGCGTGAAAAATGCGAGGTCGGCGCTGCCGTCGCCTTCCGGTACCGGGGCCGCATGGGCGCGCAGGCGCTTGTTGCCGCGGATCACGATGCCGCGTTCACGGCGCCAGGACGGGCCATAGGCCGCGGTGGCGAGCTGGTCGATGAGCGCAGCCTGTTTCTCGGGTGTCGGCTCGTCGTGGCGCGGCCAGTAACGCACGAAATTGCGCGGCAGCAGCAGGTAACTCTTGTAGCTGAAGGTGTCGAAGAACCAGTAGGCGGGTCGCAGCGGATACTGGCGACGCGCGGCGAGGAAACTGCGGAAGCCGAGGCGCTGCACCAGGTTGCGGCCGCGCCAGTTCTCGCGGATCAGCACGTGCGAGGTTGCGATCACCACGATGTCGCGGCCGCGGAAGGTCGTCGGGTAGGTGTCGATGGCCGCCATGCCGAGCAGTGCGCCGTTCATGCGGAACAGCGCGATGCGGCCGCGCCGGCGCAGCTCCATTTCGGCGTATTCACGCTCGACGTCGTAAAACTCTCGGGTGAGTGTCCAGATCTCGTCCCAGATCGGCAGCGTCAATGCATGCGTCGGCAGGACTTCGGTGGACACCCGGTCGGCCGCAGGCATCGTTGATTCCAGGTTGATCGGTGCCGAGTGTGCCATGCCCCTTCGTGGGGCGCGATGTTGCGTCGCTCCAGCCGGGATAAGCGATAGACTCGCGCGGCCCCGATCGGAACTAACTAACAGCGACAGGGAGGCCTCATGAACGCCAACGCGGACAGGCTCGAATGCGACCTGGTCATGAAGGGTGGCATCACCAGTGGCGTGATCTATCCGCGGCTCGTGGCCAAGCTGGCCGAGGTCTACGACTTCCGCAGCATCGGCGGCACGTCGGCCGGCGCCATTGCCGCGGGCGCCGCGGCTGCGGCGCAGCTCGGCGTGTCATCCGGCGGCAACAAGAACGCGTTCGCGACGCTCTCGGGTCTTCCGGAGTTGCTCGGCGGAACCGCACGCGGCGCGCGCGGTTCGATGTTGCTGAATCTGTTCCAGCCGCAGCCCGCGTTTCGCCGCCACTTCGCGCTGCTCACGTCCGCGCTGAACGCGCGCTCCAAATCCGTGGCCGGCCTGCGCGTCGCCGCCAACGCCGCCTGGCGCTTCCCGCTGGGTGCCTTGCTCGGCGCGCTGCCCGGGCTGCTGATTGCCTGGAATTCGGTGGGTATCGCGCGCGTGCTGGGGGTCTGCTTCGCGCTGCTCGGCCTGGTGCTGGGCGCCGCGGTGGCGGCGCTGCAGTCGCTGGGACGCAACCTTCCGGCCAACGATTTCGGCATGTGTAACGGAATGCCGGGCGGCAACAGCGAGGCCGACGCGCTGTCGCCCTGGCTGCACTCATACCTGAATGGGCTCGCCGGCAAGCCCAACGAGGAGCCGCTGACTTTCGGCGAGCTCTGGGCCGGCAAGTTGCGCGCGCCCGGCGCACCGGCTCCGCACGTCGCGAAACAGGCGCGCCAGATCGAGCTCGCGATGATCACCACGGCGGTCAACGTGGGCCGGCCGTTGCGGTTTCCCTTCGAAGCCAACGACATGTACTTCGTCGAACAGGAACTGCGACCGCGACTGCCCGGTCCCGTGATCTCCTGGCTCGTGGCGAAGGCGCGGCCCTCGGCGACCGCGGCGAAACTGAGCACACCCGATCGCACCTTCCACGCGCTGCCGGATGCCGCGGACATGCCCGTGCTGCTCGGCGTGCGCATGAGCCTGAGCTTTCCGATCCTGCTGTCGGCGATCCCGTTGTACACCGTCGACCGCACGCGGGAGGTCAATGCGCGCGCGGCGACGGTGGCGACGCGCGTGTTGTTCTCCGACGGCGGCATCTGCAGCAACTTCCCGGTGCATTTCTTCGATGGTCCGTTGCCGTCGCGGCCCACGTTCGGCGTGAATTTGCGCCCGTTCCATCCCGACAGACCGGATGAAAGGGTCTGGATGCCCGATCCGGTGCGCAACAACCAGGGCATCAAGAATTTCATTCCCGACATCTCGACCGCGCCGGGGCTCGGCTCCGTCGCCGGATTCCTCGGCTCCATCGTCAACACCATGCAGAACTGGCGCGACCAGGTGCAGATCGCCATGCCGGGTTACCGCGATCGCATCGTGCACGTCTGCCACTCGGACAAGGAGGGCGGCATGAACCTCGACATGGAGAGCGCAATCATCACCAAGCTCGCCAGGGGCGGCGAATCCGCCGCGGAGAAATTGCGCGAGGCTTTCGTGCCGGGCGAAAGCGCACGCGCCGGCGGCTGGTACAACCACCGGCGCATCCGCATGCGCACCTTGTTGTCGGGCGTCGATCACCAGCTGCGCCGCATGCATGCCGTGCTGGGCCGGGCCGACATCCCGACCTGGGTCGACGTGGCACTCGACGATGACGAGCACGTGGCCTACCGCTACGAAAAACAGCAGCATCGCGATCTCGCGGTCGAGGTGTTGCGCGGACTCGCCGATCTCGGCAAGAAGATCGAAGCCAGTGGCCTCGACCTGTCGACGGGCGCACCGCGGCCGGAAGCGGAGTGGCGCTCGACTCCGCGGGTCTGAAGGGAGCACCGATGATCGAGGTCGATCGCAAATCCGTCAGCGAACCCGCGGAATTCACGCGTCGGGCCGTGTCGGCCACCAAGACGTTGCGGCTGCACGTGGTCCGCGGCGAGACCTTCCGCAAGCAGAACCAGTTGCCGCTCAACGAGGAACTGCTCGCGGCGCCGGATTTGCTGGACGCGTTGCAGGGCCTGTTTCGCGGTTGCTGCGCGTTCTGCGAGACCCCGTTGCTCGATTCCGAAAAGAAATTCGCCGCGCATTTCCGTCCCCGGCAACGTGCGTCGCAGCTCGGAGGCAAGGTCGACCCGCTGCACTACTGGTGGCTGACCTACGCCTGGAGCAATCTCTACTCCATCTGCAGCAGCTGCCAGTCCATCCGTGGCACGCGTTTCCCGGTGCGCGGCAAACGTGCCGCGCTCGGTTCCAACACCGGCATCAAGAGCGAACGTGCCTTGCTGCTCGATCCCTGCGCCGAGGATCCGGAAGCGGTGCTCCTGTTCACCGATGACGGCCTGGTGGCTTCGACCTCGGAACGCGGCAGCACGACCATCGACGTGTTCGGTCTCAACCGCGCATCGCTGGTGCAGGCACGCCGCGACCATTGCCGCCGCGTGGATCACATCGGTGATCAGTTCCTCGATCGCAACCAGCCGGAGCAGTGGGACGAGCAGAAGTTCATCGCCGCGGTCATGGGCGAGAC
>DATEII010000138.1:0-10371 GCA_035279135.1 Steroidobacteraceae bacterium
GACGCAAGCGGGTGTGCTCGCGCGCGCCGTGCTCGCCGACGTGGATTTCACCAGCGAGGCCATCGAAGCCGACGTGCGCCCCATCAATTTCGCCACACCCGACAGCAGCGTCGGGCTCGTGACACGCTACCAGGGACCGGAGAACTACTTCGAGGCCGTCTTGCGACGCGATGGCATCGCGGAGTTGCGGCGCATGGCCGGCGGAACGCTGCGTGTGCTGGCGTCCACGGAGTTCCGCGCGACTACCGGGCGCTACTACCGCGTGCGGCTGGAATCCGTGGGCACGCTGCATCGCCTGCTGATCGACGGCCAGCCCATTCTCGACGCCGATGCCTCCGGGCCCACGCATGGACGCGCCGCCCTCGTCACCGATCACGCGCAGGCCGAATTCGACAATGTCGTCGTGAGCCCCACGCTGGTGAGCACCATGTATGCCACCGACTTCGAGAAATGCCCGGGGCCCTGGACACAATCGGGACTCGGATTCTGGAACCTGACCGTCGACAGCACCACCGTCTACAGCCAGAGCTCCATCGCCGGCGATGCCCTCGCCAGCATTGGCGCCCCCGCGGACGACCAGATCGTGCAGGTACGCGCACGGCTCGACACCTTCGCCTCGCCGAACGGCACGACGGAGCGCTGGTTCGGAGTCATGGCGCGCCACGTCGACGAACAGAACTTCTATCTACTGGCGCTCACCAACGGCAACACGGTGAGCCTGCGCAAGGTCGTGAACGGGAAGATGATCACGCTGGCGAGCGCGTCGTACGCGGTGATGCCCGCCAGCTGGTACCGGCTGCGCCTGGATGCGGTCGGCGATTCGTTGCGCGCCTACGTGAACGGCACGCTGCTGGTCGAAGCCACCGACGACTCACTGCCCAGCGGCAACTCCGGCCCGGCCATGTTCAGGACGGCTGCCGACTTCGACGATTTCTCGGCCTACCAACCCTGAGCCGAGAGTGATCACGCGCATCCACCATCTGAACTGCATTTCATCCTGCCCGCTCGGCGGCCGGCTCATGGATGGCCGCACGCCGGGGGTGCTGACCCGCGGTTCACTGTGCTGCCACTGCCTGCTGATCGAGACCGGGCACTCGCTGGTGCTGGTGGACACCGGCTTCGGCACGCGGGACGTGCGCGATCCGCGCAGCCGGCTCAGCGGTTTTTTCCTGACCTTGCTGAGCCCGGATTTCCGCGAAGAATTGACGGCGATCCGGCAGATCGAACGCCTCGGTTTCGATCCTCACGACGTGCGCCACATCGTGCTCACGCACCTCGACTTCGATCACGCGGGAGGCCTCGACGATTTCCCGTGGGCCCGCGTCCACATGATGCGACAGGAGCGCGACGACGCCGTGGCGCGTCGCAGCTGGCTCGATCAGCAGCGTTACCGGCCGCAGCAGTGGTCGGATCGTTCGAAGTGGCAGGTCCACGATGGAGTCACCGGCAATCACTGGCTGGGCTTCGACCAGGTCTGCGGCGGCAGCGGCCTGCCGGACGAACTACTCATGGTGCCGATGTCCGGCCACACGCTCGGGCACGCGGCCATCGCGATCCAGAAAGCCAATGGCTGGCTGCTGCAGGCCGGCGATGCGTATTTCCACCACCGCGAGATGGACGTGCGGGCGCCGTGGTGCACGCCGGGCCTGCGGGCCTACCAATGGCTCATGGAGAAGGACCGGGTCGCGCGGCTCGCGAACCAGGTGCGATTGCGCGAGTTGCGCGCGGCGCATTCCGAGGTGGACATCTGCTGTGCGCACGATCCCGTGGAGTTCCAGCGCCTGGCGCATCGCCCGATGTCCGAACCCGCACCGCCGTTGCCGCCCGCCGAGCGCTACGAGATCTCGGACTCGGGCGTATACGTGCGGCCGTCCGCCGAAGACCTGGCGCGGCGTGGCGACGGCGACGCGCGCGGCTCGCGCCGACCCCACTGATCTTCAGTCCGGCATCACCTGGCCGCGGGTCTCGATGACCCAGCGCAACAGCAGCAGCCCGACGATCGGCACGAAGCCGATCACGAACAGCGTGTCGAGGATGATGTGCGGATCGCCCTTGGCGCGCTGCGCGATGGATCCGACGGCGAACACGCCGCCCGCGGTGATCACGCGGCCGATGTTGTAGCAGAAGCCGCTGCCCGTGGAGCGCAGCCGCGTGGGGTACAGCTCGGGTAGATAGAACGGGAAGCAGCCGAACACGCCGAACACGGTGAGGCCGATGAAGAACCACAGGTACAGGCGGGTCTCGGACGGGATGTCGAGACCGCAGGCCAGCATGACCGCGGCTGCGCTGCCCGCGAAGTAGAGGAAGAACAGCTTGCGACGCCCGAGGTACTTCGCGATCGGAATGGTCAGCAGGGTGCCGAGCAGCCCGCCCCAGTTGAAGCAGGTGGTGCCGAGCTTGATCCACTGCTGCTTGAGCGCCGCCGTGGCCGCGGGGTCGAGCCCTCGCATGACGGCCTCCGCGCCGGCCAGCGAATTGCAGAGCGTCTGCAGGAATGCATTGCAGGTCCACCAGGTGATCAGCGCGACCAGCGTCACGATGAGCGCGCTGGCGGTGCGTGCGCGCACGGCGGGCGCGAAGATCTCGCGGACACGCGCCGGCGCGGCATGCGCGGTGGCCGATGCCCAGCGCTCGGGCTCGCGTACGAAGGCGCGCACCACGAAGGCCACGGCCGCGGGCACGAGTCCGAAAATCAGCACGTACCGCCAGGACATGGCGGGGTCGTGCGCGAACCAGTCGCCGGCCACTTCGGCGTTCACGAAGGTGGCGAGGAAGAGTCCGAGCGGTGCCGACGTGTACAACAGGGCGCCCGCCTCCACGCGCTGATCCTCGGGCACCACTTCGGCCACCATGGCCGAGCCCGCGGCCCATTCACCGCCGATGCCGAGGCTGGCGATGATCCGGCACAGGATCAGCTGCCACATCTCGGTCACGAAGGCGCAGGACGCCGTGCCGAGCGCGTACAGCAGCATGGTGAGCATGAGCACGCGCTTGCGGCCGAAACGGTCGGAGATCGGCCCGAACAACACGCCGCCCGCGGCCCAGCCCAGCAACAGCAGTGAATTGAGGATGCCCGTCCAGTACGGCAGCGCCGCCTTGGCCTCGTCACCGCCGATGGGCACGCCTAACAAGGTGGGAATGGCGTTGGGCGCCACGAAGTTGAACAGCAGTCCGTCGAAGATGTCGAAGCCCCAGCCGAGCCAGGCCGCGATGAAGACGGTCCATTGGTAGCGCGTGAGTCTGATCATGCGCGCCGCAGCATAAATGGGGTCAGACCCCATTTGCTAGCAAAAGGTGTCAGACCAAATTGCGGTTGTTTTCTCGGCAATCAGCCAATCGTTGGCACGCAGCGAATTTTGTGACTACTCGAAAGGCGGAAGTGCCATTAGCGTGTGTGGAATGCCGAGACCACCACGTCGCACCTTTGCTGGTGAGTGTTACCACGTTCTGAATCGCGCAAACCGCAAGGCCGAAGTGTTTCACGAGGCTGCGGACTACTTCGCCTTTCTCCGGCTGATAGAAAAGGTTCAGGAGCGCACAGCGATCCCACTGATCGCGGCATGCCTCATGCCAAACCACGTCCACCTTGTTGTGCGTCCGAAGGGTGATGGCGACCTCACGCGTTGGATGCAATGGCTATTTACGACCCATGCGCGCCACTACCACGAAAAATATGGCACGACTGGCCACGTCTGGCAGGGCCGCTACAAACACTTCCCGGTGCAACGCGATCACCATCTGCTCACGCTGATTCGATACGTCGAACGCAATGCATTGCGCGCAAGGCTCGTCGCGCGCGCCGAAGATTGGCCCTGGGGAAGTCTGCACTGGCGGGTACATGGGCGATCAGTCCTGCCTTTGACTGAATCACCCACGCCGCTCCCGTCAGCCTGGACGGAGTTCGTCAATCAGCCCCATACCGCGGTGGAATTGGAATCGATAAGGACCAGTGTGAACCGGCAAAGACCCTTCGGAGAGGAAAGTTGGGTATCGAAGGCCGCTGGCTCGGGCGAACTACAGCAAAGCTTGATCAACGTGGGCCGACCTCGCCGATCCAGGTCCGGCACCGATTGCTAGGAAATGGGGTCTGACCCCATTTCCCCCTACGCGTGCTTGAACATGATCGGGATGCCCGACGGCGTCACCAGGGCTTTGTCGCCGGTGAACGGGCGCTCGCGGCCTTCCGGCGCACGATTCGCGACCGCGGCGATCACGTTTTCGAGCGGGCCCGGGCGGCCGAGCGCATAACCCTGGCCAAACTGGATTCCCAGTGCCGCCAGCCGATCGCGCACCCCGTTGCTCTCGACGAACTCCGCCACCGTGGTGATGCCCATGGCATCGGCCAGTTGCACGATCGCGCGCACCAGAGCCTGTGAACGCGTGTTGGTCAGCACGTCGCGCACGTACGACCCATCGAGCTTGATGGTCGAGATCTCGAGATTCTTGAGGTACGCCAGCGAGCTCACGCCCGTGCCGAAGTCATCGAGCGCGAAGCGCACGCCATGCGAGGTCATGCGGCGGATGAACTGTTGCACCTGGCCCAGGTTGGCCGCGGCCGCTGCCTCGGTGATTTCGAACACCAGGCTGGTGCCGTCGATGCCGTACTTGGCCATGGCCGACAGCAGCCACTCGAGGAACTCCGGATCCGACAGCGTCGGGCCGGAAAGATTGATCGAGACGCGCAACGGCCCCGCGGCCGGCGCCCCCTTGCTGAGCTGCTCGAAGGCGCGCTCGCACACGGCGCGGTCGATCTCGGGAAGGATCTGGTAACGCGTCGCCGCCGACATGAAGTCCGCCGCCTCCACCAGGTTGCCCTTGGTGTCGATGATGCGCACCAGCAGCTCGTAGGTGACCGGCAGCGCACGGTTGATCAACGGCGTGATCGGCTGCGCGAACACCACGATGCGCCGGTGACGCAACGCTTCACGCACGCTGCCGATGAGGCCGATCTCGTCGTGGCGACGGATCATGCTCTGGTCGGTGTCCTGGTAGACCTCGACGCGGCCGCGGCCACGATCCTTGGCAGTCTTGCACGCGATCTCCGCCTCGGCGATCCGGTGATCGAGGTGCAGCTCGGACGCCGACGTCGACACCGCGCCCCACGACATGGAGACCGGGTGGTTAGGCTGCCTGGTCGCGAGCGTACCGCCCGAGTTGCTGATCTCGCGGCAGATGCTGTCGGCGAGCTGGCGCGCCTGCGCCAGGTTCATGTGCGGCAGGAATACCGTGAAGCGGTCGCCGGACAGGCGGCAGGCGAAACTTTCCGCGCCGACCAGCGCGCGGCGGATGGCACCGCCGCAGCGGCCGATGACGCGATCGCCATCCGCGAAACCCGCGAGATCGTTGATGAGGTGCAGACGATCGATGTCGCCGTACAGCAGCGAAACCATCGCCGACGGTGGCGCGGTACGCGCCCACGCGTCGACGCGGGACTTGAAACCATCCCACGACAGCAGGCTGGTGAGCGAGTCGAGGTCCTGCGTGGCGCTGCGCGCCAGCAGCCGCGCGAACCGGGTCAGGCGGGTCACGGTGACCTCGTCGAAACTCGGCTCGTCGGGACGATTGAACACGATCAGCGCACCGGCGGAGCCGCCGCGCGCGATCAGCGGCACGGCCACGAGCTTGCAGGCGATCGAGCCGCCGCTCACGTGTTTGAGCTTGTTGGTCGCGATGGGCTTGCGCGAATCGCTGACGCGCCGCGCGAGCTCTTCGCCCACGATGCCGAGCTGTTCCCGCGCGAACGCCAGGTCTTCCTCCGAGCGTCCCCAGACCGCGCGCGATTCCTCGCGCGGGAACACGGCGGTCGCGGCCGTGCAGCCGAGCCGCAGGCAAACCGCACGTAAAACGCTCTCTTTGCTCCGCTCGGGCACGACGACCGAGTCGAGCGATGTAGTTTCTGCCGACCTCACCGATTACTCCGCAGATCTTGTTCTGTTAGAGAGCGAAGCCTAGGCGAGCGCCCGGGGACGAAAGCCCACGCAGGTCGCATATCTTCGGCAGTTCGAGAGGTGCGTTCCGCGCCGCTTACGTTATGAGAAGCGCTTCCACGGGTTATGTCAGATGCCCCGAAATCGCCCCGTGGGCGAGAAGTCGACCGGGGCGGCGATGTTGCCGGCCAGCAGGCTGCGGCGGCGCGTCACGGCCGCATCGAGGATCTCGTCGATGGGCATGGGCTTGCCGAAGGCGAAGCCCTGGCCCGTCCGGCATCCCAGGCCTAACAACGTTTCGCGCTGCGCCTCCACCTCGATGCCCTCGGCCACGGTGTCGAGTCCCAGTGCCTCGGCCAGCGACAGGATGGCGCGCGCCAGCGCCACGGCATCCACGCCCTCGATGCCATCGCGCTCGCGCACCAGCCGTTCGACGAACGAGCGGTCGATCTTGAGGATGTCGATCGGGAAGCGATGCAGGTAGGACAGCGATGAATACCCGGTGCCGAAATCGTCGAGCGCGAGCCGCACGCCGATCATCTTGAGCTCCTTGAAGGTCTGCTCGAGCTGCGCGGAGTTCTCGAGCAGCAGGCTCTCGGTGACTTCGAGGATGAGGTTGTCGGGTTTCACCTGGTGCGCGGCCAGGGCCGCACGCACATCGCCCGCGACGTTGCCGTGGTTGAGGTACCGACTCGAGACGTTCACCGACAGCCGCACGCCGGCGCCCTGCGCGATGCCGCGCTGGATGCGCACCAGGTCGCGGCAGGCGCGGTCCAGCATCCAGCGCGTCATCGCCACGATCTGGCCGGTTTCCTCGGCGAGCGGGATGAACTCGCCGGGCATCACGAGCCCGCGCGTGGGATGGCGCCAGCGCATCAGCGCCTCGACACCGACGAGGTGGCGCGACGCGAGATCCACCGTGGGCTGGTAGTGAGCCTCGAGCTGGTCCATCTCGATGGCCACCGCCAGCTCGTTCTCGATGCGCATGCGCCGGCGCGCCGCGCGCAGCATGGACGGTTCGAAGACCTCGGCATGGCCCTTGCCGCGCGACTTGGCCGAATACATGGCCGCGTCGGCATTCCGCAGCAGTCGTTCGACGTTGCTGGCGCGGTCGGCGATCGCGACGCCCACGCTGGCGCCGATACGCACCTTCTGACCTTCGATTGCGAAGGGCAGCCGGCAGCAGTCGATGACCTGGCGCGCCACGGCCATGGCCGCATCGATGCCGGGCGCATGGTCGATGAGCACGGCGAACTCGTCACCGCCGAGCCGCGCGACGGTGTCGCCGGCGCGCGTGCACTGCACGAGCCGGTGAGCGAAGCCCCGCAGCAGCTGGTCGCCGGCGCTGTGGCCCAGGCTGTCGTTGACCGTCTTGAAGTTGTCGAGATCGATGAACAACACGGCGGGCGTCATGCCGTCTTCGACGTGCCGGATCGCGAGGTGCACGCGATCGGAGAACAGGGAGCGGTTGGCGAGCAGCGTCAGCGAATCGTGGAATGCCAGAGTGCGCAGCTGGTCATTGAGCCGGGTCGCGTCGGTGACGTCGCGGATGTTGAGCGTGATGCCGCGGATCGATTCCACGTGCCGCAGGTTCGCGATCACCATCTTGAACGAACGCTTCTCGCCTTCGACCTGCGGGATCGAGAACGACGCGATCTGCTCCGAGTGCGGCGCGAGTACCACTTCGTCGAACACCGCGCGTGCGTGCGGCGCCTCCGGCCCGAGCACGTCGTCGAGCCGGCTGCCGACGAGCCCGGTGGCCGCGACGCCGAGCAATTGCTGCGAGGACGGACTCGCATAACGGATCACGCCGTCGGCATCGCAGATGGCGATCATGTCGCTCGACCGGCGCACGAGCTCCGTCAGCCGCTCGTCGAAACGGCGCGTGGCCACTTCGCGGTGCAGGCCCACGACCTCACGGGTGGCGATGGCCTGGCTCGCGACCACCAGCGCCGTCGACACCACGACGACCATCACCAGCAACGGCGACTGCGCGTCGGCCAGGTGCAGCCGGTCATTGAGCAGCGCGATGACACCCACCATGAGCGCGACGATGGGCAACGAGCCCCGCAGGTCACCGGGCAGCCCGCGCGTCGCGGACGCCTGCGCACGCCGATCGCGTTGCGCCTGCGCGCTCATGAGCAGGCACAGGTAGAACGCGTGGTACGCGAGATCCATGGGTGCGCCCATCTGGTACGCGCCGCTGAGCTCGGCATTCACCCACAGCAGGTCCGCGACCAGCGAGGCCACCAGCGCGACGAGCAGCCATGCGAGCGCGCGCTCCTCGCGCCAGTTGGAGATCTGCATGGCGAGCAACGCGCCCGCGATGATGCACATCGCGTTGCCCACGCCATAAGTCGCCGCCGACCAGTTCAGCCTGACCTGCTCGAAACTCATGCTCGACAGCGGTGCCAGCGCCGTGAACCACAGCAGCGCACCGAAGCCCACCGCCACGGTCGCGAAATCCAGCAGCGAGCGCGCGGTGTCGAGGCGGCCACCGAGGTCGAAATACAGGCAGAGGCAGGCCGCGGCCGCGAGCGGGTAGTAGAACATCCACATCACGTCCGGCCACGAGCCGAACGTGACATTGGAGTTGAGCGCGCCATAGGCCCAGCCGATGCTGGCCACCACGTCGATCACCGTCGCCGCGAAGATCAACTGGAAGGCGATACGCCGCAGGCGCGGCAGGCGCGCATCGTGGAGCAGCGGCCAGACATACACCCCGACGATGCCGATGAGCGGGAAGTTGCCCCAGGCGCTCACGAACTCCGCGGCGCCCGTGCCGCCCCACCCGGACAGGATCACGAAACCGCAGATCGCCGAGTAAGCGATGCACAGCAGGATCACCGCGCGCCAGGCGCGGTCCAGCAGATTCCCCAGGGAGAACGCCATCAGAATGGTTATCGGCAGGGCCAATCGATTGCTGCATCGATGGTAGCAAATCCCCTGCGGCGGCGCCCGGATCGCAGTCACAGCCTCCGGATCGCGCCCGCTTGCCAGCCCTGTTATGACTCGTCAGACTGCCGCGCGGCACAGGAATGCCCTGAGAGAATCCCTGACGTGAAGTTCCGACGCGGACCCCTCCTGCTCATCGCGCTGGGCGCCATTCCCGTGGCGCACGCGGATTCCGCCACCATCGTCACCGGGAGCCTCGGCGGCACCTCGGATTTCGTGTTTCGCGGCCTCTCGCTGACGCGCGGCAAGCCGGCCGCCCAGGGCTCGATCGACGTCGAATTCCCGAAGGAGTTCTACATCGGCATGTTCGCGGCGACCTGCGATCCCAACCCGGGTCCGAGTCCGAACCTCGAGGTGGATGTCTGGGCCGGGCGTTACTGGCGCGTGTCCGAGGATTTCTCCGCCGACTTCCGCCTGTCGCAGTACACCTATCCCGACGATCCGCGTCGCAAGAGCTACAACCGCACCGAGATCACCGGCACGGTCGGCTTCCGCAACCAGGTGTTCTTCGCAACTAGCTACTCGCCCGAGGTCGAGGCGGTCGCCTCCTCGCCCGGTTACACCGAAGGCCAGGCCTGGGCATTCGAGCTCTCGGGGCGTCATCCGCTCAATGAGCGCTTCGCGATCTCGGCGGGTTTCGGCCACTACGCGCTCGACGACGTCTACCACGACAGTTACAACTACTGGAACGTGACCGTCACCGCGACGCTTGCGCCTTTCGAATTGCAGCTCGCCTACCTCGGGGTGGACAGCCGCGCGGAGGATCATTTCGACGAGGACGCGGTCGGCGACCGGGTGGCCCTGACGGCGCTGTGGCGCTTCTCGAACCAGTAGCCGGGAACCGGGCCGTTCCCTGCCGGTACTCATGAGCAACTGGTCTCCGAAGGTTGCTGCCGTGGCACTGCAGAGCGTCGAATCCAATACCCGGGCCGTCCCCGCCCCCCATACCGACTCCACCGAGCGGGAGCTGCTGGAACGCATCGCCCGATCGAAGGACCAGGCCGCGTTTCGCACCCTGTACGGCAACTACTACCAGCGCCTCTCTCGGCTGCTGGCCCGCATGTCGGTACGCCGCGAGGACATCGAGGAGGTGGTCAACGACACCTTCTGGGTGGTGTGGACCAAGGCCTCCGAATTCCGCGGCGCCTCCCAGCTGTCCACCTGGATCATCGGCATTGCCTACCGGCGGGCATTGAACGCCCTGCGACGCGCCAAGCTGCGGCCGGTGGCCGACGAGGCCTTCGACGAGGATTCGATCAGCGTCGGGTCCAGCGAGGAGGAAGAGACCAACCAGCAGTGGCTGTCCCAGGGACTGGAACGGCTGCCGGTCGAGCAGCGCATGGCGCTCGAACTCACGTACACTCTCGGCCATTCATGTGAAGAAGTGGCCGCGATCCTCGACTGCCCGGTCAACACGGTGAAGACCCGCCTGTTCCGGGCCCGCGAAACACTCAAACAAGTCCTGCCCGGGCTCGCAGGCATGTCCGGA
>DATEII010000139.1:0-22623 GCA_035279135.1 Steroidobacteraceae bacterium
GTGTGCCTGCCCAGTTCACGGTTTTTTGTAGGCGGAATCCGATACTTGCGACGACGCATGTTAGCGGGGCCTCAGGAGGCTGGAAATCAGGCATTGACGCAGGCGCCCAATGCCGTAGACCGGATCCAGCCACACCTCATGCAGGAGTCGGGTATGTCGGTACGGTTCGGGCATTGGATCTTCGTGGCCCTGGCGCCCCTGCTGCTCCCGGGCTGCGCGGCCCTTCAGCAGAAGGACCCGCTGAACGTCGCAGTCGCGGGCATCGAGCCGCTCCAGGGCCAAGGGCTGGAGCTGCGGCTCGAGGTCAAACTACGGGTCCAGAACCCGAACGACGCGCCGGTCGAATACGACGGTGTCGCCGTGGAAATGGATGTGCAGGGCAAGACTTTCGCCACCGGCGTCGCCAATGTCGCGGGCTCGGTGCCGCGCTTCGGCGAATCGGTCATCTCGGTGCCCGTCACCATCTCCGCGTTCCGCATGGCGCGCCAGGTCATGGGCGCGGTGAAGGGCGGCGGCTTCGGCAAGATCGAGTACGAGATGAAGGGCAAGCTCAACACCGGTTTCAGCCCCACCCGCTTTTCGACGCGCGGAAGCTTCGACCTCTCCACGGAGACGGCACCCGACACGCGGTGATCCCCGCCATCACGGACGCTCTATCAAGGCGCGCGGTCGGCCAGCAATTCACCGCCGTGCCCGGTCGAGCCACAGTAGCGCCACCCAAAGGCTCACGACGCAGGACGCTCGAAAAATTGCCGCCCGCGGCTGATCCCTCGTCGACTACGTGCTTTCCACGTATTGACCCCTTGCCCGGATGACCGCACGGTAGCGGTACCATGTAGCGGTAACATTTTGGGAGGTCGCCACCCATACGCGGGGTCGTTCATCAGCTAACACGTGGGATTTAGAAACGAAGGGGATTTCTATGATTGTTAGTTCCAAGAGTCTCTGGGCACTCGCGTGCCTCGCCGCGCTCGGCATCGGTGCCGCGCACGCGCAAACCTGCATCACCTCGAGCCAGACGGGCACCAACAACGGCAACTACTTTTCGTTCTGGAAAGACAGCCCGGGCACCGTGAATTTCTGCATGTACGCGAATGGCCGCTACACCTCCAACTGGAGCGGCATCAACAACTGGGTCGGCGGCAAGGGATGGGCGACCGGCTCCAGCCACACGATCAGCTACTCCGGCACGTTCAACTCCCCGGGCAACGGTTACCTCGCGCTGTACGGATGGACCACCAATCCGCTGGTCGAGTACTACATCGTCGACAGCTGGGGCAGCTATCGCCCGCCCGGCGGCCAGGGCTTCATGGGCACGGTAGTCAGTGATGGAGGCACGTACGACGTGTATCGCACGCAGCGCGTGAACCAGCCCTCGATCATCGGCACCGCGACCTTCTACCAGTACTGGAGCGTGCGGCAGTCGAAGCGCGTGGGCGGCACGATCACCGTGGCCAACCATTTCAACGCCTGGGCGACGCTCGGCATGAACCTCGGCCAGCACAACTACCAGGTGATGGCGACCGAGGGTTACCAGAGCAGTGGCAGCTCCGACATCACGGTGACCGAAGGCGGCGGCAGTTCCTCGTCGTCGAGCGGCGGTGGCAGCACCAGCAGCAGCGGCGGTGGCGGCAGCAAGAGCTTCACGGTGCGTGCTCGCGGCACGGCCGGCGGCGAGAACATCCAGCTGCGGGTCAACAACCAGACGGTCGCGAGCTGGAACCTCACCACCAGCATGCAGAACTACACCGCTTCGACCAGCCTGAGCGGCGGCATCACGGTGGCGTACACCAACGATGGGGGCAGCCGCGACGTGCAGGTGGACTACATCATCGTGAACGGCCAGACCCGGCAGTCCGAAGCGCAGAGCTACAACACCGGGCTCTACGCGAATGGACGCTGCGGCGGCGGCTCGAACAGCGAGTGGATGCATTGCAACGGCGCCATCGGCTACGGCAATACACCCTGATTCTTCCGGGTCGAGTGAGGGGTGGGCCCGCGGGCCCACCCCTTTTTTATGGCGCGCGTGAAAACGTAATCGATCGGTAAGTCCGGCCATGTGAGGGTCTTGGCGATGCCGAAGGACCTGCTAGGCTGCCGCGGTCTCGCGCAAGGACCCGCCATGTCCGCCCGACCTGCCCTTCTCGCCGTCTTCGCTGGTGCGGCGCTCACCCTGATGCGGCCCGCGGCAGCAGCGGTCGACTTCGCGCGCGACGTGCAGCCCCTGCTCGAAAAACATTGCTACGAGTGCCACGGCCCGAAGAAGCAGAAGAATGGCTTCCGGCTCGATCGCCGCAGCCGCGCAATGGCGGGCGTGCTCCGGCCCAACATCATCCCGCACAACAGCGCCTCGAGCCGCGTGTATCGCCGCGTCCTCGACTCGCAGTTCGGTCCGCAGATGCCGCCCGAAGATGCGCTGTCGCCGCAGGAAATCGACACATTGCGACAGTGGATAGACGAAGGCGCCCAGTGGCCCGACGAGCTCGCCAACGAGCTCGACCCACCGCCGCCGGACGAGAAGGCGCTGGCGTTGATCCGGGACATCCGCGCCACGCGCAGCGACTCCAACGCGCGCCAGCGCGTGCTCGGCGCCGTGGCGCGCGATGCGCGCGTCATCGACGCGCGCGGCGCCGACGGCGCGACGCCCCTCATGTACGCCGCGTTGTACGGCGACGCGGCGCTGCTGCGTGATCTGCTGGCGGCCGGCGGAAATGCCAACGCCGCGAGCGATTCCGGCGCCACCGCGCTGATGTGGGCCGTGGAGGACATCGACAAGGTGCGTGCGCTCGTGGATGCGGGCGCCGACGTGAATGCCACGTCCGGATTCGGGCGTACCCCGCTGTCGCTCGCCACGATCTCGGCGGAGTCCATCGCCACGGCCGAACTACTGCTGTCGCGCGGCGCAAAGCCACTGCCGATGGCGCTCAGCTCGGCGGCCACCTACAGCCAAAGCCTCGTCGCACGATTGATGGCCGCGGGCGCCGAGGACAAGGGTGAAGCCGCCGGCAGCGCGCTGCGCTCCGGGTGCTTTGCCTGCCTCGACGTGCTCGTACCCCGGCAGGGCAAGTTGGCGCGAGGACTGGTGAACGTGTCGCCACCTGGCGCGTGGAGCCGCACTCCGCAGATTCAGGCCGCACTCGAGCACGGCGCCGACGTGAACGCGCGCGATCCCAAGGGACGCACCGTGCTCATGATGCTGGCCATCTCGCAGTTCGTGACACCGGACATGGTCGAGTCCGTCATCGATCGGGGTGCCGACGTCCACGCGAAGAGCCCGCAGGGACTCAATGCGCTCGACTATGCATTGCGCCTCGGCCGCCAGCCCATCATCGACGTGTTCACGCGCCATGGGCTGGCGCCGACATCGACCCGTGCACCGGCTCCGACCTTCGTCGCCAACAACTCGGTGCGCGCGGCCGTCACGCGCAGCCTGCCGCTGCTGCAGTCGAGTAGTAAGACCTTCTATGAGCGCGGTGGCTGCGTGGGATGCCATCACAACCTGCAGGCCGCCATCACGGTGAAGGAAGCGCGGCGTGCCGGCTTCGCCGTCGACGAGGCGCTGGCGCGCGAAGAGCTGAACACGCTGGCGCGCGACATCGACGCGACACGTGAGCAGGCGCTCGAGGGCATGGTGGCGCCGGGCGGCATGGCGACCGCGACGGGCTACATCCTGTTCGCGCTCGATGAGCAGCAATTTCCCGCCAACGAATCCACCGATGCCCTGGTGCGGCTGCTGCGCCTGATGCAACGCTCCGACGGCCGCTGGATCTCTCCGGTGCGACCACCCATCGAAGCCAGCGAGTTCACGGCCACCGCCGTGAGCGTGCGTGCCCTGCGGCGTTATGGCGTGGATGACCCGGAAGCCAACCGGGTGTCGTTGGCACGTGCGCGCCGATGGCTGGAATCCTCCACACCCGCGGATCACGAAGACCGCGTGTTCCGTCTGCTCGGCCTGATCTGGATCGAGGGTTCGAAGGCCTCGCGCGACGAAGCCACACGCGCGCTTCTCGAGACCCAACGACGCGACGGCGGATGGGCCCAGACCGAGTACCGGGGCAGCGACGCCTACGCCACGGGTGAAGCCTTGTATGCGCTCCATGCCGCGGGCGTGAGCACGGGCTCTCGTGCCTTCAGACGCGGCCTGCGTTACCTGCTCGATACGCAGCTCGGCGATGGTTCCTGGCTGGTCCGGACTCGCTCGAACGCGACGCAGAGTTATTTCGAAAGCGGCTTCCCGCACGGCGAGGATCAATTCATCTCGTCGGCTGCCACCCACTGGGCGACGCAGGCGCTGTTGCTGTCCTTGCCCGACGTGAAGCGCGACGGATCGCGCCACGTCGCGACGCGTTAACGCACCGCCACCATCCGGATCGACACCAGGATCTCGCCGAGATCGGGACCGAGCCTCGCGACCGACCGCACCGGTGGATCGGTCGTGAAGACCTTCGCGTATTCCTCGTTGAGCCCCGCGAAGTCCTCGGGCCTCGCCAGCAGCGCCTGCACCTCGACCACGTCCTCGAGCCCCGCGCCGCCCGCCCGCAGGATGGCTTCACAGTTGAGCAGTGCCTGGCGCGTCTGCTGCTGGATCGTGGGCCCTGCGACTTTCCGGGTCTGCGGATCGAGGCCCGGCACGCCGGTGATGTAGATGGTTCGCCCGACCTTGACGGCCTGGCTGTACAGCGGCGATTGCGGCGCGTCGGGTACGCGGATGATTTCTCGCACGAGCGGCGGCTCCTGTTTCACGGGTGCGGACATTGATGCGGCGCAGGCGATGGCGCCTGCCACGAGGGTCAACACGAATTTCATGCCGCAAGCGTAGAAGCGCTGTTGCCCGGAGTCCCGGGCGACCGCCGGGATTTTCCCGGGACGCGAGGCGAGCGTTACCTGTCCGTGACCCCGGGTTCTTAGCCTCTGCGACCCGGGGTAGACGTATGGCAAACAAGGACGCAGCGGAAAAAATCTTCTGGGAGCTGGTCGAGGACTACGCGGACTGGGCGAACGACTGTTCGCTCGGCATGCAGGCGCTCGCGATCACGCGGATCACCACGCACGTCCTGAAGGCGACGACCCGCGCCTGTCGGTCCGACTGGGAAGGGGCCGCCTCCGCGTGTTGCGACATGACGCGCACGGCGCTCGGCCTGCTCACGCACGCCGAGTTCTCGGCGGCCAAGAACATCATCTGGGACATGGCCATGGCCGCGCACATCGCGTCGGGCAAACACGGCGAGATGTTCCCGGAGGTGCAGCGCGCCGTGCTCAAGGACCTCGGCACCAGCATCACGGATGTACTGGGACATCCTGCCGTCGCGTGATGCCGGCTCCGGCCAGGCGCGGTATCGCGCCGCAGTAACATACCTCGCGTTACTTCCCGGCATTCGCCGAGGCGTCATCGTTGCGCCTTCCCATGGAGGTATCCGCATGAAATTCACGCTCCTGGCCGCCCTGGCGACCGCCGTCTCCTTTTCTGCCTGGGCCGCCGACCCGCCGGCGAAGGCGCAGCCCGCGTCGCTCACGCAGCCAGCACCCACCGAAGAACAGATCGTGGCGGGATTCCGCAATGAGCTCATGGCGCGGCGTGCGGACGTCATGGCCAAGGGGCTGACGCTGACCTCCGAGCAGGCCGCGAAGTTCTGGCCGCTGTTCGAACAGTTCCAGAAGGAACAGGACCTCGTGGTGCAGGAACAGATCAAGGCCACCGATGACTATGCGAAGAACTACGAGCACCTGACCGATGAAGGCGCCCTCGCCTACCTCAACATGCTGCTGACGCGCGACAAGAAGATGTATGACATGCGCTTGAAGTGGCTGGCCAAGTTCAAGGAGGTGCTGCCGCCCGCCATGGCCGCGCGCGCCATCCAGCTCGATCGACGACTGGGCAACGTCACGCAGGTCCAGCTCTCACAGCGCATTCCGCTGATCCACTGACCGTTCGTTCGTGGTCGGGATGTATGCTCGGCGCTTTCGACCCGGACCACGCCATGAAAGAAATCCGCCGCAGTGACGCCCGCGGCCGTGCCGACCACGGCTGGCTGCAGTCGCGCCACACCTTTTCCTTCGCCGACTACCACGATCCCGAGCACGTGCACTTCGGCCCGCTGCGCGTCATCAATGAAGATCGCGTGGCACCGGGAGCGGGCTTCGGCACGCACGGGCATCGCGACATGGAGATCGTGAGCTACGTGCTCGAAGGTTCGCTGGCCCACCAGGACTCGACCGGATCGAGCTCGGTGATCCGCCCCGGCGACGTGCAACGCATGAGCGCGGGCCGCGGCGTACAGCACAGCGAGTTCAACGGCTCGAAGACCGAGCTCGTGCACTTCCTGCAGATCTGGATCATTCCGAACGTGCAGGGAATTCCACCGAGCTACGAGGAGAAACATTTCAGCACGCAGGATCGGCGCGGCCGTCTCTGTCTGGTGGCATCTCCCGACCAGGCCGAAGGCTCGGTGCTCATGCACCAGGACGCGCGCATCCACGCCGGCCTCTTCGCTGGGTCGGAACACGCGAGCTTCGCGGTGCGCGACGGCCGGCAATGTTACGTGCACGTGGCGCGCGGTGCCCTGCACGTCGCCGGGTTGCACCTCGAGGCCGGCGACGGGCTCAAGGTGACGGACACCGGTGAGCTCGATTTTCGCGAGGGTCGCGACGCCGAAGTGCTGGTGTTCGATCTTCCGACCTGACTTTGCCACCAAAGGAGGATGTACCTCCGGGATGCGCGGTCTAGGATCCGCCCATGAATTCCGCCGCCGTATCGAGGGAGCTGCGCCGCGAGCGCGTCGCGGCCTCGCCGCGCTGGGACGGCGAGCGTTTTCGCAATACCCATGCGACGCCGCGCGGTACGGCGCCCATGCCTGCGCTCAAGGATTTCATCTGCGGGGGCGAGCGGCGCGTGCCGCAGCGTCCACTGCCCTCGATGAATCCCCTCGAACCCTGGAAGCGCTTGCCGCAGACCGGTCTGCGCGCCACGTGGCTGGGACACTCGACCGTGTTGCTCGAGATCGATGGCTGGCGCGTGCTCACGGATCCGGTCTGGGGCCCGCGTGCCTCGCCGTCGCGCTTCATCGGTCCGAAACGCTTCCAGCCTGTTCCCGTCTCGATGAGCGAGTTGCCGAAGCTGGACGCCGTGTTGCTGTCGCACGATCACTACGATCACCTCGACTTCACCACCATGCGGCTGCTGCGCCGGGTGAACGTGCCGATCATCACTTCGCTCGGCGTGGGCACCCATCTCGAGGCTTTCGGCATCGCCGCCGGGCGAATCGTCGAGCTCGACTGGTGGGAAACGCATCGGGTACCCGGCACGGACCTCACGTTGACCGCGACACCCGCACAACATTTCTCGGGCCGCGGGCTCAAGGACGGCAACAGGACCTTGTGGTCGTCCTGGGTGCTGGCGACGCAACGGCACCGCGTTTTCTTCAGCGGCGATACCGGCCTCACGCCGGAGTACGCGGACACGCATGCACGTTTCGGCGACTTCGACCTGGTGATGCTCGAGATCGGCGCCTTCCACCCGGCCTGGAGCGGCATCCATCTCGGTCCGGAGAACGCGCTGGCCGCGCATGCCTTGTTAGGCGGCGGACCCCTGCTGCCCATCCACTGGGGCACGTTCAACCTGGCACTGCATCCCTGGGACGAGCCGGTCGAGACGCTGCTGCGCCTGGCGCCGAAGAACGGCGCGCAGTTGTTGCTTCCGCAGCTCGGCCAACCCATCGAACCTGCGCACGAGATCCCGCTCGACACCTGGTGGCGCGGCGTGGACGTGCAGGCCGAATCCGCGCCGCCACCCGATGAGCCGCTGCCGAAGGAAATGCCCTGGCCTATCGATTGACGACCCGGGCCAGCGTCTGACCCTTGTCGGCAATGTTCTGCATGAGGTGATGCCAGGACTTCACGAAGGCCGCCGCGCCGTCCTCCTGGAGCTTCTGAGCCAGCGCATCGACGTCGACGCTTTCGTTCGCGAACTCATCCAGTGTGCGTTCCGAATCGGCGCCGCCGGTGTCCATGAGGGGCGGCACCGCTTCCATCTTCGAGAGCGCGAGCAAGGTCTTCTCGGGCAGCGTATCGATGGTGTCGGGCGCGGCGAAGGCTTCGGCATACAGCGATTCAGGGACCGACGGATCCTTGGTGCCCGTGCTGGCCCAGAGCAGACGCTGTGGGCGCGCACCCGCGGCCGCCAGTTTCTTCCAGCGCGCCGAGGCATACAGATCGAGATAGGCCACGTACGTGCGCTGCGCGATGGCGATTCCGAGGCGGTTGTGCAGCATGGGCGGCACCTTGTCCGCGACCGCCTTGTCCCAGCGACTCACGAACAGCGACGCCACCGAATCGACGATGGGAGACCTGCCCGCCGCGATGCGCCGTTCGATGCCGCGTAGATAGGCGTTCGCGGACGCGAGGTATTGCGCCGGCGAGAACAGCAACGTCACGTTGACGGGCACACCTTCGAATATCGACTGCTCGATCGCCGGGACGCCCGCGGGGGTGCCCGGGATTTTCACGAACAGGTTCTTCAGGCCGGCCGCGCGATGGATGCTGGCGGCCGCGCGCACGCTGCCGGCGGTGTCCGCGGCGAGCAATGGCGAAAGCTCCATCGACACCCAGCCGTCGACGCCCCGCGTGCTCTCGTGGACCGGGCGGAACAGCTCGGCGGCGCGCCGCAGGTCGTCGAGTGCCAGCTCGGTGAACAACACCTCGCCCGACTTGCCTTCGCGCGACTTCTGCGCGATGTCGTCGTCGTATGCGCCGGTGCCGATGGCCTCGTCGAAAATCGTCGGATTGGACGTGAGGCCGGTGATGCCGAGCTCGTCGACGTAACGCCGCAGGCGACCGTCGTCGAGCATGGGCCGGGAGATCGAATCGAGCCACAGGCTTTGCTTGAGCTCGCGCAGGTGCTGAATGGTCGTCATGGAGCCTCCACCCCGGAGCTTGCGCCGCGCGGGCGCCGGAATGCTGTCAGCCGTTGTCCTTTTTTGGCCCTTCTTCATGACCGCCGAACTGCTTGCGCATGGCGGACAACAGTTTGTCGGCGTAGTTGGCGTTGCCGCGCGACTGGAAGCGGCTGAACAAGGCGGCGCTGATCACGGGCGCGGGGACGCCTTCATCGATGGCGGCGGCGAGCGTCCAGCGCCCTTCACCGGAATCGGACACGCGCCCTTCGAAGGCCGCGAGCTCCCCGTCTTCCTTGAGAGCGGCCGCCGTGAGATCGAGCAGCCACGAGGAAATCACGCTGCCATGCCGCCACACCTCGGTGATGCGCGGCAGGTCGAAGTCGTATTGATAGAAAGGAGCCGCACCCAGCGGCGCAGTCTCGGCATCCTGGGCATGTTCCTGTTTGCCGATGTTGGCGGCGTGCAGGATGTTGAGCCCTTCGGCATACGCCGCCATGACACCGTACTCGATGCCGTTGTGGATCATCTTCACGAAGTGGCCGGCGCCGTGCGGTCCGCAGTGCAGGTAGCCGAGCGGCGCGGTATCGCCGTCGAGCTTCGCGCGACGCGGATCGGAGGCATCGAGTCCCGGCGCGAGCGCGGCGAACACGTTTTCCAGCTGCTTCATCACCGCGGTCTCGCCGCCGATCATGAGGCAGTAGCCGCGCCGGGCGCCGGCGACGCCGCCACTGGTGCCCACGTCCATGTAGTGCAGACCGCGTCGCGCCAGTTCGGCGCCGCGGCGGATGTCATCCCGGTAGAAGGAATTGCCGCCATCGATGACGATGTCGCCCGGCGAAAGCAGCGGAGTCAGCTGGCCGAGCACGGTGTCGACCACCGCGGCCGGCACCATGATCCAGATGGCCCGCGGCGGCGCGAGCTTCTCGACGAACTCCCGCAGCGAAAACGCACCGGTAATGCGCGGGGCCACCAGCGCCTTGACGGCCTCCGCGCGCGTATCGTGGACCACGCAGTCGATGCCGGCCGCCGCAAGCCGGTGTGACATGTTCGCGCCCATGCGCCCGAGCCCGATCATTCCCAATGCCTGCATGGTCACTCCTCAGCCGTAAGCACGCACCATGTTAGACATTTCGCGCAAAAAGTCCTGGGAACGTGCCAGGCCCACGTCGGACGACAGGAAGGGCTCGCGATACAGCGGCCAGTTGTACTCGACGCTGCGCTGCGGCCGGTCTCCCCGCAGCAGCGTGAACTCGCGCGTGGTGAGGCCACGCCTGATGCTGGTGGTGACCTTCTCCTGGCGCACGGCGTACACCGCGCCGTCGACCAGCACGTACAAGGCGGCCTTGTAGTTAGGTTGGGTGTCGAAGCGCTCACGCGAGCCGGCGAAGTACGCCGCGAACACCGGTCCCTTCACGGACTCCACTTCGCCGCCCACGCCGAGCACGTGCGCCGGATTGCGCGGCTCGGGCATCGCCTCGACGGTGGCTCGCGCCGCGTTGATGAGCACGCTGTACCAGGTACGCGGGGGCGACTGGTCGGGTTGGAAGCCCGCCACGCAAACCCGCCCCGACTCGGGGAGGTGACCGGTGTCATTCACGAACATGGGTGTTAGTCCGCCGCGCTGGCGAAAAGGTTTCCGCGTTGGCCGGATTATTGGCCTGTGCATGTCTTGCAGACAACAACTCACTGGACGCGCGAGAACCCGAACACCGTGTCCAGCTCGTGGCTTCGTCCTTCGACGGCGGCGCGGATCATGGCGCCGGCCTGAACGCTGTAGGTGATGCCATTTCCGCCATAACAAAGCGCGAAAAGCAGCGCGGGATGCATCCCGGGCGCACGGCCGATGAACGGCAGACCATCGGGAGTCCGGGCGAAACTGCCGCCCCACGCGAATCCGATGGGGGGCAGCTCTTCACCGAACAGCTCGCGAAACCTCGCCGCGAGCCGCAACACCTGCCGGCCCAGCAGCGCTTCGCGCGCCAGCGGATCCTTGAAGGGCACGTCCTCACCACCCACGATGAACCGGCCATCCGGCGTGCCGCGCATGTACAGGTACGGCCGTGCACTCTCCCAGAGCATCGGCAACGTCAGCGCACGCGAACGATCGCGCAAGGGTTCGGTCGCCAGCGCATAGGTATTGTCGATGTCGGCCACCGGACGCGGCAGGAACTCCATCGACTCGAAGCCCGCGGCCACCACCACGTGCGCGGCCTCCACGCTCGCGCCTCCTTCGATCTCGAGTCGCAGCCTGTCGCCCCGCTCGGTAATCCCGATCACACGACTGCGCGCGAACAGGCGGACACCGTGTCGTTCGAGGCTCGCCACCAATCCCTGCGTGAAACGGACCGGATCCATCTGCGCACCGAGTGCCGAGAGGATCGCGCCGGGACGGCGGCAGCCGAAACGCTCCGCGAGCTCGCCTTGCTCCAGCCAGGTGCATTGGAAACCCAGCGCACGACGGGCCGCGAGCTCGGCCTGCAATACCGGGACCGCCCGGGCATTTGACGCGAGGTACAGGCTCGGGACACGACGGTAGTTGGACGACTGCAGCAGCTCGGGAAATCGCTGCTCGAAGATCTCGAAGCTGGCCGCGCAGGCGAGATACGCCCGGCCGGCCGCGTCGGCGCCGAGCCGTGCGGCGAGATCGACCAGGTGGGTGTCGATTTCATATTGCAGCAGCGCGGTGGTGGCAGCCGTGCTGCCGAGCGCGACATCGCGCGAGTCGAGGATTACGATCCTCTGCCCGGTGGCGACCAGGGCATCCGCGATCAACGCGCCGGTGATCCCGGCACCGATGACGGCGACATCACATTCGACCTGCTCGTGCAGCTCGGGGCGTGCATCTCCCCTGCCATCGCGCATCAACCAGTAGGGACTGCTCGAGCGGATGTGATGGGAAGGATTGCGACGGAACGGCCACATCCGTCCGAGCATATGTACGTGCGGCGCGGACGCTGTCGAAACCGGAGCGATGTGATTGTGAGACCATTCCCACAGTGCCATGGGTCGCGAAGGCATGGCGCCGTGGACTACAAGTTTCGCGTAATTGGGTTTTCCGACTGACTGGTTGGCGGACGCTTGCACCCATTTTTCAGAGGATTCTTCGAGCGGCTTTCGGTGGGCTCCCACTGGAGCAACGAACAGATCCTGCGCGAAGAGATTTTCAGCATCGAGAGGCTCGAGCAGCACGCGCAGAGCCTGGCCGCCGCCCAGACCATCACGCGTACGCCAGGCTTCCGACGCTCCCTCGGCGCACGCCTGCGCAACAACGAAAGAGCCCTGCTCGCCGCGTACCGTTCGATCGCGCGCGCCGTGGACGAAGGTCGGTCGATAACGCCGGCCGCCGAATGGGTGCTCGACAATTACCACGTCATCGAGGAGCAGATCCGCGAGATCCGCGAAGACCTGCCGGCCGGGTTCTACCGCCAGTTGCCGAAACTGGCCGGCGGCCCATTCGCGGGTTTCCCGCGTGTGTTCGGCATCGCCTGGGCGTTCGTCGCGCACACCGACAGCCGCTTCGATCCCGAATTCCTGCGCCGCTTCGTGCGCGCCTACCAGGAGGTGTCGCCGCTCACCATCGGCGAGCTCTGGGCCGTGGCGATCACGCTGCGCATCGTGCTGGTCGAGAACCTGCGCCGTGTCGCGCAGCGCATCGTCAACAGCCGCGCCTCGCGCCAGGACGCCGACGCGATCGCCGACCGGTTGTTAGGCGTCAGCGGCCATCGCGTCGACGCCAACGCACTCAACGAGTGGAAGCGACGCGGCGGCAAGCTCACGCCGGCGTTCGCGGTGCAGCTGGTGCAGCGGCTGCGCGACCAGGACCCGAAGTTCACCCCGGCACTGGTGTGGCTCGAGGACGAATTGCGCGCGGGCGGCCTCGACACCGACCGCGTGATCCAGGAAGAGCACCAGCGCCAGGGCGCATCGAACGTCACGGTGCGCAACATCATCACCAGCATGCGGCTGATGTCGGACGTCGACTGGGCGGAGTTCTTCGAGAGCGTGAGCCTGGTGGACGCGACCATGCAGGGCTCGGGCGGCTTCGCGGGCATGGACTTCTCGACGCGCAACCTGTACCGCAGCGCGATCGAGAAGCTCGGCCGCGGCTCGGACATGTCGGAGCTCGAGATCGCGCGCCACGTGCTGGCGCTGGCCGCCGGCGCCAGCAAGCCGCGCGAGCGTGACCCGGGCTACTTCCTGATCGCCGAGGGCCGGCCGCGGCTGGAGCACGCCATCGGGTTCCGCGCACGCATGCGCGACCTGCCGAGCCGCATCACGTTCACGGTCGGTGCGGCCGACTACGTGGCCGCCATCGCCTTCACCACCGGCCTGCTGCTCGCGGTGCCGCTGGCACTGCTGCAGCAGTTCGGCGTGCATGGCGGCATGTTGTGGTTGTTAGGCCTGCTGGGCACGGTCACGGCCATGGAGATAGCCGTCGCGCTGGTCAACCGCGCAGTCACGCGCGGCGTGGGTGCCAGCGCGCTGCCCGGCCTGGCGCTGCGTGAAGGCGTGCCCGAGGAGCTGCGCACGCTGATTGCCATGCCGGTGCTGTTGAATTCGCGCGCGGCCGTCGAAGAACACCTGCACCGGCTCGAGATCCACTACCTCGCCTCGCCGGACGAGCAGCTGCATTTCGCGTTGCTGTCCGACTGGGTGGACGCCAACGACGAGCACAAGCCCGACGACGAGGCGCTGCTCGATATCGCGGTGCTCGGCATCGCGCGGCTCAATCGCAAGTACGGACCCGCGGCCGGCGGCGAACGCTTCCTGCTGCTGCATCGGCGCCGCGTGTGGAGCGAGAGTGAACAGCGCTGGATGGGCTGGGAGCGCAAACGCGGCAAGCTCGAGGAGTTGAACAAGCTTTTGCGCGGCGCGACCGACACCACCTACATCACGAGCTCCGGCAAGTCTCCCTGGGTGCCGGGCGGCGTGCGCTACGTGCTCACGCTCGACGCGGATACGCGCGTGCCACGCGAAGCGCCTCGGCGCCTCATCGGCAAGATGGCGCATCCGCTCAACCGGCCGCGCTTCGACGCGAAACTCGGCCGAGTGGTCGATGGCTACGCCATCCTGCAGCCGCGCGTGGCGTTTTCGCTGCCCGTCAACTTCGAAGCCTCGCCGTTCCAGCGCGTGTTCTCCGGCGCCTCCGGTGTCGATCCCTACGCCGCGGCCGTGTCCGACGTCTACCAGGACTTGTTGGGCGAAGGCTCGTTCGCCGGCAAGGGCATCTACGACATCGACGCCTTCGAGGCGGCGCTCGCCGGTCGCGTGCCCGAGAGCTCGTTGCTGTCGCACGATCTCTTCGAAGGCATTTTCGCGCGCGCCGGCCTCGCCTCCGACGTCGAAGTGGTCGAGGAATTTCCAACGCGCTACGACGTGGCCTCGATGCGCCAGCACCGCTGGGTGCGTGGCGACTGGCAGCTCCTGCCCTGGATCTTCGGCCGCACCGACCGCGGCGCCGCCGAACACGGCCGCGGCACCAGCCGCACACCGCTGATCGGCGTCTGGAAGATGCTCGACAACCTGCGGCGTTCGCTCACGGCGCCCGTCAGCGTGGCGGCGCTGGTCGCGGCCTGGACGCTGCCCTGGCACGCGGCCCTGACCTGGACCACGTTCGTGATCCTGGGGTTTGCGCTGCCCACCCTGCTGCCGCTGTTCGCGGGGCTGTTGCCACGCAAGTCCACGATCACGCTGCGCAGTCACCTGCGCGCGCTGCGCAACGACTTCCTGCTCGCGGTGGGCCAGACCGCGCTGCTCACGTCGATGCTGGCCTACCAGGCCTGGCTGATGTGCGATGCCATCGGCCGCTCGCTGTGGCGCGTGTTCGTGACCCGCCGGCACATGCTCGAGTGGATTCCGGCCGACCTGCTCGGAAACATGCGCAACTCGTTCCCGAGTTTCTACGCGCGCATGTTCCGCGGCGTGTTGCTGGCGCTCGGCCTCACCGTGCTCACCATCATCCTCGGCGGCGGACGGCTGCCCAGCATCGCGTTGCCGTTCCTCGCGTTGTGGCTGGCGGCGCCCGCCATCGCCTGGCGCATCAGCCAGACGCCGCCCGCCAAGGCACGCTCCGAGCTGTCGGCCGGCCAGCAGCGCGAGCTGCGGCTCATCGCGCGGCGCACCTGGCGCTACTTCGAGACCTTCGTCACCACCGAAGACAATCACCTGCCGCCGGACAATTTCCAGGAGGATCCGCGCAGCGTGGTGGCGCACCGCACCTCGCCGACCAACATCGGGCTCTATCTACTGTCGATCGTGGCGGCGCGCGACTTCGGCTGGTGCGGCCTGCGCGACGCGCTGGACCGCATCGAGGCGACGCTCGGCACGCTCGGACAGATGGCGCGGTTCCGCGGACATCTTTATAACTGGTATGACACGCGCGACCTGCGGCCGCTCGAGCCGCGTTACGTGTCCTCGGTGGACTCGGGCAATCTCGCCGCCCACCTGATCACCATGGCCGGCGCGTTCCGGCAGTGGCAGCAGGATCCGCAGCCGCGGCCCGAGGCCGTGGTGGGCCTCGCGGACGCATTGGATCTCGCGCGCGAAGCGTTGCGGGAGTTCCGGTTCACGCCGGGGCTGACCATCACGCGCGAGCTGGTCGAGACCGCATTCTCGGATCTCGAAGCCGCGGTACGCCCCGACGACCGGCTGCTCGATCCGCAGCTCGACGATCTCGCGCAGGCCGCCGAACGCGCTTCGACGCTGGTTGACCTGGTGCGCACACTCGCGGCCGAGTCGCACGTCGAGCGGAATTCCGATCTCGTGTACTGGGTCGAGGCCGCGCGCCGCACCATCGACAGCTGGCGCAGCGACCTGCTGGCGCGCGACCCCGCCGGATTCATCGTCGAACACCTCGAGGGCCTCGCGACCACGGCGCTCGACCTCGCGCACGAGATGGAGTTCGGCTTCCTGCTCGACGGCCAACGCAAACTACTGTCGATCGGCTACCGCGCCGCCGATGGCTCGCTCGACAACTCCTGTTATGACCTGCTGGCCTCCGAGGCGCGGCTGGCGAGTTTCATCGCCATCGCCAAGGGCGACATCCCGGCACGGCACTGGTTCCGGCTCGGCCGCACCGTGACGCCCATCGGCGCGGGTGCGGCGCTGGTCTCGTGGTCCGGATCGATGTTCGAGTACCTGATGCCGGACCTGGTGCTGCGCGCACCGGGCGGCAGCCTGCTGGCGCACACCAGCAGCCTCATCGTGAAGCGCCAGATCGAATACGGCGAGGAGCTCGGCCTCCCCTGGGGCGTCTCCGAGTCGGCATACAACGCACGTGATCTCGAGCTCACCTATCAATATTCCAACTTCGGTGTACCTGGCCTGGGTCTCAAGCGCGGCCTGTCGGAGAACAAGGTGGTGGCGCCCTATGCCACCGGCCTCGCCGCCATGGTGGACGGCGAAGCCGCGCTGGCCAACTACCAGGCGCTCGCGGCCATCGGCGCGCGCGGCCGCTACGGTTTCGTCGAGGCCGTGGATTTCACGCCGAGCCGGCTGCCCGAAGGCGCGTCGTGCGCGCTGGTGCGCGCCTACATGGCGCATCACCAGGGCATGAGCATCGTGGCGATCGCCAACACGCTGCTCGATGGTCGCATGCGCGATCGATTCCATTCCGATGTCACCGTGCAGGCCACCGAGCTGCTGCTGCAGGAGCGCACGCCGCGCGACGTCTCGGTGGCGCATCCGCGCGCCGAGGAAGTGGGCACGGCATCGCGCATCAGCGAGCTGCAGGTACCGGAAGTGCGGCGGCTGCGCAGCCCGCACGACTCGGCGCCGCAGACGCACCTGCTGTCCAACGGCCGCTACTCCGTCATGGTCACCGCGGCCGGCTCCGGCTACAGCCGCTGGAACGATCTCGCCATCACGCGCTGGCGCGAAGACGCCACGCGTGACGACACCGGCAGCTTCTTCCTGCTGCGCGATCTGGACAGCGGCCGGGTGTGGTCCGCGGGTTACCAGCCCTGTGCCGTGCAGCCGTCGCTCTACGACGTGAGCTTCACCGAGGACCGCGCCGAGATCATCCGCAGCGACGGCGACCTCGTCACCACGCTCGAGGTGCAGGTCTCGTCAGAAGACGACGCCGAGGTGCGGCGCCTGTCGATCAGCAATTCCTCGACGCGCGAACGCGAGATCGAGATCACGTCGTACGCGGAGCTGGTGCTGGGCGCGCAGGCTGCCGATGTCGCGCATCCGGCGTTCTCGAAGATGTTCGTGCGCACCGAGTTCGTCGAACGGCACGCCGTATTGCTGGCCAACCGCCGGCGGCGCGCTCCCGACGAGCCGGAGGTCTGGGCCTCCCATCACGCGGTCATCCAGGGCGCCTCGCCCGGCGCGCCCGAGTTCGAGACCGACCGGCTGCGTTTCATCGGCCGCGCCCGCGAGTTGCGGGCGCCGCTGGCGCTGCTCGAGGGCCACACCTTGTCGGGTTCGGTGGGCACCGTGCTCGATCCGATCTTCGCGTTGAGATATCGCGTCAAGGTGCCGGCCGGTGGCACGGCGCGCATCGCGTTCTGGACCTGCGTGGCCAACAGCCGCTCGCACGTGCTCGAGCTGGCCGACAAACATCGCGATCACAATGCGCACACGCGCGCCGCGACGCTCGCGTGGACCCAGGCGCAAGTGCAGCTGCGACACCTCGGCATCGACGCCTCACAGGCCAACCTGTTCCAGCAGCTCGCCGGCCGCATCCTGTTTGCCGATGCCGCGGCACGCCCGCCCGCGGACCTCATCCGCCGCGGCGCGTCCGGGCCGCAGACCCTGTGGCCGCAGGGCATCTCGGGCGACCTGCCCATCGTGCTCATGCGCGTCGAGGAAAACGAAGACCTCGCGGTCGCGCGCCAGCTGCTGCAGGCGCACGAATACTGGGGCATGAAGCGGCTTTCGGTGGACCTGGTATTCCTCAACGATCGCGGCGCCTCTTACATCCAGGACCTGCAGGTGGCGCTCGAGGCCATGGTGCGCACGGCGCAGGGCCGGCCCCGCGTCGCCGGTGCCGACACGCGCGGCAAGGTGTTCGTCTTGCGCAGCGATCTGGTCAGCGCCGACACGCGCTCCGCGCTGCTGGCTGTCGCGCGCGTGGTGCTGTCCGGACGCAGCGGCAGCCTCGCCGACCAGCTGGGGCGCATGCAGCCGGTACCGACGCCCGCGCCGCGCGCCGCGCGGCGTTCGTCCGCGGCGCCGGCGATGCCCAGCGCCGAACTGGATGGCATGCGCGAGCTCGAATACTTCAACGGCCTCGGCGGCTTCGCGGCGCAGGGCCGCGAGTACCTGGTGGCCGCGACCGGCGGCCAGCTCACGCCGGCGCCGTGGATCAACGTGATCGCCAATCGCGGCTTCGGCTTTCACGTGTCCACCGATGGCGCGGGCTACACCTGGTCGCGCAACAGCCGCGAAAATGCGCTCACGCCCTGGAGCAACGACCCGGTCAGCGACCGTCCCGGCGAGGCTATCTACCTGCGCGACGAGGAGACCGGCGAGTTGTGGTCGCCGACGCCCGCCCCGATCCGCCACGAGCAGGCTTACTACTCGTGCGCGCATGGTCTCGGTTACAGCCGCTTCCAGCAGCGCTCACACGGCCTGTCGCTCGAGCTCACGCTCGCGGTCGCCACCGACGACCCGGTCAAGCTCGCGCGCCTCGTGGTGCGCAACGAATCGCCGCGCACGCGCAGCCTCTCGGTCACCGCGTATGCCGAGTGGGTGCTCGCGCCCTCGCGCGTCCAGAGCGCGCCGCACATCATCACCGAGCTCGATGCCGAGTCGCAGGCACTGACCGCGCGCAATCCCTGGAACAGTGCGTTCCCCGGCGTCGCCTTCATGGACCTCGGTGGACGCCAGGACGAATGGACCTGCGATCGCCGCGAGTTCCTGGGCCGTCACGGCACGCTGGACGCCCCCGCAGCGCTGGTCTCGGGCGGTCCGTTCGGTGCCAAGGCCGGCCCGGCGCTCGATCCCTGCGCCGCATTGCGCAGGCATTTCACGCTCGAGCCCAACGCCAGCACCAGCTTCCTGGTGTTGCTGGGTGAAGCTGCGACCGACACCGAGGCGCGCGCGCTCGTCGTCAAACACCGCGCCACGGATTTCGACGCGTTGCTCGAAGGCACGCGCGGACAGTGGAACGAGCTCACCGACCACGTGCAGGTGAAGACTCCGGACCGCTCGCTCGACATCATGGTGAATGGCTGGCTGCTCTACCAGACGCTCGCCTGCCGCACCTGGGCACGCGCCGGCTTCTACCAGGCCAGCGGCGCCTACGGCTTCCGCGACCAACTCCAGGATGCGATGGCGCTCGCCATCGTGCGGCCCGAACTGCTGCGCGACCAGATCCTGCGCGCCGCCGGACGCCAGTTCCCCGAAGGGGACGTGCAGCACTGGTGGTTGCCGCACAGTGGCCAGGGCGTCCGCACGCACATCTCCGATGATCGCGTGTGGTTGTCGTACGTCACGGCGCACTACATCCAGCTCACCGGCGACCGCGCCATTCTCGATGTCGAGGTGCCCTTCATCGACGGCCCGCCGCTGCCGCGCGATCGGCACGATGCCTTCTTCGAACCCACGGTCAGCAAGCAGAAGGCCTCGTTGTTCGAACACTGCAAGCGCGGTCTCGAAGGCGCGTTGTACATGGGCGAGCACGGCTTGCCACTCATCGGCACCGGCGACTGGAACGACGGCATGAACCGGGTTGGCGAACACGGCCGCGGCGAGAGTGTATGGCTGGGCTGGTTCCTGCACGCGACGCTCATGAATTTCGCGCCGCTGGCGCGCGAGCGCGGTGATCTCGCGCTGGCCAGTGCCTGGCTCGGACACGCGGCGCGCCTGCGCAGCGCACTCGAGCAACACGCCTGGGATGGCGACTGGTACCGGCGCGGCTTCTACGACGATGGCACGCCGCTCGGCTCCGCTCAGAATGACGAATGCCGCATCGACGCGATCGCGCAATCCTGGGGCGTGATCTCGGGCGCTGCGAACCCGGCGCGTGCGGCCAAGGCCATGGAAGCGCTCGAGCAGCACCTGCTCGAGCGCGATCCCCCGCTGGCGCTGCTGTTCACGCCGCCGTTCGAGCGATCGTTGCAGGAGCCCGGCTATGTGAAGGCCTATCCGCGCGGCATCCGCGAGAACGGCGGACAGTACACACACGCCGCGGTCTGGACGGTCATTGCGCTCGCCTTGCAGGGCAAGGCCGAGAGGGCAATGGAAGTATTCGCGATGCTGAATCCCATCCGCCGCGCCACCACGCGCGCCGACGCGCAGCGTTACAAGGTTGAGCCCTACGCGGTAGCCGCCGACGTCTACGGCGAGGCGCCGCACGAAGGCCGTGGCGGCTGGACCTGGTACACCGGCTCCGCGGGCTGGCTGTATCGCGCGGCGCTCGAATGGATCCTCGGTTTCCGGCTGCGCGAGAACCACGCGACACTCACGCCCTGCGTGCCCGCGGACTGGCCGGGGTTCACGATCCGTTACCTTCACAAGGGCACGCCCTATGCGATCAGCGTCGACCGGCAGATCCCGGGCCGCGTCATGCAGATGACCATCGACGGCAAGGTGCAGAAGCCCGGGCGGAATGTCATCGACCTGGTCAGCGACGGTGCGGAGCACTCGGTGCACGTGACCTGGCTGGCGGCCAACGCCTCCGAAGACCGCGCGGCGACCCAAGGGGCCTGACTCCCGGCACGGGGCGCCGTCCATACGGGCCCTCACGTATGCGCCCGCATGGCCGGTGGTCGCAGAATGGGCCAGAGAATGATCGCCCTGCTCGAAGCCCGCCGCGCCGGTCTGCTCACGCGCGCGCACCTGGCTCCTAACCTCATCGCCGGCCTGGTGGTCGGTGTGGTCGCCATGCCGCTGGCGATGGCATTTGCCATGGCGTCGGGAGCGACCCCGGCGCAGGGCCTGTACACGGCCATCGTCGCCGGTCTCGCGACTTCCTTGTTAGGTGGCACACGCGTGCAGATCTCGGGACCCACGGGCGCGTTCATCGCCGTGCTGGCCGGCATCACCGCGCAATACGGTATCGCGGGCCTGCAGGCCGCCACGCTCATGGCCGGCGGCATCCTGCTGATCCTGGGCATCACGCGGCTCGGTGGCGTGATCCGCTTCATCCCGAACCCGGTCATCGTCGGGTTCACGGCCGGCATCGCCGTGATCATCTGGGTGGGCCAGTGGAAGGACTTCTTCGGCCTGCATCCCGCCACGTCCGGCCTGCACTTCCACGAAAAGATCGTGGGACTGCTGCAGGCGCTCGCGCATCCGCACCTGGCAACCACGATCATCGGCGCGGGCACGTTGCTGCTGCTGGTCGCCGGCACCCGGCTGCTCGGCAAGGTGCGGGGCATGGAGCGCCTGCCGGCGCCACTCATCGCCATGGTCGCGGCCACCGCGGCGCAGTCGCTCGGGCACTTCGAAGGCGTCGCCACCATCGGCAGCGCGTTCGGCGGCATTCCGCGCGAGTTGCCGGGGTTCACGTGGCCCACACTGCCCCTGAACGCCTATCTACAACTGGTCGGGCCGGCGTTCGCCATCGCGTTGCTGGGCGCGATCGAATCGCTGCTCACCGCCGTGGTGGCCGATGGCATGACGGGTGCGCGCCACGATTCGAACCAGGAGCTCATCGGCCAGGGCATCGCCAACATCCTGAGCCCGCTGTTCGGCGGGTTCGCGGCCACGGGGGCCATCGCGCGAACCGCGACCAACATCCGCAATGGCGCCACCAGCCCGGTGGCCGGCGCGGTGCACGCCGCCTTCCTGTTGCTCGTGATCCTGCTGCTGGCGCCGCTGGCCGCGCACATTCCGCTGGCTGCACTCGCGGCCATCCTGTTCTATGTGGCCTGGAACATGGCGGACGCACCCCACGTGGCGCGCGTCCTGCGCAGCGCACCGCGCGCCGACCGGCTGCTGCTCATCGTGACCTTCCTGCTCACGGTGTTCGTCGACCTGGTGGTCGCGGTGAACGTCGGCGTGGTGCTCGCCGCCCTGCTCTTCATGCGCCGCATGGCGGAAACCGTGCGCATCGAGCAGCAGGCCTTCGACGACAGCGCGGGCGAAGACGTGGTGTTGCCGCACTCGGTGCTGGTGTATCGCATCGATGGCCCGTTCTTCTTCGGTGCCGCCGAAAAGCTCGAACGCACGCTCGAACGCCTGCAGCTCGATGTCTCGACCCTGGTGCTGCGGCTGGGCCGCGTACCGTTCATGGACGCGACCGGCTTGAACACACTCGGCGAGATCGTCGGGCGACTCAAACATCGCAACGTGCGTGTGCTCTTGTGCGGCATCCATCCCTCGCTGCGGGAGTCGCTCGACGGGTCGGGCATCACCACGCAGGTCGGTGAGTCGAACCTATGTAACAACATGGACGAGGTGGCGGCGCGCGTGCGCGCTCCTGCGGTGTAGGACTCGTCTGGCTTGTGCTGCGTCGCGGAAGCCCCTTAACTGGAGCTTCATGAGCGCGCAAAACGACTCACTTTCGGACCTGCGAGCCACGCTCGCGCGCATGCAGGCGGAGCACGCCCGCGCCCAGGCCGCGTTGCGTGAGGAATCCCGGCTGCTGGAAATCCTGAACCAGACGGGACAGTCCATCGCCTCGCAGCTCGACATCGAAAAGCTGCTGCAGACCGTCACCGACGCGGCCACATCGCTGACGGGCGCGCGTTTCGGCGCGTTCTTCTACAACCGCGTGAACGAAGCCGGCGAGGACTACCTGCTGTACACGCTCTCGGGAGCGCCGCGCGAAGCCTTCGAA
>DATEII010000140.1:0-33351 GCA_035279135.1 Steroidobacteraceae bacterium
ACAGCTCCTTGCCGCGTTGGGCCGGCGTGAGGTTCTCGGGCGGCACTTCCTCGGGGAAGGGCGGCGACTGCGCGCCATAACCCACCACCGAGACGGTGCGCGGGTCCTGGGTGTGCAGCTCGGCGTTGCGGAAGATCATGAGCGTGCCCGCATTGGTGAACGCCGCGAAGCCACCCTCGGCGGTGGTGGTGATGTCGCGGAAGCGCACGCCCTGGCGCGAGTAGATGGGCTCCACGTAGCGCACGCGGTCGCCCTCGAGCCTGAGGTGGAACAGCGTCGAGCCGCGCAGCGAGGCCAGGATGGCGTCGCTGCCCCAGAGCGGGAACTGTTTGGGCTCGGCCTCGATGATGTTGCTGATGCCGATCGAAGGCGTGAACACGAACACCGGCTTGTCGAAGTCGCCGCCATGATCCGCCTGCGTCTTCGCGAACGGCCAGTCGCGGCGCGGATAGCCATAGTTCACGCCATAGGTCGCGAGCGGCCAGCCGTAGTTGCCGCCGTCGCGGATCAGGTTGATCTCGTCACCGGCCTGCGGGCCGTGCTCGGTGTCGAAGATGCGGCCGTCGCGCATCACCACGAGGCCCTGCGGATTGCGCACACCGACGGCGAACATGCGGTTCTTGCCGGTGCGCAGATCGATCGCGACGATCTTGCCGAGGTCGGTGGACAGGTCCTGCGCCGCGGCCCACGAATCGTTGAAGCCGTCGTACTGGTGATCGCCGACGCTCACGAGGAGCGTGTTCGCGTCCAGCAACGCCATGCGTCCGCCGCCGCCGAAGCCGAGGAAGCGCCAGCCGCGATCCTTCGGGCGCAGGCAGCCGGGACGGGCCGTGAACACTTCCTGCCAGTCGTGCGTGTCGGCGGCCGGCGTGATGCTGTCGGCCGTGACCTTGATCGGCGTCTTGTAGACGGCGAACTGGAAACACTGCTCGTTCACGAAGCGCGACATGCTGACGTAGAGATCGTAATCGTCGCCGCCGCGCGGCAGCGCCAGCACGTCGTAGGCGCGGAAGTGGTGCCACGAGAACAAGGTGTCGGTCGGATACTTGCTCTTGCGCAGCAGCTCGAGGCCCATGGGCGCGGCGATGCCGACGGTGCCGAGCCGCAACGCCGGGTTCAGGTAGTTGATGCGCCCGAGCGGCGACACCATGAGGATGTGGCCACGAACTTCGGTGATGCCGCCGCCCGCGTCCATCGGCGCGCCGACGCGCAGCTCGATGTATTCGAGCGTGTGCAGGTTGGTGATGATCGTCTGCCAGGTCAGCGCCTGCGCGTCGTCGCCGACTTTGGCATTGACGGCGACCATCTCGCGATCGAGGAAGCGGCGCGCGCGCGCCGGCAGATTCTGTTGCTCGGCCACGATGCCACCGATGAAGGTGGCTGCGAGGACCGCGGCGAGCACGCAGAGTCCCGCGGTCCAGCGCAGGAAACGGAACGTGCGGGGCCGGCGCGCAGCGAAGGCGCCGCAGCGTGCAATCCAGGCACGCGGCCAGTGAAGCCAGCCGCGACCTTCCGCGGAGCTGGACACTTCGTTCATGGTGGAGGGACCTCAGCTGCGACCTGACAGAATGGCTTGGCTAGTCTGAGGCCTCGAATAGCCCGTCGATAGTTGGTAAACGCTTTGTAATGTCCCTCTGTGACGCAGGTCGCCCATTGCGCCAGCCGGTCCGTCATCGGGTGGATCGACGGGTGTGAAGTCCATCAATATCCGCACCCTCCATGAAGTCCAACGAACTCGTGATCTCGTCGCATTCGGCCGGCGGGCGGCAGCCCTTTTGCCGGCATGCGCCCATGGGATGCTGATGTGACGCCGTCGAAACACAGCCGCTATTTCGACGATCACCGCGAACACGCCGAGCTCGGCCGGCAGTCGCTGCATGGTGGCGTGTTCTCGATCGCCTCGAAGGGCATCATCGTGTTCGTGCAGGTGGGCTCGCAGGTCATCCTCGCGCGCATCCTGGCGCCGTCGGATTTCGGCCTGGTCGCGATGGTGGCCGCGTTCACCGGTTTCATTCCCGTGCTCTCGGACCTCGGCACGCGCGACGCGGCCGTGCAGCGTGCCTCGATCACCGAGCACGAAGTCAGCGCATTGTTCTGGCTCACCGTCGGAATCGGCGCGGCGCTCGGTCTCATGCTGGCCGCATGCGGCCCGCTGATCTCCAGCTACTACGATGAACCGCGGCTCACCGACATCGCGCTGCTGTCCTCGGTGGGTTTCGCGATCAGCGCCGCCTCGTGCCAGCACTTCGCGCTGCTGCGGCGGGCCATGCAGTTCCGTTCCATCGCGGCCGTGGAAGTCGCGGCCAACCTGCTGAGCTCGATCGCCGCCATCGTGATGGCGCTGATGGGCGCGGGCTACTGGGCGCTGGTCGCCAAGCCCGTGTTGCTCGCGACGTTCACGCTCATGGGAGTGATGACCGCCTGCCGCTGGTGGCCGGGCATCCCCAAGCTCACGCAGGGCGTGAAGGACATGCTGCGCTTCGGGCTCAACATCACCGGCTTCACGATGGCGGATTACGCCGGCCGTTCGGTGGACCGCATCGCGATCGGCAAACGCAGCGGTGCCGAGCCGCTCGGTTATTACCAGCAGGCCGTGTTCGTTTACGACAACGTGCTCAACCTGCTCGCGCTGTCGCTGCACCCGGTAGCCGTGGCCAGCCTCTCGAAGCTCACCGACAACCTGCCCGAGCTCAAGCGCGCCTGGTCGAAAGCCATCGGCACGCTGGCCTTCTTCGCGATGCCGCTGTTCGGCCTGCTGGCCATCACGGCCGATGACGCGATCTCGCTGGTGCTGGGCGAGAAGTGGGAATACACGGGTTTCCTGGTCGGCATCCTCGCGTTGCGCGGCATCCCGCACACCATCGAACGCACGCTCGGCTGGCTGCACGTGCCGGCGGGCCGCGCGGATCGCTGGATGCGCTGGGGCCTGATCGGCACCAGCATCCAGATCCTGGCGCTGTTCTGCGGCTTGCCGTTCGGAGTGCTCGGCGTCGTGACCTCGTACGTGGTCTCGATGTACCTGCTGTTCATTCCGACCATCGTGTACGCCGGTGCGCCGCTGGGAATCGGCACGCGTGACCTGCTCAGGGCGATCGGCGGACCGCTGGTGGGTGCACTGCTGATGTGTGCGCTCGGGTTCTTCCTGCGCTACTTCCTGCTGCAGTCCGTGAACCACATCGCGCGCATCCTGATCCTCGTGACGAGCTGCGCCCCGGTCTACCTGATCATCGTGGTCGGCATGTTCCGCAAGGTGCACCCGCTGCAGGTGGCCGCACGCGTGGCGCGCGACTTCCTGCAACGCAAGAAAGTTACCGAGTAGCCGTCCCGGCCGCGCTGCCGAGGCCAAACAACTTGCGCAGGCGCGCCTTCTGCTCGCGCTGGCGGAACTCGACCAGTTCGGCCGAGATGGGGCGCGGCGCACGACGCAGCCAGCAGCTGAAATAGCCGCAGAACAGCCAGATGCCGCCCAGGATCACGGGTGGTTTGCCGAGCTGGTAAAACGCACGGAAAACCTCCCAGAGCGGATGTCCGCCCAGGCGGTAGTCGAGGGTGCCGATGCGGTACTTGTCGCGCAGCAGGCTGCGGTTGGCCGTGCCCTGCTTGCGGTGATGCTGGGACTTCTTTTCCGTGAAGGTGCGCGTGTGCCAGCCCTTCATGCGGGCCGTGAGCACGGCCACGTGGTCGATGCCACCACCTTCCATGGGCACATAACCGCCGATGTCCTCGAAGCAGCGCCGCCGGAACAGCTGGCAGGCGCCGGACACGTGCTCGATGCTCGTGAAGCGGTAGTCGTAAGAGCGTCCTTCTTCCTCGAAGGGCGTTCCCACGAGACCCAGGCTCGCGTCGGCCGCGAGCTTGCCGAGCAGGAATTCGAAGTAGTCGGGCTCGAAGGTCAGATCCGCATCGAGGCTCGCGATGGCGTCGAAGGCGAGGTCCTTCACGGCCGAGTACCCGGCGTTGAAGGCGTGGACCTTGCCCGCGAAGTGCCGAACCTTGCGTTCGGGCATGCGCAGCAGCGTGATCCACGGATTGCGTTCGGCGTGCCGCTTCACGATGTCGTCCATGCCGTCGGTCGAACCGTCGCTGACGATCACCCAGCGCAGCGGCTTCACGGTCTGCGCGAGCATGGACTGGATCAGGTTCTCGATGAACGCCGCTTCGTTGCGCGCCGGCGTGACGACCACGTAGTTCAAGCAGCGTTCCTCACCTGCAGCGCCGCACCATGCCGGGCCGCGAGCCGCGCCACCGCGAGCAGCATCCAGGCCTGGGTCCAGCGCATGTACGAAGTGCGGATGCGGCCGAAGCGCGTCACGCGGTAATGGAAGAAGCCGCGCGGATCCCACATGTGTTTGACGGCCCAGTCGAAGGCGCCCTGGGCCTGGGCCTCGGCATCCGCATCGAGGTCGGAGAAATCCAGCATCGTGAGGATGGTCTGCGCCACGCAGTGCGCGTCGATCGGGAAGGTGTTGTCGTGGAAGTAACGCGCGGCACCGTCGGCGCGCAGGAAGTGCGCGCGGTAGAACGCGAAGCCGCGATCGAGCACGCCGTCATAACGGTCGGTGTCGAGCAGACGCGCGATGGTGCGGATGGCGCCGAGGTTGTAGCCGGTGTGGAAATTGTCGATCCAGTTCTGGGTGGCGGCCTCGCCATACAGCCAGGAGCCGTCGGTGCGCTGCTTGGAGACGCTGAAATCGGCGGCCTTGCGCGCGCGCTCGGCCATGCGCGCATCGGGGCGGTGTGTGTTCAGCCGCAGCAGGAATGCCGCCGCCATCAGGTTGGCGTTGTGCACCGTGCTCGAGAGCCCGGGGCTCGGATAGGAGAAGGACGCAACGCCCGGGCCCTCGTAGTAGAGGTCCTCGGCGATGTACCGCGCGGCGCTCTCCACCATCTCGAGCAGGTCCGGCGCGCGCGTGCGTTCGTACTGCGAGAGCAGGGCGTCGGCCACGAACGTGGTGCAGACCAGGTTGGGTGAATGACGCGGCACGCAGGTGCCGCGCGTCTGCCACGGGAAGCTGTAGCCCCAGCACCAGTGTTTCTGGTCCGGCGAACGCAACGCCTTGAGGCGGCCGACGAAGTAGTCGGCGAGGCCCGTGGTGTCGACCACGCGGCTGGCGGCGAGCCAGTGCACGGTCTCGAGATTGAGGGCCAGCGCCTTGGCGTTCTGCGTCTTAGGCGTGCGCATCAGCGGGCGGAAATCGAGCGGGCTGCGTTTCATGAACTGCGTGGCCACGAGGCGCACGAGCTTCGGCGCCCAGCCGCGGTCCGGATCGAGCAACGGGCTGTTCAGCGCATCGTAGGGGTCGTGACCGGCCCAGTTCTCCGCCTTGCAGTAGGCGAACAGGGCGCGCAGGGTTTCCGCGGTATTCATGCCGTCTTCTTCAATGGTTTTTCGATGGCCAGGATGTCGACGATGTGTTCGACGATGTCGGACAGCGCGCGGCTGTTGCGCGAGACGCCGGACACGTCGCGCTGGCGGCGTTCGAGCTTGATGACGCTCGCCACTTCACCGACGTTTTCGATCATCAGCAGGCGCTTCTGCGCCACGAGCCCGCGATCCACCGCGCCCATCTTGCCCCGGAAGATGCTGTACACCGGCACGCCGAGCGCGGCGGCCTCGCGATTCATGGTGCCGCCGCCGCTCACGGCGAGGTCCGAGTGCCACAACAAGTTGAGGCCATCCACGACGCCCTGCGGGATCACCACCTTGCCGTCCCTGAACCAGTGTGCGCGCGTGGCTTCGAGGTTCTCGCGCTGCGCGCGGTTGCGCGGCAGCAGCACGGCGCGCACGTCGTCGCGCGCGCACACGCGTTCCATGAACGCGTCGAACAGCAGCTCGGCCTCGGGGTTGTGGTAGTGCGCCTCGGTGGCCGGCGGGCGCACCGTGACGATGATGCGGTCGCGCAGACCCAGCTGGTCGATGATGGCCGGGTCCGGCGTGAAATCCGGTACGTAGACGTCTTCCTTGATGCCCGTGTAGCGGCGCGCACGCGTCTTGTTAGTCGTGTGCAGCATGTCGTCGGTGATCACGTCCGGCACGATCTCCCAGCGGGGGCGCGTCATGGGCGGGTTCTGCGAGTGCTCGTAGTCCATGATGAGCACGGTCGGGACGCCGGACAGATTGCAGGACAGGATCTGGCCGCGTGAGCCGTGCGAGACGCCGAGCACTGGCTTCTCGCGCATGATGAAGGGCATGAGCTGCATGGCGCGCGTGGCGAGGCCCGCGACCTTCATGAAGCTGTTCTGCCCGTAGTGGCGGCCGATCTTCGTGTACTTGAGGCCATAGCGGTTGGCCATCTCGACGGTCTGGAAGGCCTCGCGCGCCGTCAGCACCACGCGGAAACCGCGCGCTTCGAGCTCGCGGATGATGGGCCGGAAGAACGGGATGTGCGGGGTGTTTTCCAGGTCGATCCAGATCGTCTGGCGGGCATCTTTATGGTCAGCTGGCACGCATGGCTCCGGGCGAGCGAAGGGCGGGTGGGGCGGCAAACTAGCGCGGGCTCGCGGCCCCTTGCAGCGGCGTGTGCGGTTCGCCGCTGGTGGTTGTGATGACCGTCACAAACACGGGTAACGCCTTCTTAAATCACATGAAAGGGTTTTCGGGACCATCGAAGATGCGCGCCATGCCAGCCCAGTCCCGGCGCCCCGACGCGCCTCCCGCGCGCGTCTGCATCGTGAGCCTGCGCGGCATCAACAAACACGCCGCGTGGTGTTCGAACTACGAGTTCGAGGACGTGATCGGCAGTGTCGACGAGGTCGACCTGTTCACGCTCGAACCCGGCGTCGCGCACGCGCGTCGCGAGTGGCTGTCGCGCCGGCTCATCTGGCGCCCGGGCCTCAAGCACCTGACCCCTTATGTGAACCCGGGACTGCGCAAGATCAGACTCGAGCGCCAGTATGACGTCTTCGTGTTCGTCTGCATGAATCCCTCCGACCTCATCTACCTGAGCGCGGTCGACGGCTGGAAGGACTGCAAGCAGCGCATCTGCTACATGGTCGAGTTCTACGCGGGCTGGGCAAAGGAATACGCGTATCACCTGAGCCTGCTGAAGGGCTTCGATTTCGTGGCGCAGAGTTTCTCGAGCTGCGTGCCGGCCGTGGCCGCCGCCTCGGGCCGTCCCTGCCATGCCGTGCCGCTGGGCGTGGACACGCTGCGGTACACGCCGCTGCCGGATCCGCTGCCGCGCAGCATCGACATCTACAGCATGGGCCGCCGCGTGGAATCGGCGCACGACGCATTGCTCGCACGCGCACGCAAGCGCGAGCTGTTCTACATCTACGACACCATCCCCGGGCTCAACATCACGCCGCGCGATTACGTGCAGCACCGTGAGCTCGTGGCCAACTTCGGCAAGCGTGCGCGTTTCTTCATCGCCTATCCCGCCAAGGTGGATACGGCCGAGGAGACGCGCGGTGCGTCCGAAGTCGGCGCACGTTTCTTCGAAGGCGCGGCGACCGGTGCCGTGTTGCTGGGCCAGGCGCCGACCGTGCAGGCCTTCAGCAACGATTTCAACTGGCCGGATGCGATCGTGGATCTCGGGTCCACGGCCGAATCGGTGGACGCGTTCCTCGCCACCGTGAATCGCGACGCCGAGCGCTACGCCGCCGCCGGCAGACGCAACGCCGTCGAGGCGCTCAAGCGCTTCGACTGGGCCTATCGCTGGAAGGAGCTGCTGCGCCTCGCGGGCGTCGCGCCCCATCCGAAGCTCGTCGAGCGCGAGCAGAGACTCAACGATCTGGCCGCGCAGGCGGCCTGAAGAATTTTCTGGGAGTTCAAGTAATGAAGAATGCGGATGATGTGGTGAAGGCCGACCTCGATTTCATCGCGGGTCCCGGCGCGGGCGCCGAGCTCGCCGAGATGTCGGGCAAGCGCCTGATGATCGCCGGCGGCGCCGGTTTCCTCGGCTACTACCTGGTGCAGGGTGCGCTGCACTGGAATCGCGTGAATGCCGGCAAGGCGCCGATCTCGGTGCTGGTGCTCGACAATTTCATCCGCGGCGTGCCTGCCTGGCTGACGGCGCTCGAGAAGGACAAGAACCTCTCGACGCTCAAGCACGACATCACCAACCCGCTGCCGGCGTCGCTGGGTGATCTCGACTTCATCATCCACGCGGCCTCGATCGCGTCGCCGATCTACTACCGCAAGTACCCCATCGAGACGATGGACGCGAACATCAACGGTCTGCGCTTCATGCTCGATTACTGCGTGGCGCAGGGCAAGAAGAACAAGCCGGTGTCCGGCATCCTGTTCTACTCCTCGAGCGAGATCTACGGCGATCCGACCCCGGATGCGATCCCGACGCCGGAGACCTATCGCGGCAACGTGTCCTGCACCGGCCCGCGCGCCTGCTACGACGAGTCGAAGCGTTTCGGCGAGACGCTGTGCGTCAATTTCGCGAAGCAGCACGGCGTGCACGTACGCGTCGCGCGTCCGTTCAACAACTACGGGCCCGGTCTCAAGATCACCGACGGCCGCGTGATCCCGGACTTCGCGCGCAACATCCTCAACGGCCAGGACATCGTGATGCTGTCCGACGGCCTCGCGAAGCGCACCTATTGCTATACGGCCGACGCGGTGTCGGGCTACTTCAAGGTCCTCGTGAAGGGCCGCGACGGCGAGGCCTACAACGTGGGCGTCGAGCACCCCGAGATCTCGGTCATCGAGCTCGCCGAGCGTGCGATCGCGCTGGGCCGCGAGCTGTTCGGCTACAAAGGCAAGGTGGTACGTAGTGTCAGCGCCGACAAGGAGTACCTGGTCGACAATCCCAACAGACGCTGCCCCATCATCACCAAGGCGCGCACCGAGCTCGGCTACGATCCCAAGGTCATCGTCGACGAGGGCCTGAAGCGTTCCTTGCTCTGGTACTCGGGAAACCGTGAGGCATCGGAGGCCTGATGAAAATCTCGATCATTGGAACGGGTTATGTGGGCCTCGTGACCGGCGCCTGTCTCGCCGAAAAGGGTCACGAAGTCATCTGCGTCGACATGAACCCCGAGCGCGTCGCGGCGCTCAACAGCGCCAAGTCGCCCATCTACGAGGATGGCCTGGACGCGTTGCTGGCGAAGAACGTCGGCAAGGGCCTGCGCGCCACCTCGGACCTGGCCTCGGCGGTGCTCGCCACCGATGCCACGTTCATCGCCGTGGGCACGCCGTTCGATGGCAAGACCATCGATCTCACCGCGGTGCTCGGCGCCACGCGCGAGATCGGCGAAGCGTTGCAGAAGAAGTCGAGTTACCACCTCGTGGTGGTCAAGAGCACGGTGGTGCCCGGCACCACGGATACGCACGTGCTGCCGGCGCTCGAGCGCGCCTCGGGCAAGAAGGCCGGTGTCGACTTCGGCGTCGGCATGAACCCCGAGTTCCTCTCCGAGGGCGAGGCGGTGCACGACTTCATGTTCCCGGACCGCATCGTGATCGGCGGCATCGATGCGCGCTCGTCGCAGGTGCTCGCCGAAGTCTATGTGCCCTACGGACCCGAGGTGCCGCGCCTGACCACCAACACGCGCACCGCCGAGATGATCAAGTACGCCTCGAACTCGCTGCTGGCGGCGCTGATCTCGTTCTCGAACGAGCTCGCCAACCTGGGCGCCGCGCTCGGCGGCATCGACACCACCGAGGTCATGCGCGGCGTGCACCTCTCGCAGTACTTCCGCGGCCGCAATGCCGAAGGCCTGCCGCCCATCGTGAGCTTCCTCAAGGCCGGCTGCGGCTTCGGCGGCAGCTGCCTGCCCAAGGACGTGAGCGCGCTCGTGGCGCATGGCCACAAGGTCGCGGTGGAGATGCCGCTGCTCAAGGCCACGCTCGAGATCAACAAGGTCCAGCCGCGCAACACGGTCGACCTCATCAAGAAACACCACAAGAACCTGCGCGGCGTGAAGGTCGCGGTGCTCGGCCTCGCGTTCAAGCCCGAGACCAGCGACGTGCGCGAAAGCCCCGCGTTCCCGATCATGCAGCAGCTGCTGGAAGAGGGCGCCATCGTCACGGCGGTGGACCCCGTGGCCGTGCACGAGGCTAAGAAGGCATTCCCGGACTCGCGCGTGCGCTACACCGACGCGCTCGCGCCCTCGGTGGCCGAAGCCGACGCGGTCGTGGTGGTCACGCCGTGGAAGCAGTTCGCCGAAGTTCCCGAGCTGATCCGCCAGCGCGCCACGCCGCCGCTGTTCGTCGACGGCCGCCGGGCCTTCGACAAGACCAGCGTGAGCCGCTACGAAGGTATTGGCCTCTAGAGTCAAACAAGATGCAGTTCACGGCCACTCCACTGCCCGGTGTCTTCGTCATCGATCTCAGGAAGATCGTCGATGACCGTGGGTATTTCGCGCGCGCCTGGTGCCGCGACACGCTCGCAGCCCAGGGCCTGAACCCGGACCAGACGCAACTCAACGTGGGCTACAGCCACAGGAAGGGCACGCTGCGCGGCATGCACTTCCAGAAGGCGCCGCACGCCGAAGTGAAGATCGTGCGCTGCACGCGCGGTGCGGTGTTCGATGTCGCGGTCGACCTGCGCGAAGACTCGGCCACGCGTGGCCAGTGGTTTGGCATCGAGCTTTCGGCCGAGAACGGCAAGCAGCTCTACATACCCGAAGGTTTCGCGCACGGCTACCAGACGCTGGCCGATGCCTCGGAGATCGAGTACTCGACCACGCACGTGTACGCAGCGGCCTCGGCCAGCGGCGTGCGCTTCGACGACCCGGCCTTCGGCATCCGCTGGCCGCTGCCGGTCAGCGTGATCTCCGACCCCGACCGCAAGTGGGTCGACTTCAAATGAGCGCGGTCAAAAAAGTGGTCCTCGTCACCGGCGCCACGGGCTTCATCGGTCGGCACGCGATCGAACCGTTGCGTGCGCGCGGCTACGAGATCCACGCCATCTCTTCGAAAGGTGCGGCCGCGGACATGCCGGGCGTGCACTTCCACCAGGGCAACCTGCTGGAGCCGGGCACCGCCAAACGAGTGCTCGCCGAGGTCAAACCTTCGCACCTGCTGCACCTGGCCTGGTTCGTGGTGCCCGGCAAGCTGATCACCTCGCCCGAGAACTACGAGTGGGTGCGGGCCAGCATGGAGCTCGTGCAGGAATTCGCGGCGGCCGGCGGCAAACGCGTGACCAGCTGCGGCTCGGGTTATGAATACGACTGGCGTTACGGCTTCTGCAACGAACAGCTGACCGCGCAGGTCCCGAACACCGTGTACGGCGCCTGCAAGCAGGCCCTGAACCTCATGACCGAGAACTTCGCGGCCACCGCGAACCTGTCCTCGGCCTGGGGCCGCGTGTTCTTCCTGTATGGACCGCACGAACATCCGCAGCGGCTGGTGTCCTCGATCATCCTGTCGATGCTGCGTGGCGAGCCCGCGAAGTCTTCGCATGGCCGGCAGATCCGCGACTACATGCACGTCCAGGACGTGGCCGACGGTCTCGTGGCGGTACTCGACAGCGAGTTGCGTGGAACTGTGAACGTCTCGTCGGGGCGCGCCACCCAGATCCGCGATATCGTACTGACCCTGGGAAGCTTGCTAGGCCGTCCGGAGCTGGTGCAGTTGGGTGCGCTGCCGGCACGTGCCAACGACGCGCCGATGGTGGTCGGCGACAACGCGAAAATCATGGCCGAGCTCGGCTGGCAGCCGAAGTTCGAGCTGGACACGGGGCTCGGGCACACCATCGACTGGTGGAAAGCCCAGGCAGCCCGGTAGGGAAGCAGGTAGGGAGAATTCATGAGCGATTTCTGTGTCATCGGCACCGGCATGGCGGGCTTCGGCGCCGCGCACAAGCTGCGCGAGGCGGGCGCCCCGGTGCGCCTGTTCGACAGCAAGCCGCACTTCGGCGGCCACACGGCCTCGTTCCTCTACGACGGCAAGTACACCTTCGACGAAGGCCCGCACGTCTCGTTCACCAAGCACGAGCGCCTGCAGAAGCTGTTCGCCGCGCAGATCGACAACAAGTACGAAGTCCTGCACACCAAGGTCAACAACTACTGGAAGGGCCACTGGATCAAGCACCCGGCGCAGGTGAACCTGTACGGCCTGCCCACCGAGCTCATCGTCAAGGTCATCGCGGACTACGTCGCCGCGAAGCAGAAGGACCACGGCGAGATCAAGAACTACGAGCAGTGGCTGCGCGCGAGTTTCGGCGACACCTTCGCCGAGACTTTCCCGATGGAATACACCATCAAGTACCACACCACCGAGGCGAAGAACAAAAGCCTCGACTGGATCGGCCCGCGTCTCTACCAGGCCAAGCTCGAGGAATTCCTGCGCGGTGCGCTCGAGCCCAAGACGCAGGACGTGCACTACATCGACAACTTCCGCTACCCGAGCCACGGCGGCTTCGTCGCGTACCTCAAGCGCTTCATGGACGCCAACCAGCCGAACCTCGGCCACAAGCTCAAGGCCATCGACGTGAAGGCGAAGGAGATCACCTTCGCGAACGGCGTGAAGACCAACTACAAGGGCCTGGCCACTTCGGTGCCGCTGCCGGAGCTCGTGCCCATGATCAAGGACGCGCCGCGCGAAGTGCTCGAGGCCGCCGCCAGGCTGGCCTGCACCGAGGTGTGCATCGTCAACGTGGTCGTGGATCGTCCGAACCTGCTGGACGCGCACTGGACCTACATCTACGACCGCGACATCTTCTTCACGCGCCTCTCGACGCCGCACCTGCAGTCGCCGCACAACGTGCCGCCGGGCTGCGGCAGCATCCAGGCCGAGTGTTACTACTCGCGCAAGTACCGGCCGCTCGACGTGAAGCCCGAGGATTGCATCGAGCCCACGATCCGCGATCTCAAGAAGATCGGCGTGCTCAAGGAGACCGACAAGATCCTCTTCAAGAACGTCATGCACATCGACTACGCCAACGTGATCTTCGACCTCGAGCGCGCGCCCGCGCTCGCGATCGTGCACGGCTACCTCGACGAGCAGGGCATCGGTTACTGCGGCCGGTACGGCGACTGGGCCTACATCTGGACCGACGAGTCGTTCATGAGCGGTGAGAACGCCGCCGAGAAGATCATGCGGGTGGCGAAATGAAAGTAGTTCTGTTCTGTGGTGGCCAGGGCATGCGCATGCGGGAGTATTCCGAGGATCTCCCGAAGCCGATGGTGCCCATCGGTTACCGGCCGATCCTCTGGCACCTGATGCGTTACTACTCGCACTACGGGCACAAGGAATTCATCCTGTGCCTCGGTTATCGCGGTGACGTGATCAAGAACTACTTCCGCACCTACGACGAATGCGTGTCGAACGACTTCGTGCTCTCCGAGGGCGGCCGCAAGGTCGACATGATCACCAAGGACATCGACGAGTGGAAAATCACCTTCGTCGACACCGGGCTCACGTCGAACATCGGCCAGCGTCTCGCCAAGGTGCGCAAGTACGTGGGCGACGACGCGGAGTTCATGGCGAACTACGCCGACGGCCTCACGGACCTGCCGTTGACGACGCTGTACGACTCGTTCAAGCAGAGCGGCAAGGTCGCGAGCTTCCTCGGTGTGAAGCCGATGGCGAGCTACCACGTGATCTCGTCCAACGACGACGGCACAGTCACCGACGTGCGCAGCACGGCGCTCTCGCAGGCGCGCATCAACGGCGGCTTTTTCATCTTCAAGAACGAGATCTTCGATCACATGAAGGACGGCGAGGAGCTCGTGGAGCAGCCGTTCCGCCGGCTCATCGAAAAGCGCCAGCTGCACACGTATTCGTACGACGGCTTCTGGGCGTGCATGGACACGTTCAAGGAGCGCACCTATCTCGACCAGGTATTCACCAAGGGCACCGCGCCCTGGGAAGTCTGGCGTCCGCGCTGATCGGCCATGCTGGGAGTGAACCTCGAAAATCCGGCTCGCGTGCTGTTCCTCGGCGCGCATTCGGACGACATCGAGATCGGCTGCGGCGCCACGGTGCTGCGGTTGGTCGAAGAATTCCCGCAGGTGGAGATCACCTGGGTGGTGTTGTCGGCCGAGAACGAGCGGCGCGCGGAGGCGGAAGCCAGTGCGGCCGCGTTCCTCGGCAAACATCGTCGCCGTCGCGTGCTGATCCAGGATTTCCGCGGCAGCTTCTTCCCGTACCAGGGCGAGGCGCTCAAGAGCTACGTGGAGACCCTGAAGGAAGTGAGGCCGGACATCGTGTTCACTCACTACCGGCATGACCTGCACCAGGATCACCGCATCGTGAACGAGCTCACCTGGAATACGTTCCGCAACCAGCGGATCTTCGAATACGAGATTCCGAAGTTCGACGGCGACCTCGGTGTGCCCAACTTCTTCATCCCGGTGAAACGCGCGCACGTCGACCGCAAGAGCCGACTGTTGCTGAAGCACTTCGCTTCCCAGCGCAACAAACACTGGTTCACCGACGAATTGTTCCGCTCGTTGCCGCGGCTGCGCGGCATGGAATGCGCCACGGCGACGAATTTCGCGGAAGCCTTCTACACCCGAAAACTGGTATTGGCGGACGCACCGGCACGCCGGCGTTCCGCGAGGAAAAAATGATGGACAGTCCTTCGAGCCGCATGGAGCGGATCATCCTGGCGTTCGACGCGCCACCGGTGGACATGCTGTACCGAGCGCTGGTCGGTTACGTGGTCATGCCCTTCTACGAGTGGTTGGGCGATGGCGCCCACACGATGTGGGGTCTGCTGGGCGCGCTGCTGGTGGTGCTGGCCGGGTCGCGCATTGCGCCCATGGTGGTCCGCCGCCTGCTGCCGTTCTCGACCGCCGTGAAGACGGTGTGGGCCGAGCGCCGCCAACTGGCCAAACACGTGGATTCGTACCAGTGGCGCAAGATGCTCGGCGTCGGGCTGGGCTGGGCCATCTGGTGCCTGCAGGCGCGTATGCCGCTCGCGGCGACGCCGTTCGTTGCTGCGCTGGCCTGCATGGCCGCCGGTATCGCGGGATGGATTTTCTGGTGGGGACGGGCGACGCGCCACAAGGTGCCGACCGATCAGCCCGCCCAAGTGCACTGAGGAAATATGACGCAGAAACAGTTCAATGCCGGCCAGTGGGTCGAGATCCGTTCGAAGGAAGAGATCCTTCGTACGCTCGACAAGAACGGGCAGCTCGAGAAGATGCCGTTCATGCCGGAGATGTTGAAGTACGCCGGCCAGCGCCTGCAGGTCAGCAAGCGCGCTCACAAGACCTGCGACCCGGTGTGGGGCCTCGATTCGCGCCGCCTGCCGAATGCCGTGCACCTGGGTGACACGCGCTGCGACGGTTCCGCGCATGCGGGTTGCCAGGCGGGCTGCCTGTTCTTCTGGAAGAACGAATGGCTGAAGCCGGTGGATGGTCCCGCGCCCGCGGGCTCCGCGCCGGCGCCCGTGGCCGCTGCCGTGGCGGCCCCGGCGGCGAGCGGTGCGGGTTGCACCGAGGACGATCTCACGCGCGGCACAGTCTCGAGCGAGCCGAGCCCCGAGCCCATCTACGTGTGCCAGGCCACGCAGGTGCATGCAGCCACCACCACCATCAAGTGGTGGGACGTTCGCACGTACATCGAAGACCTGCGCTCGGGCAACACCTCCGTGCGCCGCATGTTCAATGCGTTCGCGTTCTGGGTTTTCTACGGCGCCAACAACCTGGGCCTGGGCTTCGGGTCGGCGCTGCGCTGGACGTATGACGCCTGGCAGAAGCTCATCGGTGGTTCGCCGTATCCGTGGCGCGCGGGCACGGTGCCCAAGGGCGCACGTACGCCGGCGCTGACGCTCGACATCCGCGAGGGTGACGTGGTGAAGACGCGCCCGTACCGCGAGATCCTCGACACGCTCGACCACAACTGGCGCAACCGCGGCCTGTACTTCGACGCGGAGATGGTGCCTTTCACGGGCGGCCGGGAATTCAAGGTGCTGAAGCGCGTCGACCGGATCATCGACGAGAAATCCGGTCGCATGCTGAAGATGAAGAACCCCTGCCTGATCCTCGACGGCGTGGTCTGCGACGCGCGCTACGCCAAGTGCCGCAAGCTCTGCCCGCGCGCCTACTACCTGTACTGGCGCGACATCTGGGTGGAGAAAGTCAGCGAAGCGCCGCGCGGCTGAGCCGCGCGGCGCCTTCGGGTCGGACCAGCCTCAGTTCGAGATCGCGATCGCGGTCGGAGGCTTCGGGCGGGGCAGCCCCGCGTAGCAGTTGTTGGCGTTGAAGTTCAGCACGCCATTGGTCTTGGACGTGTTCTCGTAGCAGAGGCGTGCCGGGATCTTGTACACGTGGCCGCCGGTGCCGGAGACGTCGCCGCCGCTCACGTCCGGACCGATCGCGGGCCAGGGCATGTTGCCCCACCAGCTCGGACGGCTCGAGCGATAGAACGACGCCGGCAGTGCCTGCGAGGACGGGACCGCGTTGGCATACGGGCTGATGCCGCTCGGCACTTCCGCCGCGTTGAAGCGCGTGGCGTTGTTCACCGTGTCCCAGTTACCCCAGCGCATCATGGTCGAGCCGACCTTCGGATCGTTCGGCATCGAGTTCTTCGAGCCGCCGTTGCCCGACCAGCCGGTCACGTAGATGGACGCGTCCTCACCGCTGCCGCAATTGCCGGCCGAGGTGGTGCTCGCGTTGCACTCGTAGACCTTCTGGGTCACGCCGTCACCGAGCACGTTGCCGATGACGTTCAGGTAGCGCCAGTAGTGATAGGCCTGGATCGGAATGGTCTGCGAGGATGCGACCTTGTCCGGGTTCGAGCCCGTGAAGCGGTTGCGGAACATGGTCAGCATGACGCCCGGGCCGTGCACGTTGTCACCCATCCAGCCGGTGCTGTCGTTGCCTTCGTGCAGGATCATGTTCACGCCCGTGGCATGGTGCGTGTTCGACGGGATCATCCACGACGAGGTGGCGTACACCGTCTGGTAGACGTAGTTGTAGCCGATGACCGAGCCGGTGGCCGGGCCGTTGGCGATCAGCGCCGCGGTCACGCGGTCGACGATGTTGTTCTCGACCAGCACGTCCGAAGCCTGGAACAGCTCGACGCCGTAGCTCTGCGAGGCGTGGCTGTTGCCCTCGTAGAAGTAGCTGTCGCGCACGGTGATGTTCTTGCCGAGCCAGACCCACACGTGGGCGCGGCCGCCGTAGGTCGAGGTCACGTTCCTGACCCATGAGCCGTACGCGGTCAGGAACACGATGCCGTTGGCGCCCGACTGCTGGTTGTTGATGCGCAGGTCCTCGACGCCCACGCCTTCGACCGGCTTGTAGCCGGCCCAGGCACCCGGGCTCTGCGACGAGCGATAGTTAGGCATGGCGACCGGGCGGTCGATGGTCACGTTGTTGCCGCTGATGCCGGTGACGCGCACCACCTGCAGCTGCGAGCGGTTGTTGCGACCGCCACCCGCGGGACCTTCGTTCGAGCAGGTGCCGGCGGCGGAGCAGTTCCAGATGTTGCCGGTGTCGGACGACTCGTTGAGCTGGTCGAGGATCAGCAGCTGGCCGACCGTGAGGCCCGAGGTGCTCGACAGCGTGATGGTGGTCGAGCCCTTGGCGAGGCCACCGGTCCAGTTGGCGCTGAACGGCGGGGAGCTCGGCTCGGCATAGCCGCTGTTCGCGACGCAGATGTCGGCCTCGATGCCGACGCAATCCGCGCCGCCGGAGAAGTTCAGGATGGTCTGCGTGGGGCCCGCCCCGCGTAATGTCACATTGCTCTTATTGTTGAAATCGATGCCCGACGACAGGTTGTACGTGCCCGCGTTGAGGTAGACGACCTGGTTGGCAGGGCAGTTGGCGATGGCGCTGTTGATCTGCGAGCTGGAGGCTCCGGCGCTGAGCGTCGTGCAGACAGTGGTGCGCGCAGGAATGCCGCCCGGGACGCCTGCCTGGCTCCAGTCGACGGCGCGCTGGGGGTCGAGCACGCCCGACCATTGCTGGGCCTGCGCGGCACCTGCGACGGTCAGGGCCGCCACGACGAGAACTCTACGGAATGTTGGACTCATGCAATCACACCTTGGCTTTTTGGGGCGCACGAGAAGCCGAACGGGTGCGGCCTGTCGCGCTCGTGGGAGAAGGCTCCGCAGGAAGCGTACCGCGGGGCTGTTTTGACATTGCGCGAAGTGTTGCAGACAAACCGACCGCCCGCCTATGTCGAAGAACGGCGACATCCGAGAATTGCGTCACAAGCCGGGCGCCGTCAAATGGCGACAACTCCGCATTCTTAGGGACTTCGTGCGCGCCGCGAGCGCGATTCGACGTAACGCTGCGGTGTTGGAGCACGGGGAACACCTAGCAAGCGGCATTTTGGAAGGATTTTTTACAAACGCCGTGTGTTTGTTTCTTCACGGGGCCGCTGGCGCCGCGGCGGGGTACGGCCGATGGTTCCGAACCGCGGCCGTGCCGCGGTGTCGGTGTTTGCTAGTGCCTGTCGCGCGGTCGCGGCCGCGGGCACGTAACGGCTGGCGGTCAGCAGCAGCACGAACCAGATGAGGTCGAGCCGGCTGAAGATGGATTCGGTGCAGCCGTAGATCGCGGCCACGATACCGATTGCGATACCGAACGCATGCCCGCCGTCGAGCTCGCCTTCCTGCAGGTACTTCATGTGCCGGAGCAGATTGGTGGCTAACAACATCGCGAGGATGAACACGCCGATGAGTCCGCCGTCGAGGTAGGTCTCGAGATAGCTGTTGTGTGCCTCGTTGAGCACGTAATAGTAACCCTCCGACACGCGCGTCAACCGGTCACCGGTCCAGAAGCTGTAGTAACCCACGCCGATCAGCGGGTTGGTCTTCTCGCGCAGCACCGACTCCCAGATGTCGCTGCGCCCGGTCAGCGACGGATCCCGGCCCAGCATCTGGATGGCGCTGGCCTGCAGCGCGCTCCACGCGCCCGTCACCACCAGCAGCGTGCCCAGCGTCGCGATGGTGATGCCCAGTCCGCGGATGCGCCGCCGGATGCCTTCCTTGCGGACGACCACGATGATCGCGCTGCCGATGCAGGTACACGCGAGCGCGGTGGCCGATTCGGCCTTGCCCAGCAGCCAGAGCATGAACAACAGCAGGATGGAGTAGATCACCAGCTGCTGCCGGCGTTGCGGATGACGCCGGTCGCTCCACGCGTCGATGACGGCCCACACCAGGCAGATGCCGACCGCCGCGAGCATGATGCCGAGCAGGTTCTTGTTGCCGGCCACACCCGTGTACGTGACCACGCCGGTCCAGCGGTTGTAGGCGCGGCCCAGGTCGGAGAACCACTGGATCAGCACCCACGAGAGCGGCAGCAGGAAGTACGCCGCGCGCACCACCACGGCCTTGATCGCGTCGGCGGGTTTTCCCTCGGTGAGGATGATCATGATCATCACCAGGTGGCCCGCATCCTTGATCCAGCGCTTCAGCGAGACGAATGGATAGTCGGACCAGAAGCAGCTCACCAGGAAGTAGCCGAAGTAGAGCGTGATCCACAGGTTGTCGCGCAGGAACTTGCCGAGCTCCACGCGCCGGCGCACGAGCACGACGATGCCGGCGGCGATCATCGCGAGGTAGTAGTTGCGGTCGAGCGGACTGCCCTCGAGGTTGCCGCCGGCACCCTCGTTGAGCATTTCGTAGGGATTCAGCCAGGTCGAGATCGGGCGCGAGCCCAGGATGAATGCCCAGATGAGCGGCAGCATGCCGCCGGGCGAGAGCTTCGGGAACCAGCGCCGGTCGACATACAGCAGCGCGAATGCGCCGATGAGTACGACCAGGACGGCAACGTGACCCACGGCGGCGCGGTGTTATCTCGCGCGGCAGGCGAGAGTCACGGCCTTCGAGTCCGGCGCGTGGACTTCCTCGACGAGCTGCAGCGTGTCTTTGATGATCTGCACGTACTCAGCATACGCGTCCCGGTCGAAAAGGCGGATCAGGACCACGCCCCTGGGCTTCAGGCGCGCGGCCAGCCGGCTCAACATGGCCGGCACGCGGCCCTTGGGAATGTAATAGAGGCACTCGCGCAGCAGGATGACGTCCACCGGCTCTGCCGGCAGGAAGGTTTCGATGTCGGCCTGGACGTAGTGATTGGCGGAGGCCCGGCCGGCTTTCTCCGCATTGCTGCGCGCCTGCGTCAACGCGACGTCGGAGATGTCCACGCCCGTGTACTGGCGATACGACCCGGCCGGAAGCTCGATACCGGTCGAGCCCACGCCGCAGCCGAGATCGACGAGCGCGCCGTCGCCCATGTAGCGCGCAATGACCGCGTAGACGAAATCGCCTTGCGTCTCGGCGATGTGATTCCAGCTGCCCGAGGAGAACTCCTTGTTCCAGATGGCGCGCTTCATCGAGGACGTGCCGCGCGACTGGGTGATTGCCCGGAGTTTGTTGCTGATTCGGCTGAACAGGCTCATCACGTCCTCAGGTACTGCTTGAAATGGTTAGTTTGGCGCCGCACGTGTCGCGGTATGCGCCCGCGGTGATGCGCGCCACGGTATCCCAGGCATGGCGCGCGCGCACGCGCTCGCGGATGCCGGCGCGGTGCGCGCCGACGTTGGCGCCGAGCGGGCTCGCAAGGAATTTCTCGATGGCGTCGGCGAAGTCTTCCGGCGTGGCGCGCGGCGCCAGGAACCCGGTCTCGCCATCGACCACGTCTTCACGGAAATCACCAACGTCGGTCGCGATGGCCGGCAGGCCGTAACCGAAGCCGAGGAACAACACGCCGCTCTGGAAGATGTTCCGGTAGGGCAGCAACAGTGCGTCGGCCGCCTTGAAATACATCTCGGCGCGGTCGTCGGGCACGAAGCCGATGTCGAAGCGCACGGAGTTGGCGGGCAGCGTGCGCGCGACGTTCTGGATCTCTGCGAGATAGGCATCGCAGCCACCCTTCGGTTTGCCCGCGATGACCACCCGCGGGTGGATGCCGCGCGCATGCAGCAGCCGCAGCGACTCGAGCAGCAGGTCGAAGCCCTTGTACGGCGCGATCGCGCCGAAACACAGCAATACGCGTTCCGCGGCCGGCAGATCGAGTTTCGCGCGCGCCTCGGCGAGCGTCACCGCGGTTTCCGGCACCGCGTTGTTGATGCCGTACGGAATCACGCAGATGCGGCGCGCGGGCACGCCGAAGTCGGTCATGAGCTCGGCCTTCATGCGCTCGGTGTGCACGAAGATGCAGTGCACGAGCCGGTACTGGATGCGCAGCGTGAGGCGGTTCAGCCACGAGTCGCCGCCATCCCGGCGCCGCACGTTCACGTTGTGCGCGGTGAAGGCGATTTTCTTGCCGAGCAGCCGGTACCAGGCCAGCAGCAACGTACGATCGAAGTGCTCGAAGCGGTTGTTCCACAGGATGTGGACCACGCCGGCGCGGCTGCGCACCGAATAGCCCAGCAGGCGTATATAAAAGAGGAGCAGCCGCGCAATCTTCGCGGGCGCCGATCCACGGCCACTCTGGTCGCCGCGCAAATTGAGGAAACGCAGCCCGGGCGTGTGGTGGAACTCGGGCAGGTCGACCTCGTTGCTGCCGATCACGTCGAGTCGCGCGCCGCCCGCGACCAATGCCGTGGCGAGCCCGTAGGCGTAGTGCGGATCCTGGCCGCCGGTCATCAGGCAGATCTGCGCACGTTCGGCTTCCGCCGCATGTCGCACCGCCGGCGGGTTGGGCGCGGAGGCCGCCATGCTCATGACACGAGCTGCGCGTAGCGCGCGATGCGGACGTCACCGAGGCGGGCACGGAATGCGTCGCTGAGCAGCAGCGTGCGTTCGGCGTCCTCGACCGGGTGCGTCTCGAGTTCGACATCGGCGGTGCGCGCGAGCTGGATGATGCGCTCCAGCCGTGCCGTGTCCTCGAGCGGCAGGATGGAGAACAGGTAGTCCGTGACGCGATGACGGCGCGCGAGCCGGCGGTCCACCCAGCCACGATAGGCACGGTTGAACCAGCTTTTCTCGCCGCGCTCGAACGTGAAATTGCGTCGCACGATGGCGGTGTCGCCGAGCAGGCCCTGGGCCAGCACGTTGGTGCACAGGTGCGCGTGGTGGTGCCCGTCGATGCGCGCCGGCGCGCGCCCGTACAGGCGGCGGAATTCCGCCACCTGCGCTTCGGCGAGGCGCCGGAACGCGGTCGTGAGCGCGGGATGGAACAGCAGTCGCGCCAGCGACGACGCGCGCAGGAAGCCACTCACGCGTTTCAGGTCTTTCGCAAGCGAGGCGTCGGCCCGAGCGCCCGTGAACGCGGTGGTGAGGTTCAGGTGCAGCCCCGCATCGACGTCGTGCTCGCGCGCGAGCGTGGCGGCGCGTTCGGAATCCTCCATGAACACCATCGCGCTCACCGAGGTGACTCGGCCGGCCAGCACACACTCGAGAGTGCGGTCGGTGGTGATCCGATCGCGTCCCCAGTCGTCGGCGTTGATGATCAGCATGCTGGAGGCCCTGGCCTCAGGCCGCCTTGTCGATCGCCTGCTGTGCTGCCTCGATCAGGGTGCGCTGTGCGAGCTCCAGGGTCAGGAAGCGATGCAGCTCGAGCGTGTAATTGCCGCGCGCGGCGGTGTGATCCAGCACGATCTGCTGGAGCTTGGCACCGTCGAGGTACGGACGCGATCGTGCACGCGAGTCGAGCAACACGTCCTTGAGATAGGCAGCGAAGCGATCCCGGTACCAGATGCGGAAGTGATAGAACTTGTGGCGGCCGAGCCAGAGCTTCTCGAGGTGCAGCGGCTTGAACCAGCCGTCGACGCGCGTGAGCCATTGCGGCATGCCATAGTCATAGGCGTATTCGGCCTTGAACGTGAACTCCTGCACGCCATGGCGGATCGCCGTGACGCCCGGGATCGAGCGCAGCAGCGTGGCGCGATCGGTGCCGAGTTTGCCGAGGCCGGGGTTTGCGTCGGCGATGATGCGCAAGGCCGGCGCGCTCGACAGCGAGCCCGGTCCCGCCTGGTAGGCGAGCTTCAGCAGGTCATTGTCGAAGTAGGGCGAGCGCAGCGTGAGCTGCGAACGTTCGAGCGCGAGGCGCGGGTAGATGTGCCACGGCGACTGCTTGAACGCGATGAACGAGAGGCGATGGCCCTGTGATTCGCGCTGGAAGGTCTGTTCGGCGGCCTTGAGGTTCGGCAGGAATTCGGGCTGCAGCAGTCCGTCCACCGGGTACCAGGGCTTGAACATGACCAGGCGGCGCAGGATCTCGCCGCCGTTCAGGCCGGTGACGCGCACCGGCGAAATGCGCTTCGCGATGCGGTTCACGTACAGGTCGGCGGCGCCGGTCGGATCCAGCGTGCCGTCGGTCATGTACACGCTCTTTTCCACGTGCGGGCCGAAGTGATCGAGGAAGCCGTCGTTGAGCTCGATCGCTTCGTGCGGCTGGCCCGACAGGCGCGCGACCTCCCGGCCCACCGTGAGGTCGGCGGGATCGCGGTACGGTCCGGTGAACGTGAAGGTCTTGAGCTTGCCGCGCGCCACGGGCGCGCAGGCGATGATGAGGCGGCTGTCGACGCCACCGGTCAGTGACAGCGCCGTCCCTTCACCACCGCGGAAGTACCGTGGCAGGATGCGCTTCCACACCGCGCTGAGCTCTTCGTAATAGGCCTGCTCGCCGAGCGTGGGCAGGTTCTCCCACTCGGCGGCATCGAAATACCGTTTGCGCGTGAGCGCGCCACCGGGCGTGAAGCTCCAGGCCGAGCCGCCCGGCATTAGCTCGATGCCGGTGAACAGCGTGCGGTTGCCCAGCACGCATCCACCCGAGATGAATTCGCCGACGCCGGCGGAGGAGAGCGAACGCGTGGCCGGCAGCAGGCGCAGCAGCGCCTTGGCTTCGGAGGCGAAGTAGAAACCTTCGCGGTCCTCGTGCCAGTAGATGCGGTTCATGCCCATGCGATCGTTGAACAGCGTGAGCTTCTTCTCGCGCAGGTCGACGATCAGGCCCGAGAACATGCCGTTGAGCTTCGGCAGCAGCGCGAGGCCTTCGGCCTCGTACTGGGCGACGAGACGCGTGGCGCTGGCCGTGACGGCCGGATCCTGCAGGTCTTCGCCGCTGAAGATGATGCAGACGTCGCGCGCGGCGTTCCACGCGGGCATGCAGTCGTCGAAGCCGCCGGCACGCACCACCCAGCCCGCGGCGAAGCCGAAGCGATCGTCGCCGATGCTCCCGGTGCGGTAGTCGGTCTCGTGCATCATCGTGGCCAGCATCGTGTCGACGCCGGCGCGTGCGGCAAAGGGCGCGCCCTTGGAAATTATTCCGGCTATTCCTGGCATGGCAGGTTTCTGGATCTCGCGAGGAAGGAAGAAGTGGAGCCGGCGGGAGGAATTTAACCGTCCATCTGCCGCATACAATACGGCTGCTCTGACGTTAAGCTACACCGGCACTCGTAAACCGTTCAGACCGTCTGGTCGCTCCCCGTGCGTGTTGCGGGCGGGGTCCCCTTCAGCGAGGCGCGCAGCCGCGTGAGGGGCAACCAGAGTCCACTAACTAGTCTGGCTCGCGTGGCCAGCAGGGCGCTGATGACGCCCGCGGGCAGCAGTCCGATGAGGCCGCGGTGCAATCGCAGGCCCGTGAACACGCGTCCGACGGTAGTTAGGGGCGCATAATATCTCGGCATGTCGACTTTTTCAAACCCGTTGCGACGCTTGAATTCGGTCAGCGGGCTGTCCGTCTTGTTGCCGTACTGGAATTTTCCATACGTGAGCCAGGCGATGCCACGGTCGCGGCAGCGCTCGGCGCAAAAAGTGACGAGTGCGTTCGATGGACGCTTGTCGTAATGGCTGTGCTTCGAAACGATGTGCAGGATGCTGGCGATGTCGCCCATGTACACGAGCTTGATGAAGCCCACGAGCTCCTCGCCGTGGAACGCGCCGATGAACTCGCTGCGGTCCGGCAGGCTCGAGAGCTCCTGCGCGACGCGTTCGTACGGCTTGCCGTAGTGCGCGAACGGCCGGCCCTGGCGCATCGGCACCTCGTTGTAGATCTCCATGATGCCGCGCACGGCCTGCTCGTCGAGCTTGAACTCGCGCACCGTGACGCCGCGCTTGACCGCGCGCCGTGAATTCTTGCGGGCTTCCTGCGGCAGGCCGTTCCACCACGCGTCGAACTCGCCGGTGTGGATGGCCGCGACGTTGTCCCATTCGACCGTGTAGCCGGGCTTGAGCTCGCGCTGCGGCAGCTTCTGCGTGAACGTGAACACGTCCACGCGCGTACCGCACTTGCGGATGGCCGCGAGGTAGTCGGCGGGATCGCCGATGACCTGGTCCGCGGTCCACTCTTCTTCGTGGATCTCGGCGATGCGCACGAAGCGACCGGAGACGAGCACGTCCCGCCCCGGTCCTTCGACTTGCACGGTCCTGTCCTTGAAACGTACTTCCATTGCCTTCCCGGATCAGGCCACCGCGCGCTTCGCGTCGATGATCTTGATGAGCGCGTCGGCCACGGCCTGAGTCTGCGCCGCGGTGATCTCCGGGAACATCGGCAACGACAACACTTCGTTGGCGGCCTTTTCCGAGTGCGGGAACTGGCCGGCCTTGTAGCCGAGGTCGGCGTAGGCGGGCAGCAGGTGCACCGGGATCGGGTAGTGGATGCCGGACTGCACGCCGGCGGCGGTCAGCTGTTCCTGCCAGGCCGCGCGGGTCGCCGTGCGGACGGCATAGATGTGGTAGACGTGCCGGTTGTGCGCATGCGCGAACGGCGTCGGGATGCCGGTGCCGGACAGCAACTGGTCGTAACGCGCGGCCGCGGCGCGACGCTGCTCGGTCCACTTCTCGAGGTACTTGAGCTTGACGCGCAACACCGCACCCTGGATGCCTTCCAGGCGGAAGTTGTAGCCCTTGAGCACGTGCTGGTACTTCTTCTCGGCGCCCCAGTCGCGCAGCATCTTGATGGTGCGCGCGAACTCGGCGTTGTTGGTGGTGACCATGCCGCCTTCGCCGTACGCACCCAGGTTCTTGCCGGGGTAGAACGAGAACGCAGCCATGTCACCCATGCTGCCCGCGCGACGGCCCTTGTATTCGGCGCCGTGCGCCTGGCAGGCGTCCTCGAGCACCACGAGCTTGTGCTTCTTCGCGATCGCGAGGATCGGGTCCATGTCGGCGCACTGGCCGTACAGGTGAACCGGGATGATGGCCTTGGTGCGCGGCGTGATCGCCGCTTCGACCAGCGCCGGGTCCATGGTGTAGGTCTTCGGGTCCACGTCGACCAGCACCGCCTTCGCGCCGGTGTAGTGGATCGCGGCGACGCTCGCCACGAACGTGAACGGCACGGTGATGACTTCGTCGCCGGGACCGATGTTCGCGGCCAGCAGCGCCAGGTGCAGCGCGCTCGTGCCGGTGTTCACACCGATGCCGATCTTGGCGCCGGAATAGGCGGCGAATTCTTCCTCGAACTTCGCGACTTCACTGCCCAGCGTGAACTGGCAGGTATCGAGCACACCCTGGATGGCGGCATTCACCTCGTCCTTGATGGAGAGGTATTGCGACTTCAGGTCGACGAACGGAATCACGATGCTTTCCTCCGGGTGTTCTGCACGTATACGGTTTCGCCCTTGCCACGCATTGAGCTGGTGGCGGCTTCGATGAGCTCGACGACGCGATGGCCGAGGCGGCCGTCGCACTCGGTGCTCTTGCCATTGACGATGGCGTCGACGAACTGCTCGCCTTCGAGCTTCAGCGCCTCGGTGCCAACCAGCTTCGGCGCCCACATGTCGCCGGTGCGGTAGCCCACGCGCATTTCATGGATCTGCTTCGGGTCATCGGTGAAGCTGATGCCCTTGTCGTACACCTTCACCTTCTCGGAAGGCTGCAGGTCGTCGTACGAAATCATCTTCTTGCTGCCGCCGATCAGGATCTGGCGCACCTTGACGGGCGCGAGCCAGCTCACGTTGACGTGCGCGATGGTGCCCGATTCGTAGAACAGCGTGATGTACGCGAGGTTCTCCGGCGTGCCGGGGAAGTGGTTGATGCCGCTCGCCGACACGGCGGTGGGATGTTCACCGAGGATGTAGTCGAGAATGGCGAAGTCGTGCACGCCGAGATCCGAGATCACGTTGACGTCGCGCTGGAAGAGACCCAGGTTGATGCGGATCGAGTCGTAGTAGTAGACGCGGCCGAGATCGCCCGAGCGGACCAGCTCCGCCATCTTGCGCACCGCGCCCGTGTAGATGAACGTGTGATCGACGTGCAACACCAGCTTGCGCTTCTCGGCTTCGTCGACCAGCTTCTGCGCCTGCAGCGAGGTCTCGGTCATCGGCTTCTCGAGCCACAGGTGCTTGCCGGACTTCAGCACGGCCATGCCGAGCTCGAAGTGCGTGCTCACCGGCGTCGCGATCGCGATCGCGTCGATGGTCTTGTCTTCGAGCAGTTCCTGGAAACGCGTGGTGGTGCGCACCGTGGGGTAACGCTTCTTCACCGTCTCCAGTTTCTTCGGATCCAGGTCCGAAACCGCCACGAGTTCCGCTCCCGCGGTCTCCGCGAAATTGCGCACCAGGTTGGGACCCCAGTAGCCGTAGCCGACGACGCCGATTCTCACCACGAAAATTTCTCCCTGGCCCTTTTGTTTGTTGGGCCGACGAAATATGTCCGAAGGGGCGAGGCCCCGAGTGCGCGAGAGGCTACTTGGTCTTCCGGGTATCGCCGACTACGCGGGCGGGTACACCGGCGACAATTGCGTAGTCGGGCACACTTTTTGTGACCACCGCGCCCGCGCCCACCAGCGCGAAACGTCCGATCTCGATGCCGCAGAGCACCGTCACGTTCGAGCCCAGCGAGGCACCCTTCTTGATGAGCGTGGGTACGACCTTCCAGTCGGCCTCGGTCTGGGGCGTGCCGTCCGGATTGGCGGCCCGGGGATAGATGTCGTTGGTGAACATCACGCCGTGGCCGATGAAAACCTCGTCTTCGATGGTCACGCCTTCGCAGATGAAGGTGTGCGAGGAGATCTTGCAGCGCTCACCGATGGTGGAGCCCTTCTGGATCTCGACGAACGAGCCGATCTTGCTGCCCTTGCCCACGGTGCAGCCGTACAGGTTGACCTGCGTGGGATGGAAGATCTTGACGTCGTCGCCCAGCTTGACCGAATCCGCGATTGGCATGTGATGAGTCCTGGCCCGTGATGGGCGCGCATCTCATCAAACGGCCGGGGCGGCAGGTTGGCCATTCCCAAGGGAAATTCCGGTTACGAAGGCGGCATCGCAGTGCGCGCCGTCCGGGGGCCTTTTATTGTTGACAGGGCGGGGTCCGTTGCGTAAGTTGCCGCGCCTTCCGTGGGGCCATAGCTCAGCTGGGAGAGCGCTTGCATGGCATGCAAGAGGTCGGCGGTTCGATCCCGCCTGGCTCCACCAATCTCGATCCAACGCCTCGTCCCCATCGTCTAGAGGCCCAGGACATCGCCCTTTCACGGCGGTAACGGGGGTTCGAATCCCCCTGGGGACGCCAATAAAAAAGCGGCTGCACTTTCGTACAGCCGCCTTTCTTTTCTTCTTCTTTTGGTCGTTCAGGTCAGATCAGGCGCCGGCGACGCAGCATCCCGAATCCGAACAGGGCACCACCCAGCAGGGCCAGCGTGGTCGGTTCCGGCACCGCCCTGCGGTCGCCACTCACCACCAGCTTCGAACCGCCGATGTAGAAGTCGCCGAGCAGGGAGGAAACGAGAACAGACAGCTTGCCTTCAGCCTGAATCTGCCACTGCGCGAGCAGCGACCAGCCACCGTATTCGGTGCCGCTGAGGTCGACGTAAATCTTGTCGCCGATGAGGCCCGGCTGCGCGATGTACGCGACTTCCCAGGAGTTATCCCAGTCGTCATAGAGATTCAGGGTCAGCTGGTAGGAATTGACCGTATCGGATCCCACGACGAAACCGCCGCTCGAAGCGTCGGTGATGTCATGTTCGAAATACACAGGATCCAACGGGGTCACGAGTTCAGCTGGTTTGAAGTTGATCTCGTCCGTCCAGAGAGTCGGTGAAGCATTCGCGGCGCAGCTCAGCGCAAGGCCGAGCAGTGCAAACGAAAGAGTCCATTGCTTCTTCATTGTTTTGTCAGCTCCGAGAAAAAAAATTCGCTATCAACGGCCATGAATAAAGCAGGAAGCGTGCCAGCCGGACTAACTCCTTGATTTCGCCGGGGCTCGCTCCGGGAATGGTCGTGGCGGGCCGGCGCGGGCCCCGATCGGTGTAAAGGGCTTCGACAGGAAAATGCGTTTTTTCGTGTGATCCGTGTCACGGATGGGTGCGCGCCCTGCCCTCGGGTGACAGCGCCGTCCCGGCGGGGCAGGGAATATGCGCGCCCATGATTTTCGCCGGCCTGAGTTATACGTGCGCGGCGGTCGCCATGGCGGTCCTGGCCGGGTTCCTCGTGACCCGGTACCGCCACAACGACCTGGCGCGGCGCGTGGCCATCGTCTGCGCGGTGAGCGCAGTGTGGGCAGGCGTGCTCGCTTTCAGCGGCCGCTACGCTGAGCGCCGGCCCTGGATCGAGATGGGCGTGATGGCCCTGCGCTACGCCGGCTGGTTGTTTGCGCTGTCCACTCCCGACGCCCGCAGTTTCCACCCCTGGATCGTGCGCGGCGGATTCCTGCTGTGCGCTGCGCTCGCCGTCATCGGATTGGTGGGCGCCCTGATGGCGTCGGCCACGCCGATGACCATCAACCCCGCGGTACTGCACAGCGCCAGTGGTTTGCTGCTCGCCTGCGCCGGGCTCGTGTTGACCGAGCAGGTGGTCCGCAATGCGCCACCCGGCAGCTCCCATGGCGTGCGCATGTTGATCGTCGGTGTCGGCGGGCAGTTCGCCTATGACCTGTTCCTGTTCTCGCAGGCGCAATTGCTGGGCGAGGTGGATCCGGTGGCCTGGGCTTTGCGCGGCCTCGTGGTGGCGGCACTCGCGTTCCCGGTGGCCTTCAGCTTCCGCCACCTGCCGGCCGCCGAGCCGCGCGTCTTCATTTCACGCCACGTGGTGTTCTACACCTCGGCGTTCGTGGCCGTCGGCATGTACCTGTGTTTCATGGCGCTGGGTGGCTTCCTGGTGCGCGAGCACGGTGGCAGCTGGGGCAATGCGCTGCAGGTGGTGTTCCTGGGCGGCGCCGCCGCGGTGCTGATTTCCCTGCTGGTGTCCGAGTCGCCGCTGCGGCGGCTGCGCGTGTTCATCTCCAAGCATTTCTACCGGACCAAGTACGACCACCGCGCCGCGTGGCTGCAGTTCGTACAGACGCTGTCGGCCATCGGTGAGTCCGACCCGCGGCGCACGGCCATCGCGGCGGTCGCGCAGTTGTTAGGCAGTCCCGGCGGCTTGCTGGTGATGCGCGAAGAGGGTGGCAGCCGCTACATCGCGCAGGCCGCGTGGCCCGAGGACCTGGGCTCGTTCGCGGAGCGGACCGGCATCGAGGCCGATGCCGACCTGCCGCGGTTCCTGGCCGAGCGGCAGTGGGTCATCGATCTGGGCGAATACGCCGAATTTCCGGAGAGGTACGGCACGCTCGAACTACCACCGTGGCTGGCGCCCGGCGGGCACTGGCGCATCATCACGCCCCTGCTCGTGGGCAACCGGCTGCTCGCCTTCCTGGTGCTGCGCGCGCCGCCGCCACCGTTCAACATGACGTACGAGGATCGCGACCTGCTCAAGACCGCGGGCCGGCACGTGGCCGTGCAGCTCGCGCAGCAGCAGGCCGACGAAAAACTCGCCGAGGGCCGGCAGTTCGACGCCTACAACCGGTTCGCGGCCTTCGTGATGCACGACCTCAAGAACTCGGTGGCACAGCTGCAGCTGCTGGTCGCCAACGCCGCGCGCCACCGGCACGACCCGGAGTTCGTCGAGGATGCGATCAGCACCATCTCGAATGCGGTCGAGCGGATGACGCGCCTCATCGAGCAGCTGCAGGGACGCGATCTCGCGGGCACGCGGCGCGAGGTGGACCTCGCGGCGGTGACGCGCGCCGCCGTGCAGCGCGCCCAGGCGCGGCGCCCGGTGGTGAAGGTGAGCGGCGGGCTGGACGGCGCCACGGTGAACGCCGACCCCGAGCGTCTAACCACCATCCTCGACCACGTGCTGCGCAACGCGCAGGACGCCACGCCGCCCAGCGGCAACGTCGAACTACTGCTCGCGGCCGGGGACGGCCGCGCGCAGCTCACGGTCAGCGACACCGGCGCCGGCATGGACGCGGAGTTCGTGCGCCAGCGCCTGTTCAGGCCCTTCGACACCACCAAGGGTTCGAAGGGCATGGGCATCGGTGCATACCAGGTGCGCGAATATGTCCGTTCACTCGGCGGCGACGTGGATGTGCAGAGCACGCCCGGCGTCGGAACCCAGTTTTGTATTAGGCTCGAAACATGCCCGAAGACAAACAACGCCTCCTGATCGTCGAGGACGACCTCGGGTTGCAGAAGCAGCTCAAGTGGTGCTTCGACAGCTACGAAGTGATCCAGGCCACCTCGCGCAGCGAGGCTGTGGCGCACATGCGTCGCTTCGAACCTGCGGTGGTGTTGCAGGACCTCGGGCTGCCGCCGGATGCCGAAGGAGTCGGCGAGGGCATGGCCACGCTCAAGGAGCTGTTGCAGCTGGCGCCACAGACGAAAATCATCGTCGTTACCGGGAATGCCGACCGTGAAAGCGCGGTGCGCGCCGTGGGTCTCGGTGCGTGGGACTTCTACTCGAAGCCGGTCGACACCGACGTGCTCAAGCTCATCGTGCAGCGCGCCTTCCACATCGCCGGCCTCGAGGCCGAGAACAAGCGCCTGCGCGCCGCCAATGCCGCGAGCCCGCTGGAAGGCATCATCGCCACCGACGAATCGATGCAGGCCGTGTGCCGCCGCATCGAGAAGGTGGCACCCAGCGACGTGTCGGTGCTGCTGCTCGGCGAAAGCGGCACGGGCAAGGAGCTCGTCGCGCGCGCCATCCACGCGCGCAGCGAACGCAAGGCGAAGCGCTTCGTGGCCATCAACTGCGCCGCGATCCCGGAGCAGCTGCTCGAGAGCGAGCTGTTCGGTTTCGAGAAGGGCGCGTTCACCGGGGCCGTGCGCCAGACCTTCGGCAAGGTCGAGATGGCCGAGGGCGGAACGTTGTTCCTCGACGAGATCGGCGACATGCCGCTCGCGCTGCAGGCCAAACTACTTCGCTTCCTGCAGAACCGGGTCATCGAGCGGGTCGGCGGGCGACAGGAGATCCCGGTCGACGTGCGCGTGGTGTGCGCCACCAACCAGGACCTCGCGGCGCTCATCGAGACACAGAGGTTCCGCCAGGACCTTTACTACCGCATCAGCGAAGTCACGGTGAACCTGCCGCCGCTGCGCACGCGCCCCGGCGACGTCGTGGTGCTGGCGCAGGCCTTCCTGCGGCGGTTCGCGGCCAACCAGGCGCGCGCGCCGCGCGGCTTCTCGGAAGAGTCGCTGGTCGCGCTGCAACGGCATGCCTGGCCGGGCAACGTGCGCGAGCTCGAGAACAAGGTGAAGGCGGCCTGCATCATGGCGGGTGGTCCCAACATCACGCCCGAGGACCTCGGGCTCGGCGGCAACACCGGCCAGTTCGCGTTCCTCAATCTCAAGGCGGTGCGCACCCAGGCCGAGCGCCAGGCCATGGTGCAGGCGCTGGCGCTGTCTTCCGGCAATGTGTCGCAGGCGGCGGACCTGCTCGGCGTGACGCGTCCGACGCTCTACGACCTGATGGAAAAGTACGGCTACCAGAACGCTGCGCGCGAATGACCGGCACGGAATCCTTGCGGAGCCCATGGACGGGACTGGTGCCGCTGTGCGCCGTGTTGCTCGTGTTCCTGGTGCTGTTCTGGCCGGGCGCGGTGTCGCTGGCCACCTTGTGGAGCGATTCGCAGACCGAGAGCTACACGCATGGATTCCTGATCGCCGCCATCGCGGCCTGGTTGCTGTGGCAGCGCGCGCCGCAATTCGCGCCCGCGATGGGCACGGCGCCGCGCGGCTGGCGCCTGGCCGGCCTGCTGCTGCTCGCCGGCAGCGCACTGGTCTGGCAGTTCGCGCTGCGCGCGGGCATCCAGGTGGCCTATCTATCGCTGCTGCCCGTGCTGCTCGCCGCGGGCGTGGCGCTGCTGCTCGGCCCGCGCGCCTTGCGCGCCGCGGCGTTTCCACTCGGGTTCCTGTATTTCGCGATGCCGGTGTGGGACTACGTCAATCCGCTGCTGCACTGGCTCACCATCCACGTGGTGCGCATCGGCCTGCGGCTGGTCGGGATTCCCTCGTTCTTCAGCGGCGACCTGGTGCAGATCCCGGCCGGCATGTTCGAGATCCAGGGCGGCTGCAGCGGCCTGCACTACGTGATCGTCGGGCTGGCGATCGCCGTGCTGCTCGGCGAGCTGCGCCAGGATCCGTGGCGCGAACGCCTGCGGTGGATAGTCGTCGGCGGCGCGCTCGCGATCGTCAGCAACTGGGTGCGGGTCTTCAGCATCATCGTCATGGGCCACCTGACGCACATGCAGAGTTACCTGGTGCGTGTCTCGCATTACAGCTATGGCTGGTTCGTGTTCATGGGGGCGCTCGGCATCTTCTTCTGGTATGTCGCCCGGCGCGCGAGGCCGGCTTCCG
>DATEII010000141.1:0-6326 GCA_035279135.1 Steroidobacteraceae bacterium
GCCACTTCGGCGATGTTCCGGACCTGACCCGTCAGGTTGCCGGCCATCGAGTTGACATTGTCGGTCAGGTCCTTCCAGACGCCGCTGACACCTTGCACCTGCGCTTGGCCGCCGAGCTTGCCTTCGGTGCCGACTTCGCGAGCCACACGTGTCACTTCCGCGGCAAACGCATTCAGCTGATCGACCATCGTGTTGATGGCTTCCTTCAGCTGCAAGATTTCGCCTTTCACGTCCACCGTGATCTTGCGCGACAAGTCGCCGCGCGCGATGGCGGTCGACACCTCGGCGATGTTTCGAACCTGACCCGTCAGGTTCGACGCCATCGAGTTCACGTTGTCGGTGAGGTCTTTCCAGGTTCCGGCGACGCCGGGCACGATCGCCTGGCCGCCGAGCTTGCCTTCGGTGCCGACCTCGCGCGCCACGCGCGTCACTTCGGACGCGAACGAGCGCAGCTGGTCCACCATGGTGTTGATGGCTTCCTTCAACTGAAGGATTTCGCCGCGCACGTCCACCGTGATCTTGCGCGACAGGTCACCACTCGCCACCGCGATGGTCACCTCGGAGATGTTGCGCACCTGGCCCGTGAGGTTCGAGGCCATCGAGTTCACGTTGTCGGTGAGGTCTTTCCACACGCCGCTGGCGCCGAGCACCAGCGCCTGGCCACCGAGCTTGCCCTCGGTGCCGACTTCGCGCGCCACGCGGGTCACTTCGGAGGTGAACACGCCCATCTGCGCGATCATCTCGTTGACCACGGTGGCGGATCGCAGGAACTCGCCCTTGAGCGGACGGCCATCGGCTTCCAGGCGCATGCTCTGCGTGAGGTCGCCCTTGGCGACCGCCGTAATGGTTCGCGTCACCTCGGCGGTCGGCCACAGCAGGTCGTCGATCAGCGTGTTGACCGAAGACTCCATCTGTCCCCATTTGCCGCCGCGACGCTCGCTGCTCACGCGTACGCGCGTCTTGCCTTCCTTGCCGACCATCTGGCCGGCGCGTTCGAGCTCCTGGGCGAGGCGCTCGTTCGAGCTGACCAGCTCGTTGAAGGTATCGGCGATCTTGCCGGCGAGACCCGTCTGGTCGGGCGCGAGCCGCACGCTGAAGTCGCCATCGCGCACCGCTTGCAGCGCGCGCAACAGTTTCTTCAGGTCGAGCTCGGGGGCGGCGGCGTGGCCATTGCCGCTCCCGTTGCCGTTGGTGACCTTCAGTTTGACGGCGGCCGGCGCGCGGCGACGAGGCGCCGCACGTCCGCGTGCAGAAATGTCCATGAGTTGCCCGACTCCTACGAGATGCGTCGGAGTCTAAAGCCACTCATATTGAGACTGCTTCGCACAGTCGCGTAGGAACATGCCTACATGCGGCCTTTCCGCCGCAGTTTTTCACTGCAATACTTTTGCCAGCATCAGCGCTCGGCGCGCGCGGCTTTCGGCGCGAATACGTCGCCGAAATAGTCGCCCGAGTACCACAGCGGCGGCGTCTTCGAATCTGCCATTGCTCGCGTGATCCTATAGTTGGCTTCGGCGAACTTGGCGCCCGCCTTCCAGTCGATCTTCTGCGACATATCGTCTTTGGGCGTGTGGTAGTACCCGGACTGGAACTCTTCCCAGGCCTTCTCGCCGCCGTTGGCGTAACCCGTCATCAGGAACACGGCGGGTACACCCTGGCGAACGAACTGGTAGTGGTCCGAACGCGTGAAGATGCCCTGCTCGGGCATCGGATCGTCCATGAGCTTCACGTTCATGGGCGCCACGGCCTGTTCGACGAACTTCGCGATGTTGGAGTGATTGGCCCCGAAGGCCACCACGTCGGTGAACTCATAGGTCAGCAGCGGCATGTCGAGGTCGACGTTGCCGACGATCTGGCTGATCGGAACCGTGGGGTTCTGCGCGTAGTAATCCGCACCCACCAGCCCTTTTTCCTCCGCGGTGGTCGCCAGGAAGATCATCGAGCGCTTCGGCCTGTCGCTGGCCTCGGCCGCGGCACGTGCGACTTCGAGCAGCGTCGCGATGCCCGCGCCGTTGTCCATCGCGCCGTTGTAGATGCGATCGTCACCGGGCTTGGCGTTGGGTATGTCCTTGATGCCCAGGTGATCGAGGTGGGCCGACAGCACGATGTATTCCTTCGACAGCCCGGGATCGCTGCCCGGCAGGATGGCGACGACGTTGGGACTGGTCACGCGTTCGCCCACGTTTTCGCCCTGGATGCGTACCTTGGTCTTCAGCGCGAAGCCCTTGGGCGCACCTTTGTCCTTGTCCGCTTCGGCACGCACGTCCGCGAAGGAACGTTCGGCGCCGGCAAACACTGCCTCCGCGGCGGGCGCATTGAGGAACCCGCCGGCGCGCAGCAGCGGCGCCTCGGCATGCGGCTTGCCGTCCGCCTCGACCCAGTCGAAGTCCGGGTCGTTGGAGTACTCGAGCATCTTGTCCCACGGGAAGACTTTCTCGAATTGCAGCGTCGCGATCACGATCACGCCGAGCGCGCCGTGTTTCTGCGCCACCTTGCCCTTGGTCGCGCTGATGTGCGCACCTTCTTCGGTGGGCAATCCTTTGGGATAACCACGCAGTGCGACCACGATGCAGTCCTTGACGTCGAGCCCGTCGTAATCGTGGAGTCCGAGCCGCTCGTCTTCGACTCCATAACCCACGAACACCAGCGGCGCGGTCAGATCGACCCTGGTCTCGCGCGCACTCACGCCGATCATCACGTTGTCGCCGTGCTTGTAGCGCTTCTGGCCGTTCGGCCCAATGATGGTGATCGTGCCCTTGTCGGCCCCGCGCGTGGTCTTCTGGAACGGCACCTGCTGGAACCAGCTGCCCTCGGTTCCGCCGGGCTTCAGACCATAGGAATCGAACTCGCTCGCGACATAGCGCGCCGCGATCTCGTGCCCGCGCGATCCGGTATCACGGCCTTCGAGCAGGTCGTCGGCCAGGAAAGCCACGTGCGCGCGGAAGCGCTCGGGAGTGAAAGCGGGGCCTGGTGCCGGCGCCGGAGTCTTTTCGGCCGAACACGCCGCGACCAGGGTGAGGAGAGCTGCAAGAGTGAAGGTACGCATGGCCGCGCATCATCCGCGCCGCCTCCTAACAAGTCCAGCCGGCCCGCCACTCGGCGCACTCCTTGCTCGCCTCGCCGAAAAGCCGGTCGCTCCTTACCCCTCAGGCGCGAAGCTGTGCTAGCGATCCGTCGTGCTCAGGCATTGCCGAATGTCGCTCTGCGCGAGGCGGCCAGCTTTACCCTGACAACCCCACGTGACTGAAGTTGGAACCGGTATGTATCGCGCACGATGGCGTGCCGCGCGCAGACCTCGAATCGCGGTTCCGCGAACCGCGCGACTCAGCTGCGAATGACCAGGTCGAGCTTGCCTTCGCGTCGTTCCACGCTCGCGCTCACCGAACCACCGTGGCGGCGCACCGTGAAGTCCACGGATGCTTCGCCGACCGACAGATTGCGCACGCGGATCTCTTCGAATCCTTCGGGCATCACCGGATGCGCGAGCACGATCTGGCGGTCGAGCGCATCGATGGCGATGCCGAGCACGGACTGCAGCAGCAGGAACGTGGAACCCGCCGACGCCGCCTGCGGCGAGCAGGCCACCGGAGATTGCAGCGGCAGCTCACGGCCGCGGCGACGGAAGCCGCAGAAGAGCTCCGGCAATCGCAGCAGATCGAAGTTCTGCGCGGCCTCGTATTGCGCATTGAGGATGCGCAGCGCGAACGTCTTGTCGTCGTAGCGCGCGGCGCCGGCCGCGAGCAGCGAGTTGTCGTGCGGCCAGATCGCGCCGTTGTGATAGGACATCGGATTGAAGCGCAGTTCGCTCTCGGCCACCGTCCGCACGCCCCAGCCCGAGAACATCTGCTCATCGCCGAAGCCCGCGATGAGCCGGCGGCCGTGCTCGGCGTGCGCGATGCCGGTGAACAGGCAATGCCCCGGGTTCGAGGTGCGCACGCGGCAGGGTTGCTTCTCACCATCGAGCGCCAGCGCGAAGGATTCGATGTCGGCGCACCAGAACGCGCTGTTGAAGCGCGCCTGCAGCGCCTGTGCGGCCTCGACCAGCGAAATGGCCCGCGGCATCTCGCCGAGCGAGCGTGCGATGCGCGCGGCGCCGAGCTTGGCGCCGTACACGTAGGCCTGCACTTCACAGAGCGCCAGCGGTCCCTCGGCGAGCCGGCCGTCGGCGTGGAACACGGAATCTGGCGAGCTCTTCCAGCCATGCTGCAGAGGACTGCCGGCACGCGGCCGCGCCTCGACGAAGCCGTCGCCATCCAGGTCCCCGTACACGTCGATCCACGACAGCGCCGAGGTGATCGCCGGCCACAACTCGGCGATGAAATCGAGATCCGCCGTGCGCGCGTAATAGGCGCCGGCGAGCAGCACGAACAGCGGCGCGGTATCGACGCCGAAGTAGTTGGGCGCGATGTCGCCGCCACGGGCCTCGTTGAGGATCTTGCCCGGCTCGGCGCCGCTCTGCGCGAAGGTATCGGCGCTCTGCGTGGCGGCGAGGTACCGCAGCACGTTGCGCGCGATGTTGGGCCACAGCCACAAGGTCTGCAGCGCGACGATCACGGCATCGCGCCCGAACAGCGCGTCCAGCCACGGCAGGCCCGCGGCCGGCACGCGCCCATGCGGCGTGGCCGTGAGCATCATGCCGATGTCGGCCGCCGAGCGTTGCAGCCACGCGTTGAACGTGGCGTCGCTCGATTCCACCTGGCACGGCGGCCGGCTTTCGTTGCGCGCCATTTCCTCGGCGGCGGCCAGCGAACGCGTGTACGTGCTGATCTGCACCGGCTGGTTGGCGGAGCGGCAGCCGATGGCTAGCGCAATGGTCTTCTCGCCGCGGCTGCCGATCTGCAGCCGGTAACGCAACGCATCCGATGAAATCGAATCCGGCGCGGTGTGGCAGTCGACCACGGTTTCGCGCACCAGCTCGTCGGCGCCGAGGTAACCCTGCGTCACGCTGTCCCGCTCCACGCGTTCGAAGCGTGCACGACCGGCATCGAGCCTGCGCTGCGCGCGGACGTCGATGATGTGTTCGAAGTCCGAGCCGAAGCGGATCACGAGCTCGACCGCCACGGTGTTCAACGCGAAGTTGCGCACCTTGATCATCTCGTGGCAGACGCCGGACCAGATGAAGCGCGAGCGCGTGATGTGCAGCGTGCCGCGCGGCAGCACGATGCGGCCGCCCTCGCCGCGCACGTCGGGGTTCGTGAGGTTCACGCTGAGGAGCACGTTGTCCTCGCGCGGCGTCGCGGCCAGCAGCAGCGGCCGCAGTCCCGCCACGCTCAGCGTGAGCCGCGACAGGTGCCGCACGCCCGCGCGATAGAGGCCCGCCTCGGTGCGCGCCTCGGCGTCGATGTCGCCGATTTCGTTGAACAGGCCGAAGCAGTCGTCGTGGCGGAGCGTGTGCGTGCGTTCCGCGCTCGCGACGTCGGCAGTAACGACCTGGTGCGGCGCATCCAGCGCCATGGCGCGTTCAGAGGACACCGGGCCGTGACCTCATATAGCTGATCCGGGTGCGCAGCACCGTATCACCCGTGATGCGCGAGTGCCATAAGACGGTGGTCGCGGGCTGCTTGCTGCCGAAGGACCTCGATACCCAGCCACCCTGCGTGGGGGTGCCGCCGCGATGCACTTCGACGCGCTCCAGCGGTTCCTGCGGTTCCATGTACACCACCGAGGTGCCGTTGACGACGCGCAGCGCGTTGCCTTCGCGCTCAACCTGGCAGTTCTCGGCGAAGTGCCAGGCGCGGCGCGCCTGGTGAGAGCCCGCACATCGCAGCAGGTCGGTCACCTCGATGGTTTGCGCATGCGCGTCGAACACGATTTCCCGGCGATGCACCACCGGATCCTCGAGCCGCTCGTAACCGTAGTGCTCGCCGACGAATCGCTGGTGGCCATTGTCCACCTCGAACTCGATGCAGCGCGCGCGCGCATGATCCGTCCACATGAAATTGCCGGCCTGCACCGACTGGTCCTGGTCATCGATGCCCACGGTGTTGTGGGCCAACGTGCTGCGGAAGTACCGGCGCCATGCCGGGTCGGTGTGGTACGCGTAGGTGCCGGGATCGACCAGGATCTCGCGGTCACCGATGTTGAGCACGAACGACAGGGCGTCGGCATGGCCGTGCGCCGCAATGCTCAGGTACCCGAGCGGCCCCGCGTCCACGAGCAGCCGCACCTCGTCGGGCGTCTCGAATCCCGCACCCATGAGGTAGTAGCCGGATTCGGAGAATTGCATGCGCGGCCGGAAACCCGCGCGGCCCCGCTGCTTGAGACGCGCGAGGCTGCGCACCGCGCCCACGCCTAACAACGTGACGGTCTTGCTGTCGGCGGCGCCG
>DATEII010000142.1:0-8251 GCA_035279135.1 Steroidobacteraceae bacterium
GTTTCCATGGGTCCTCCTCGGGTTCGAGAAACGACCATGGTGTGGCTGCTCGCGGCAGGCCGCAGCGAGCGCAATCCGCAAACGCCGATAGGAAGGTGCCGACGCCTGCCGCCGGCACCTTCCGCGGGGATCTAACTACTCACCAGTCGCGGCCCGGGCCGCCACCACCGTGGCGCGCGCCTTCGTCCGCGAGCAGGCCCGCGGCGAACCAGGCGCCGGGTGCGGCCGGGTTGCCCGCCATGGTGCGGATGAGCAACACGGGGCGATTGTCGACCGTGTCGCCGCAGTCGAGCGGCGGCGTGGCGCCGTCGGCATTGGTGAGCTTTCCGCGCACGTCGAAGTCGCCGTTCTCGTCGAGGTCCACGGGTTCGGAATTGAACGGCGTGGTCTGCAGCGTTCCGGACACCGCCGGCGGCACCGGCGCATTGCGGCAGAACAGCGAGAGCACCACCTGGCGCGGACCCGCGCGGGTGCCGATGCCATCGGCGCCGGCCAGCAGCACGCCTTCGCCGTGGGCACGCACGTCACCGCTCTTGCGGATGACGGCGTCGAATGAACGGATCAGCCAGGGAGCACCGCCCGGGGCCACGCCCGCGACCGTGTTCAGCACCGGCGCGCCGGCGGCGCTGCGGAACGGCTGTACGCCGACACCACCATCGAACTTGAACAGCACGTTGAAAGCAGGTCCGTGAGCGACAGCGGTCCCCGCCGCGGCCAGGCCGGCGACGGCCAGGATATGAGACATCTTCATTGGCATGGCTCCTTGGGTTGTTGTGTGATTGCCCGATGGCAAATGAGTGTCCCGAGTTCGTGAACCGGTTCCGTGTCAGCCGACGATCTTTCGTGGCCACGGCCCTCGCGCTCGCCGCCAGCCCCGGTGGCTTCGCGGCGGGTCATCGTCGCGGTCATTCGTTCGACCATGGCGTCGCCAGCGGCGACCCGCTTCATGACCGCGTCATCATCTGGTCGCGGGTCACGCCGAAGAACTGGGAACGCGGCGTCACGGTGAAGTGGCGGATGGCGCGCGATCCGCAGATGCGGCGCGTGGTCGCCAGGGGCAGCGTCGAGACCGACATCCTGCGCGACTTCACCGTCAAGGTGGACGTCACGGGGCTCGAGCCGTCGCAGTCGTATTACTTCCAGTTCCGGACGCATGGCGCGTCATCCGAGGTGGGTCGCACGCGTACCCTGGCGCTGGATCCGCAGGCCGCGCGACTCGCCATGGTCTCGTGTTCCAACCTGCCCGCCGGCCTGTTCAACGTGTATGCGCTGCTCGCCCGGCGCGCGGACCTGGATGCCGTGCTGCACCTCGGCGACTATCTCTATGAATACGCCAATGGCACGTTCGGCGATGGCACCGCGCTCCGCCGGGTGCCGGTGCCGGACCGCGAGATCCTGTCGCTCATCGATTACCGGCAGCGCCACGCGCAATACAAGCTCGACGCGGATCTGCAGGCGGCGCATCGCCAACATCCCTTCATCTGTGTCTGGGACGATCACGAGTTCGCCAACAACACCTGGAAAGACGGCGCCGACAATCACAATCCCAACCAGGGTGAAGGCGACTGGGCGACACGCAAGCAGGCCGCGATGCGCGCCTACTTCGAATGGATGCCGATCCGCGAATGGGCACAGCCGGCCGATGTGCGCATCTACCGCCAGTTCCGCTTCGGCAGGCTTGCGGACCTGCTGATGCTGGACACGCGCGTGCATGGCCGCGACCAGCAGTCGCACGCCGCGTTCGGCGGCCCGGACGTGGGATATGCCGCCGACGATGCGGTCGCCAACGACCCGGCGCGCACCTTGTTAGGCTGGGACCAGGAGCAATGGCTGGAACAGAACCTCGCGCAGTCCCACGCGGACGACGTCACGTGGCGGCTGCTCGGCCAGCAGGTGCTCATGGCCCAGCTCAGCCTGAGCCGGGGCCAGTCGATGCTCAACTTCGACGTGTGGGACGGCTACGTGGCTGCGCGCCAGCGCCTGTTCGCTTCGCTGCGTGAGCCGCGGATCGGCAATATCGTGGTACTCACCGGCGACATCCACTCCTCCTGGGCCAACGAGCTCACGGCCAATCCCTGGGATGCGGCCGTGTACGACCCCGCCACCGGGCGCGGTGTGCTGGGCGTGGAGTTCGCGACGCCGGCGGTGAGCTCCCCGGGGGTCGCCGATGTCGCGCAGGCCGCTGGCCGTGCCGAGCGGTATCGCAGCAGCTCACCGCATGTGAAATACGTCGAGCTGCACGAGCGCGGTTACGTGCTGCTCGATCTCGACCACGAGCGGCTGCAGGGAGAGTTCTGGCACGTGGCCACCGTCGATGCGCCGAGTCGCGAGGAAACCATGGCCGCGGCCTTCGTGAACGAAGCCGGCGCCAACCGCTTGCAGCCCGTCACGACGCCCAGCGCCGCGCGGCAGCAAATCGAACCGGCGTCCTGAAACCGCGATTTTCCACGCATGTGCGGTGGCTGATTGCCCGGCCTGCAAAAAGGTGCAATATCGACTCGTGTCCAGGATGAAGCTTGCGGTTTCCCTGTTCGTCGCCTCGCTGGCGAGCGGCCCGGTGTTTGCCGGTGAAGTGGACCTCGACTGGTACGCGCAGCGCATCGACGGCATGGCGCACCAGCTGGTCGAAGACATCCGCCCCACCCTCACGCCGGACGCACGGCGCATCCTCGACGAAATCGAATTCCAGGCGCCCCACGACTGGGTCACCAATGCCGACGCGCACAACACCTTCGGCGGGCGGCGCATCGTCGAGTTCAACGCGGGCTTCCTCGCGGTGACCGACTGGCTGGCGCTCGCGATGATCGCCGACTGGGCCGGCCACGACGGCTGCCTGCGCGAGTACTCCAACTACCTCGCCGAGAAGGTGGGCCACAACTCGCGGCGCACCTCGCGCGGCAAGGAGCGCACGCCGGTCTACGATTTCGAATCGTACGCGACCAGCACGCGTGGCCTGTGCGAGGGCGCGCTCGACACGTCACTCGAGAGCTCCCGGCGCGAGGAACTGCGCTACGAGATCCTCGACGCGGTCACGGCCACCGTGCTGCTGCACGAGATCGGTCACCACGTGCTCGGGCACGTCGGCGGCGTCGGCAACAGCTGGGTGCAGCGGCGGCTGCGCGAAGTCGACGCGGATCGCTGGGCCATCATCACGGCCGTGAACGCCAACTACGAGCTGCGCACCGCGGTGCCGCTGTTCCTGTTCCTCGCGGCCACCGGCGGCGGCACTCTCGAAGACGAGATCCGCAGCAGCCATCCGTCCGGGCTGCGGCGCGTGCGCGACCTGCTCATCCAGACCCGCGCCTTGCTCGACGAGAAGGATTCCGTCAACGCGCACGTGCTGGACGCCTCCATCGACGACCTGAACCGCTCGCTGCGCTGATATTCCTGCCGGCCGGGCCGCGGTAGGCTCGGGCGCATGAACAGGAAACTGCTCTCTTGCGCCTGGGCGCTGTTGTGGATGGGTGCGGCGCTCGCGGCACCGGCGCCAACACCGCAACCGCCCTCCGTCGTGTACGGCGATCTGTTCGACACCGTGCAGCGCCAGAAGGTCTTCGTCGACAGCAAGACTTTTGCCGATGCGGTCCCCAAGGACTCGCCCGCGGGCATCATGGCGGCCTGGCGCCAGGAGAAACGTGGCGCCGGCTTCGACCTGCGCGCCTTCGTCGAGCGCCACTTCACGGTGCCGGAGGTGCGTGAATCCACGTATCGCAGTCGCGCCGGTGAGGATGTGTGTGCGCACATCGCCTCGTTGTGGCCGGTGCTCACGCGGCAGCCCGACGCGCCAGTTGCGGGCAGCTCGCTGCTGCCGCTGCCGCACCGCTACGTGGTGCCCGGCGGCCGCTTCCAGGAGATCTACTACTGGGACTCGTATTTCACGATGCTGGGGCTGGAAGCGCCGGAGCGCCGCGCGCTCGCCACCGACATGCTCGCGAACTTCGCGCACCTGATCGACACCTATGGCCACATCCCGAACGGCAACCGGACCTACTACCTGAGCCGCTCGCAGCCGCCGTTCTTCGCGGCCATGGTGTCGCGTGCCGCGACGCGGGACGGCGACGAGGTGTACACGAAATTCCTGCCGCAGCTGCTGCGCGAGCACGAGTTCTGGATGGAAGGCGCCGACGGACTCGCACCCGGCAGCGCCCACCGCCGCGTGGTGCGCCTGCGCAATGGCACCGTGCTCAATCGTTACTGGGACGATCGCGCCACGCCGCGTGACGAGGCCTATCGCGAAGACATCGCCACGGCTGCCGCCTCGAAGCGCCCGGCCGCCGAGGTGTATCGAAACCTGCGCGCCGCCGCCGAAAGCGGCTGGGATTTCAGCTCGCGCTGGCTTGCCGACGGACACTCGCTCGCGACGATCCGCACCGTCGACATCCTGCCCGTGGATCTCAACAGCCTCATGTACGAGCTCGAGCGCGTCATTGCGCGCGTGCTTTCCATCAAGGACGACCCGGATGCGAAACGTTGGGAAACGCTCGCGGATCAGCGCGCCCAGGCCATCCGCGCCGTGTTCTGGAACGAGCAGCGCCACACGTACACCGACTACCTGTGGCGGGAGAGCCGGCTGGCCAACTCGGCGACCCTGGCCGCCCTGTACCCGCTGTATTTCGGCGTGGCCGAGGCCGAACAGGCGCACCAGGTCGCGAGCACGCTGCGCGTGACGCTGTTGCGCCCGGAAGGCGTGGTGCCCACCCCGGTGGTGAGCGGCGAGCAATGGGACGCGCCCAATGGCTGGGCGCCGCTGGTCTGGCTGACGATCGAAGGCCTGCGCCGCTACGACGAGGCCGACCTGGCCGATTTCATCGCGCGCGGCTGGCGTCGCGAGAACGTGGAAGTGTTCCGGCGCACCGGCAAGCTCACCGAGAAATACGACGTGACCGGCAATGCCGATGCGCGCGGCGGCGAGTATCCGAACCAGGACGGCTTTGGCTGGACCAATGGCGTGCTCTGGCAGCTGGAGTGCACGCCCGACCCGTGAGGAAGACGCGGGGTTTTCCTACGTAGAGGCGCACCGCGCGCCGGGAGCGTGGACCCCGCGGCCTGCGCGGATACTCCGCGCATGAAGCGCGCGGCCTCGCTCGAGCAGGCACCGGGATTCAGGCCCGGCCGCGCCCGCGCCCGTATCGAAAACCTGTTCGCGAGCTGCGGCATCGACGTCGACGGCCCGAACGCCTGGGACATCCAGGTCCACCACGAAGACTTTTATCCGCGCGTGCTCGCCGATGGATCGCTGGGACTGGGCGAGTCGTACATGGACGGCTGGTGGGACGTGCGCGATCTCGACGGCTTCATCTTCCGGCTGTTCGTGAACCACGCGGATGAGAAGGTGCGGACCTGGCGCAACCTGTCCGCCTGGGTCACCGCGACGCTGACCAACCTGCAGCGGCATTCACGCGCTTTCCAGGTGGGGGAAAGCCACTACGACCTCGGCAACGAGTTCTACGAGGCCATGCTCGACTCGCGCATGATCTACAGCTGCGCGTACTGGCAGGATGCCGCGACCCTCGACGAGGCGCAGGAAGCCAAGCTCGATCTCACGCTCGGGAAGTTAGGCCTGCGGCCGGCGCAGCGCGTGCTCGACGTGGGCTGCGGCTGGGGCGGCGCGCTGAAATATGCGGCCCAGAAGTTCGGCGTCATCGGCGTCGGGGTCACGGTGGCGCGCGAACAGGCGGCGTATGCGCGGCGCAGCTGCGAAGGATTGCCGATCGCCATCCGGCTGCAGGATTACCGCGACATGCGCGAGAAGTTCGACCATGCGTTCTCGATCGGCATGTTCGAGCACGTGGGCGTGCGCAACTACCGGCGCTACATGCGCGTGGTGCGGCGCTGCCTGCATCCGGGTGGGCGCTTCCTGCTGCACACCATCGGCGGTTTCAAGTCCACGAATCACACCGATCCCTGGATCCACCGCTACATCTTTCCGAATTCCATGATTCCCTCGCGCGAGCAGATCGAACGCGCGATCGAAGGCATTTTCACGGTCAAGGGCTGGCAGAGCATCGGCGCGCATTACGAACGCACGCTGCTCGCGTGGCGCGCGAACTGCGAGCGCACGTGGACGCGCATGGCCGATTACGACCGCCGTTTCCGGCGCATGTGGCTCTACTACCTGAGCGCCAGCGCGGCGGCGTTCCGCGCGAAGAAGCTCGACGTGTGGCAGGTGCTGCTGGAGCCCGTCGCTGAGCACTGACAAACCGCGGCGTCATGCGCCGATGCCCGTCGCCGCCCTGCACCTTTAGGTTCGTCCTCCGCCATCAATGAAGGAGACAGCCATGCCCACCGCATCCGGACACACCACGGCCATTCGCGCGCGCAAGGTCATCGGCACCGCGGTCAAGAACACCAGCGGTGAACTCGTCGGTGAAATCGAGGACGTGGTGCTCGACAAGCTTTCCGAACGCATCATGTTCGCCATCGTCGGCATGGGCGGGTTCCTCGGCATCGGCGAGAAGTACCATCCGCTGCCCTGGTCGGCGCTGCACTTCGACGAAAACGTCGACGCCTACGTGATCCCGTTCACCAAGGACCAGCTGATGGCCGCGCCCGCCGACACCATCCAGGAGCTCACGCGCGGTGATGGCGTCGCGGCGTTCCGCCAGCGAGCGCAGGACTACTACCAGGGCCAGGGCAAGGGCCCGATGGGGAATCCGCCGACCCGGCAATAGAGCCCGGGAAACAGCGGTCCCGGCGGGGTTCCGCGCAAAGTACGAAGATCTTCGTTGACAGTACGAAATACTTCGTAGTAGCTTCCTGTCCCATGAAGCAGGAACCCCGCATCAACCCCACGCCGTCCGAGCTCGAGATCCTCCACATCCTCTGGACCCGCGGACCGTCGACGGTGCGCGAGATCCACGAAGTGCTGGCGAAGGAAAAGGACGTCGGCTACACCAGCGCTCTCAAGCTGCTGCAGATCATGACGGGCAAGGGCCTGGTCACGCGCAGCGAAGATCAGCGCGCGCACGTCTACACCGCGACCCAGCCCGCCGAAGCCACCAAGCAGCAATTCGCCGCCGACGTCCTGCAGCGCGTGTTCCGCGGCTCGGCGAGCCAGCTCATGCAACACGTGTTGTCGGGCCGTCGCGGCTCGAAGACTGAGATCGAAGAAATCCGGCGCATGCTCGACGAATACGAGAGGAAACTTCCATGAAAGTTCTGGCCTGGACCCTGTTGCACTTCCTCTGGCAAGGCGCGGCCATCGCGGCGCTCGCCGGCGCTCTCATGTCGATGTTCCGCGCATCGTCGACCCGCTACCTGATCGGCGTCGGCGCGCTCGCGCTGATGTTCGCCTCGTTCGGCGTGACGTTCGCGCTGCTGAGCGCCCCTCCTGCTGGCGGCGATGGGCTCGCCGCCGACTCGATGCCCGTCAGCGCGGACGTCGCGCCAGCCGTGCTGGCCCCCGAGGTGCTGGAAATCTCGCCGATTCTCGCCATCACGCCCGAGCGTGACTTCGCCTGGGTCGCACGCACCTGGCTCGTGGGCGTCTGCCTGCTGGCGCTGCGCATCGCCTTCGGACTGCTGCTGCTGGAGCAGTTGCGCCGTCGCAATCTGTCGGCGCTCCCGGCCGAGATCGTCGAGCGTTGCCGTGATCTGCAGCAGCGGCTCGGGATTACGCGCATGGTGCGTTACTGCGAATGCCGCATGGTCAACGTGCCCTCGGTGATCGGCTTCTTCCGCCCCGTGGTGTTGCTGCCGATGCGCGCGCTCACGGGCCTCACGGCCGAGCAGCTCGAGGCCGTGATCGCGCACGAGCTCGGCCACGTGAAGCGCTTCGACGTCGCGGTGAACTTCGTGCAGGTCATCGCCGAGACCGTGTTCTTCTTCCACCCGGCCGTGTGGTGGCTCAACAAGCGTATTCGCGCCGACCGCGAGGATTGCTGTGACGACGTCGCGATCGCCGCGTGTGGCCGCACGGTCAGCTACGCCCGCGCGCTCGCCACCATGGAAGGCTGGCGCGACACGCCGGAGCTCGCGATGGCGGCCACCGGTAGTTCGGTCTCCACTCGCGTGGCGCGCCTGCTGGGCATGGGCCAGCAGAAAAATGGCGCGCGTTCGGCCGGAGTGATCACCGCATCGCTGGTGCTGGCCGCGGCATTGATGGCCGGCGCCGCATCGCTCGGTTTCGCCCAGCCCGCGGCCGCGTCGCCCGGCGAGGCGTTCGCCGCGCTGGTCGTCGACGACGTCCCGCCTGCGCCCGCCGCGCCGGCACCCGCTCCGGCTGCTGCGCCTGCAACCGTCCCGGCTCCCG
>DATEII010000143.1:0-44234 GCA_035279135.1 Steroidobacteraceae bacterium
TCCGCGATGGTGTCCGCCAGCCACTGGCCCTGTTCGCGCAGATTGTCCTCGCAACGAACCTCGACGGGCCTGGAAGCCTTGCTCGATTTCAACGTGATCATGCGAGCTGTATGACAGACTTGCCCGCGCATGCGCAAGCTGCTCGTCTTCCAACATTCCGCGCGCGAACCACTCGGCCTGCTCGACCCGCTGCTGCGACGGCACGGCTTCCGCATCCGCTATGTGAATTTTTCCCGCCAGCCGGACCTGCGACCCGACGTGAGCCGCTACAACGGTTTGGTGGTGCTCGGCGGCCCGATGAACGTCGACCAGGCGGATCGCTACCCACACCTCACCACCGAGATCGCGGCCATCCAGGACGCGCTGAGGCGCGACATCCCCGTGCTCGGCATCTGCCTCGGCGCCCAACTACTCGCCGCGGCGCTGGGAGCGAACGTGCGGCCACACACGGTGCGCGAGATCGGCTGGTATCGCCTGCATCCCACCTCCGCAGCGCAGTCGGATCCCTTGTGCCGCCACTTCGATGGCAGCCAGCACGTGTTCCAGTGGCATGCGTACACCTTCGACCTGCCGCCGGGTGCGGTACATCTCGCGAGCACACCCACGTGCCCCAACCAGGCCTTTCGCTACGGCGATCGCGCCTATGGACTGCAGTTCCACCTCGAGGCCGACGAGCACCTCATCCAGCGCTGGCTGCACGTGCCCGAGTACCGCACCGAGGCCGAAGCCTCCGGCCACGATCATGCGCTCGAGCACATCCTGCGCGACACGCACGGACATGCACCGCAGGCAGGCCTGCTCAGCGAACGCGTGTTCGGCGAATTCCTCGAGTTGTTCGGCTTCCGCCGGAAACTGCGACTCGGCAGTCTCTAACTTCCCCCGGTCCTCAGCCTGCAGGGTCAGCATGGACTGCTGTTGTTAGCGGTATCCGTCGCCGAGCAAAAGCCACCCGCAACGCATACGTATCGACCGCAATGCGTGCCGGCGCGGAATCGGGTTAATCTCGGCTTGACACCGGTGTCATCCGGGTCACTCAGACATTCACCAGGGGGATTCCCATGCTCAGGAAAATGCTCAGCGGCGCGGCTCTGGTCGCGATCGCCACCGGCGCGCAGGCGGCGACCGACTACCCGGCCGGATACACGAAGTGCGCCAAGGAAGGAGAGACCTGCTCGTTCAGCGGCACCCGTTCGGTGGCGTATGGCAAGGCAGGCACATTCGTCTATGCGAACCGCACCGGGCCACTGACCTGCTCCGCGTCGTTGTTCCCGCCGATCAACGTGGGTACACCACGCTACTGCTCGTACGGTGCGCCTGCGCCCTCGCCTTCGCCCACGCCCACTCCGACACCAACACCGGCGCCGACCCCCACACCGACACCAACTCCCACCCCGACGCCAACTCCAACACCGTCCGGTACGCCGGTCGGCTTCGGACGCTCAGCCACTGGCGGCACGGGCGGCAGCGTGGTGACGGCGAGCACCGGCGCGCAGATCAACGCCGCGCTGTGCGCGCGTGCCTCGGTGAGCACACCCATCATCATCCGCGTCAACGGCACCATCACTCACGGCAACACCACCAAGGCCAGCGGCAGCTGCGACACCACGGCCACGGAAATCCAGCTCAAGGGCGTCAGCAATGTCACGCTGATCGGCGTCGGCAGCAGTGGCGTGCTCGACCAGATCGGCGTGCACATCCGCAACTCGTCCAACATCGTGATCCGCAATCTGTGGATCCGGAACGTCAAGAAGAGCGGCTCGCCGATCTCGAACGGCGGCGATGCGATCGGCATGGAGACCACGGTCAACAACGTCTGGGTCGACCACAACACGCTCGAGGCCAGCGGCGGCGAATCCGACGGCTATGACTCGCTGCTCGACATGAAGGCCGGCGTGACCAACGTGACGGTGTCGTACAACCATTACCGCAACTCGAGTCGCGCGGGCCTCATCGGCTCGAGCGACAGTGATGCGGCCAACACCAACATCACGTTCCATCACAACTGGTACGAGAACATCCAGCAGCGCACGCCGCTGCTGCGCCATGGGCTCGTGCACAGCTACAACAACTATTGGTCGAACCTCAGCAACAGCGACATGATCCATGGCATCAACTCGCGCATGGGCGGTCGGATTCTCGTCGAAGGCAACTATTTCAAGAATTCGAACAACCCGCTCATCGCCTCGGACGATTCGCCGCAGCCGGGTTGCTGGCAGACGCGCGCCAACACGCTGGACTCCATCAGCTACGACCGCTCGGTGGGTGACGGCGCGCTGGTGGTGCCGGTGATCAGCGGCGGGCAGTTCGACTCGACCTGCACGGTGACCGTGCCGTATAGCTACTCGCTCGAATCATCGTCGACGATGCCGACCGTGATCCCGGCGAATTCGGGTCACGGCAAGATCGGTTCGTAGTCAGAGAGAGGCGTCCCGGCCGGAAGGAGCCGGGCGGGACGCCTCACTTCGCATCCGCGAACCGTCTGGCTCATTCAGGGACCCAGACGTACCCCTCGCCCCGCTTCTCGATCCTTCCCAGGCCCGGGAAGGGAAAGTGCACGGCGTAGACCCGCTGCCCGCTGCTCGCGAGCTCGGCGAGCAACGATTCGCGGCTCGCGGCGCCGGTCTTCTGATCGCTGTCGAAGTTCATCGGCCAGTCAGGCTTCTGCACCGAGATGATGGAGCTGTGCATGGCATCGCCGATGTACAGCAGCGAGTCGTTGCCCGAGGTGATCCTGTACCCGGAATGACCCGGCGTGTGGCCCTTGATCTCGACGGCCTTCACCACGCCCGGCACCAGCTGCGCTCCTGGCGTGAACGCATCGACCTTGGGCTTCATCGCCTTCACGAGCGCATCGAAATTCTGCACGCCCATGCCCGCGGCCTGCTCGGCCTTGAGACCCGAGAAGAATTTCCACTCCGGCCTCGAGATGTGGATCTTCGCGTTGGGGAAGGTCAGCGCGCCCTCGGCGTTCAGCAGGCCGCCGATGTGATCGCCATGGACGTGCGAGATGAAGATGTCGGTGACGGACTGCGCATCGACGCCGGCTTCCTGCAACGATTGCGGCAGCTGCCCGGCGGTCGGTCCGAAGTTCGAGCCCGCCCCGGTGTCGAACAGCATCACGCGATCCGCGCTCTTCACCAGCAACGGGTCGAGATCGAGATGGATCTTGTCGGTGGGCTGTCCGGCGGCGCTCAGCAGCGCGCCCACCTCGTCGGGCGTGTGACCCACGCCAAATATCTTGTTGTCGTTCGGAAATTCGAGCCGGCCATCACGCAACGCGGAGGCGGACAACTCGCCGATCATGAAGGTGCTCGCACTCGCGGGCTTCGGCGGCGGTGGCGGAGCTTCGACGGCGGGTGCGGGAGCCGGCGCGGTCTCCGCGGGTCCAGCCTCTTCTTTCTTCGAACATGCCGCGAGCACCAGCGCCGTCGCGGCGAGGCATGTGACGAAACGTCGGGTGGCAACGCGTGGCATCAGGTTTCTCCTTAGCTCTTTGGCGGGATGCGGATCATATTCCTGAGACCCGTCCGCGCCCACCGATTGACCGAGTCTACTTTTGCATGCTGAAGTTCAGGGGATGAAAACCTACAAGTACTTTTTGACGATTACCGTTTCTTCCCTCGTTTTTTCGATCGCGCAGGCGCAGATGGTGGGCGGAATCACCGGCCAGCTGCTGCCCTCGCAGCCGACGACGCGCCTGGTCAACGAATCGACGCAGACGACGGGCACGATCATCAAGCGCGACATCAAGTGGGATTCGAAAATCCCGCTGAACAAGACCTATGGCGAGCTCACGCCGGAGCAGAAGGCGGAATTGCACGCCTTGTACAACTCCATGCCCGAGGGTGACGAGCCGCCGTTTCCGGCGGAAGGCCTGAAGTCCATCTTCAACGCGGTCCGGAATGCGCAGCGCCTTTCGCAGGCACGCGGCGAGATCAACATGGTCGTGACCGTCGGGCCCGACGGCAAGGCGACCAAGGTCGAGAGCTTCGGCAACGAGAGCAGCGTGCGCATGACCGAGGTCACGCAGCAGATCCTGCTGTTGACGAAATACAAGCCCGGCATCTGCAGCGGCAAGCCCTGCACCATGCAGTTCCGCTTCACGCAGAAACTGCGCGCCTGATGTAAAAACTTCCCAGGCGGCCTCCCATGTGTCACAGTATCGATGTGACACCGGAGGCCGCATGGTTCCCTTCAAGGTTCGTTTCACGCCCGGGCAGTCGATCTTCGACCAGGTCTGCTTCGCGGCGATCAAGTCCATTCTCGGCGGGGAGCTGAAGGCCGGAGAGCCGTTCCCCTCGGTGCGCACGCTGGCGCTGGATCTCAAGATCCATCCGAACACGGCTCACAAGGTGGTCCAGCACCTGGTCCAGGAACGCTGGCTCGTGGTGCAGCCCGGTCTCGGTACGGTCGTCGCGCAGCCGCCCAAGGCGCGTGCCGGCGATCGCAGGCGACTGCTCGAGGACGAGGTGGAAAAGCTCGTCGTGGAAGCCATGCGCGTGGGTGCCGGGCTCGAAGAGGTGCAGCAGGCCGTCGGGGAGACGTGGCGCGACATGCGCCCCGTGAAGTCGATCGCCAATGAGTGAGACTGTCCTCGAGACCCGCGGAGTCGCCAAACGCTTCGGCCGCTTCGAGGCTGTCGAGGATCTCGATCTGCGCGTGCCGGAAGGTTCGGTTTTCGCGTTGATCGGCCCGAACGGCGCCGGCAAGACCACCACGCTGCGCCTGCTGATGAACATCCTGCGACCCGATCGCGGCGAGATCCGCGTGCTCGGCACCGCGTCGCAGAGGCTCGGCCCGCGGGATTTCGAGCGCATCGGATACGTGTCCGAAAGCCAGAAGCTGCCCGAGGGGCTCACGCTCGCCCAATATTTCGATTACCTGCGCATCCTGTACCCCGCCTGGGATCGTGAGCTCGAGCGCGCGTTGTGCGCGCAGTTCGAGCTGCCACCGGCGCGCCGCATCCGGCACCTGTCGCACGGCATGCGCATGAAAGCCCTGCTGGTCGCCGCACTCGCCTACCGGCCCAAACTCCTGGTGCTCGACGAACCGCTGAGCGGTCTCGACACGCTGGTACGCGACGAAGTGGTGAACGGCCTGCTGCAACAGGCCGCCGACACCACGATCCTGATTTCCTCGCACGAGCTCGCGGAGATCGAAAGCTTCACCACCCATGTCGCCTTCATGCAGAACGGCCGCCTGCTGCTGCAGGAAGCCATCGAGAGCCTGCAGGCGCGATTCCGTGAAGTGTCGGTCACGCTCTCAGCGGTCAGGGAACTGCCCCAGCCGCGTCCCGCCAGCTGGCTGCTGCCCGAAATCGAGGGTCACCGGCTGCGATTCATCACCACGGACTACGCAGATGAAGCGGCCCTGTTCCGGCAAGTCGCGCAACACTTCGGCGCGGTGCGGCTCGAGAGCGAGCCGATGTCGCTGCGCGCCATCGCCAACTCGCTCATGCAACAGCGCAAGCGGGACCTGCAGCGATGAATCTCCGCATCGTCGGCGCCATCCTGCGCAAGGACCTGCTGGGCCTGTATCCCCTGGCGCTGCTCACGGCGCTGCTGTTCGCCGCCGATGTCTTCATCCTGCGCTGGGAGCTGGTGCCGTTGTGGGCGCAGTTCCGCCCGTTGCTGCTGGTCGTGACGGGCGCGCTCGCCACGCTTGCGGTGTTCCAGCTCGACGCGCCCGTGAGCCTGGTGGACGACTGGTTGTGCCGCCCGGTCCCGAGGCGCGAGCTGGTGGTGGCCAAGCTCGCCTTCCCGTTCGCGGTGATCTATCTACCTGCCGCGGTGGCGACGCTGATCGCGGATCTGTGCCTCGGCGCATCGCTCGCGGAGTCGCTGCAGGATGCGGTATTGCTGCGGGACGAGTACTTCCCGTACGCGCCGCTCGTGATCCCCCTGCTGCTGCTCACTGCGATCGTGACGCGCACCCTCGTGCAGGGCATGGGCCTGCTGATCGCCCTGTTCGCCTGCATGTTCGTGATCCCCACGCCTTTCGTGCATGCGCCCGACCCGTCCACGCTGGCGTTTGGCGACGAAGCGCTGCTGGGCGCAGGCCTCGGCTGGTTGTCGCTGGCGCCGGCCAAGGTGGTCCCGTTGCTGCTGGCCGCGCTCGGATTCTGGCTGGTCTATGCGGGCCGGCGCATCCTGCTGGCCCGCGCGCTGCTGGTCCTCACGGCGGGCGTGATGGTGTTCCTGTTCCTGCTGCCGATGTGGCTGTTGCCGTGGCAAGGCGTCATGGCCGCGCAAGCCAGGCTGAATCCAGTCGAGGCGCCCGCCGACGTCGAGCCTGTCTACCTGCGCCAGACCCGCACCTGTTTCCCTGCCACCCGGCTCGCTGAAGCCGCGCGGGACCCGGCATTCACGGCCGCCCGTGAGGCCAGCGGGCTGCGCATGTGGTCGAACGAAGACCTCAGCGATACGGGACCGGACTCGATCGCCTTCATCACGCCGGTCGAACCGCGGCGCGTACCAGTAGATTGGCGCGTGAAACTCGACTACGTACGCGCTGACTATTTCGCCGGGCAGGCGACTCCCGTGGTCTCGCTGCGGCCCGCCGCCTACGCACAGGGGCTGTCGCAGGCGTGGGTACTGCCTGCGTCGGCGCTGGACAAGCTCCGCGGCAGACAAACTTCTCTGAAGCTCAGTTATTCCTTCACGCTGCTGGCGCCGCGCAATTACAGCCTGCGTGTCGATGGTCGGCACCACGCGCTGCCCGGCCTGGGTTACTGCAGTGCCGGGTTGAATGCCAGCTTCGATCACATCGATGTCGAATGTCTCAGCGCCTTCCGCCGGCCCGCGCAACTCTCGGCGCAGCTGGACGACATCGCGGCCAGCCGCGCGGCCGCGCCGCCGGACCTTTCCCCCGCCTGGACACAGTGGCTCTTCAGTCAGCGCGTGAAGCTCGCCATCCATTCACCCCGGCTCGCGCAACACGACACCGTCACCGTGACGGCGTGGGACGTCGCCGCCTACGTCGATCGTTCGCTCACGCTGCCAGGACTTCTCGGCGCGGACTCCGCGACCTGTGGCCTGCCCACGTCCGACGGCAACTTCCTGGCTTCGCGTTGGCGCGATGCCGCGCCGCACGAGCCCGCATCCGTCAAGGTGGAAGAAGGTGTTCAGCTGGAGGTGCTGGATTTCGGGGGCACGGGTTCACCGCTGCTGCTGCTGCCGGGCCTGGGTGCAACCGCGCACAGTTATGACGAGCTCGCGCCGCTGCTCGCACGCCACCACCGCGTGGTCGCGATGACGCGCCGGGGCGGCGGCTACTCGAGCAAGCCCGACTTCGGCTACGACACGCCACGTCTCGCGCAGGACGTGCTCGCCGTCATGGATGCGATGGAGCTGCGCAAGGCGGTGCTGGTCGGACACTCGATCGCGGGCGAAGAGCTCACGTGGCTTGGCGGTCATCATCCGCAACGGTTCGACGGCCTCGTGTACCTGGATGCCGCCTACGACCGCTCGAATCCGCGCGCAAATCCGACGCTGGCGCGGCTGCGCGAGCTCAACAACCGCGTGCCGCCGGCGCCGCCGGTACCTCCGCGTGCGCTGCTGAACTACGAGTCGATGACCCGTTGGCTCGAGCAAAGCGATCGCGTGCGCCTGCCCGAAGGCGAGCTGATCGCCACCTGGCAGGTGGACAAGCCGTTTCTCGGCGGCACCCCGAGCGTCGACGCGCGTACGCAGCAGGCCATCCAGGCCGCGATCCAGCCGCCCGACTATGGGGCCGTGAAAATTCCCGCGCTGGCGATCTACGCGATCGACGATCCGGACCTGCGGTCATCGCGCGACGTCAATGATGCGGAGCTCATGGCCACGCTCGCCGAGATCCGGCGATTGCGCGACGAGCTGCAGCGCCAGAACATCGAACGCTTCCGGACCGAAGTCCGCGGCGGCGAGGTGCTGGAGCTGCAAAACGCGCGACACTACATCGTGCAGTCCAACACGCAGGAAGTGTTTGCCGCGATCGAGGCCTTCGTTACTCGAATCTCATGTGCAGCGACAGGTACCACTGGCGCGGCGGGTTGTACGTCCCCACCGTCTCGCCCTCCGCACCATTGACCGAACCCACGGTGAGGTAGCGGTCATCGGTGAGATTGCTGCCGCCGAGCGTGACCTGGTACTTCTCCTCGGGCGAGATGTAGTGGATGGCCGCGGAAAGGTTGTCCGTGGCCGGACGCGCGAGCAGCGGAGTGTTGGGCGCATCGTTGAACATCGAGGCCGTGTGCGTGTAATCCGCCGCGAAGCGCAACGTCCCGGTGTTCGGCAGCTTGACGTCCCACTGCGGGCTCACCGTGAACTTGTACTCCGGCGTCTTCGGCAGATCGGTGTCGAGCGTGATGCCCTGCACGGATGTCTTGAGTGTCGTGTACTCGGCGTCGATGTAGCCCGCAGCCAGGTTCACCGAGAAGCCGCCGCCCACGATGGCTTCGAGCTCGAGCTCCGCGCCCTTGAGCTCCGCGTCGCCGGCGTTCTGCGAAACCGGTGATGCACCTTCCTGGATCTGCAGCTGGATGCCGGTGTAGTCGGTCCAGAACACGGCCAGGTTGGTCTGCACGCGGTCATCGAGGAACCGGGATTTCAATCCCAGCTCGTAGGTCTCGCTTTCTTCGGGGCCGAAAGCCGCATCGTCGATGTCGGCGAGCGGATTCGAGAGACGCGTGGTCCAGCCGCCGGCCTTGAAGCCTTTCGAGAAGCTCGCGTACAGCATGGTGTTCCCGCTGACGTGGAACTGCGCGCCCACGGTGGGCGTGAACACGTCGTATTCCTGGCTCTGTTCGCCAGGTGGAAAGTAGCGATACGGATTGCCCGGATCCGGGAAAGGCGCCAGCCCCACGGCACCCGCGAACGCGGCCCAACACGCCATGTCGGGACCATTGGCACCCCAGCAACCCGCCGACTTGTAGTTGTAGCCGTCGAGATCCGCCTGGCCACCCTCGAACTTCTTGTCGTCCTTCGAATACCGCGCGCCGAGCGTCACGCCCCACTGGTCGTTGAACTGGTAGTCGGCGTGGAAGAACGCAGCGTACGACTTGGTGTCGACGTCGTTGGCCACGTCATAGATGAACAGCGTGCTGCCGAACGGCACGAAGTCGTGCACGAAGCCTTCTTCCTGGAAGTAGAACAGGCCCGCGACGTAGTCGAGCTTGTCGCCGAGTGCCTTGCCGGTCAGCTGGAATTCCTGCGAGAACTGCTTCTGCGCCTGGTGATCGGTCACTTCCTGGATGGTCTCGGGCAGGCCGTCGAGGTCGACCCCCGCTTTCCAGTCGATGCCGCGCGCGCCGGTGATGGACTTGAAGCCCAACGAGTCGGAGATGCTGTAGTCGAGCGTGATCGATGCGCCCCAGGCGTCGTACTTCGCGAAGCTCGGGCCGGTCGCATAGGTCTTGTCGATATCGCCCGTGTCGGTGTTCGCGAGGTTCCAGTAGATGCGCGGCGACGGGCCGGAAGGATTGCCCGCCACACCGCCCGGTGTGTAGGGCACCGGGCCTCCGACGTAGCCGGCGCCACCGAGCGGCGCGCCACCGGTCGCGAGACCGAGTCCCTGCGCACGCGGTCCGCACAGGCCGCCCTCGCCCGTATGGAAGAAAGGCGGCGCGCCCGTGGTGCCGCTGAACGCGGCCGGATCGTTGAGGAACGCCGCGGGCGTGCTGATGCAGAAGTTGTAGTTAGCTCCCATGAAGCCATAGGGCCCCGGCGGCCACGCGGAGAACACCGTGGGCAGCGCATCGCCGGCCGGCGTGGTCACGTCGAGCACCGTGGTCGGGTACGAGGACTGGTTCTGGTGCGAGTAGTCGCCCGCGATGGTCACCTTGAAATCATCGCTGACCAGCCAGAGCGCCTTGCCGCGGATCACCTGGACGTTCTGCCCGCCCTTCTTGTCCGCCGTGGCGTAACCGGCCTTCGGAAAAGCGGTCTGCGGATCCACCACCCACGGTACCTGCCCCAGCTCGGTGTCCGTCGGGAACGGAATCACCTCCTGGTACCCATCACGGGTCTGCGACGAGAAGCTCAGCGTCGTGAGGAATTTGTCGGTGATCGGAAAATCGGCCGAGGCCGAGATGTCGCGACGATTGAAGCTGCCCGTGGTCGCGGTGGCGAGGAACCGTTTCTCGGTGCCCGGCGTGTGCGTCACGATGCTGATCGCGCCGCCGATGGTGTTGCGGCCGAACAGCGTGCCCTGCGGTCCCTTGAGGATTTCGATGCGGTCGATGTCGAGCAGGCTCTGGTTGGCGCCGATGGTGCGCGCCAGGTAGACGCCGTCCACGTAGACACCGACGCCCGGATCGAGGTTGAACGCGAAATCGTCCTGGCCGATGCCGCGGATCGAAGCCGACAACACCGAGGTGTCGCCCGAGAAAGGTGAGCCCGTATCCAGGTTGACGTTGGGCGCGAGCCGCGTGAGGGCGCCGATGTCGCCCACGTCCTTGTTGCGGAGGGTGTCGACGCTGAACGCGGTGATCGCGATCGGAACGTCCTGGATGTTCTGTTCGCGCTTCTGCGCGGTGACGACGATTTCTTCGAGACCCTGTCCCTGGTCCTGGGCCAGCGACGGACTTGCGATGCAAGCCGTGCCCAGTGCAGCCGCTACGTAATGCCGCGTCTTCACGGAAACCCCCTCGCGTTTGAAGTTTGTTCTGCTCTATCCCGTCAATGGCCTGGACGCGCGTAAGTTACGCCTGTCAGACGACGGTAGATAGTTGACGCGGCGCGCGTGCCGCGCGGCTGGGGGCCGCCCCCTTCCGTTCAGCGGTGCGCGCAAAAGACTGCGCGCACAGTTGAGACAGGGCGCCCCGAGGGCCGTCAGGCGCGGTTCTTGTACGCGATGGCGCCCAGGATGAGCAGGTAGCTGATGAGCCGGACGCTGTAGATGTACTCGTCCCCGGCCTTGGGGTTGTCGAGGAACAGGAAGGTCATCCGATTCAGCCCCTCCAGGAAGAACGAGGCGGCGAACCCGAGGAACAGCAGGTCACGCGTGGCGCGCCAGAATCGCGCGAAGTACGCCGCGGCAACGAACGAACAGGTGACGATGACGCCGAGCAGGAAGCCTTCGATCATGACTGGTCACTCTCCAGTACCAGGCCGTAGACCAGGAGCAGCATGCCCACCGCCGCCATCCCGAGCCGGGACCTGTACAGATCGTGGTCGGGGACCAGGAACAGGTCCGCGACCACGAGTCCGTTCGATACGCTGAGGAACGCGAAACACAGGCCTGCCCACAGCAGCAGGCGCTTGCGGACGGCGCCATAGGCGCGCAACAGGAGCACCGCGCACAGCACGGCCACCAGCGTTCCGAGGACATTGACGATGAGTTGAAACATGCTAGCGATCCTTCTTGAGCTCGAACGCGCGCGCGAACTCCTTGATAGATGCCGACGGCTTCGAATGGATGTAGGTCGCGATGCGCGCCAGATTCTTGCGGTAATACTGACCGACTTCGGCCACCAGCGCGCGCGTCTGCGGTGTGGCCGGAGTGAAGCGGAAATGCGCCGGGCTGTCGTCGCGACTCAGCAGGCCGCGTCGCCGCAACGCGTCGAGAGTTTCCAGGGCACGCTGGTCGGTCGTGTAGTTGCGGGCCGCCACTTCGCTCACCAGCCAGGCGCGGTCCTGCTCCTCGTTCATCATGAGAAGCGTCTCGAGCTGCGGCACGTCGTCGATGTACTCGCCGATGAAACGCCGGATCTCTTCCGGGATGTCGTCGGCCGGCGTCATGCCGCTGCCGCTGCCACGCGGACTTCGGCCAACGCACCGACGAAGCGTTCGTGCCAGGCCTTGATGCAGTTGCGCCGCAGCGCCGAGAGCATCGCCTGGTGGCGCTCGCGGCGCTCCCCGAGTGGCATGTTCAGCGCCTGCTGGATCGCGTGCGCCATCGCGCGGGTGTCATAGGGATTGACCAGCAGCGCCGCGCCGAGCTCGTGTGCCGCGCCCGCAAGGGTCGACAGAACCAGCACGCCCGGATCGGAAGGGTCCTGGGCGGCCACGAATTCCTTGGCGACGAGATTCATGCCGTCGCGAACCGGAGTAACGATGCCAATGAGTGCCGCGCGCAGGAAACCCATGAGGATCTCGCGCGGAAAATTCCGGTTCAGATACCGGATGGGAGTCCAGTCCGTGTCCGCGAAGCGCCCATTGGTACGACCCGTGGCCTGTTCCAGCTCGCGCCTGATCTCCGAATATGCACGGACGTCGGTACGCGACAACGGCGCGATCTGCATGAAGGTCACCCGGTTGCGGTTCTCGGGATGGGTCTCGAGGAACCGTTCGTAGGCCCGGAAGCGTTGCACCAGGCCCTTGCTGTAATCGAGCCGGTCGACTCCCACCATGAGACGGCGACCCAGCAGTCCGGTGACCATGCGCCGGCATTCTTCGGTGTGCATGGCCTCCTGCGCCTGGGCCTGCAGCACATCGACGTCGACGCCGATCGGACACACCAGTGTCGACACGACGCGATTCCCCACCCGGATTGCGGCATCGCGAATCTCGGCCTCGGGCCAGACATGCCTGACGGCGTCGCGAAATGCCCCGAGGTCGGTGCTCGTCTGGAACGCCAGCAGATCGTAGGCGAGCAGGTTTTGCAGCAGCTCTCCGAATACCGGCAGGACCCTCAACACTTCGACGGCGGGGAAAGGAATGTGCAGGAAAAAGCCGATTGGTTGACGAGCGCCGCCCTCGCGCAGCTTCTGCGCCAGCGGGATCAGGTGATAGTCATGTACCCAGACGAGGTCATCGGCTTCGAGCAGTGTGAGAAGCTGCTGCGCCAGGCGCGCGTTGGTGCGTTGAAAGGCGTCGAACTGGGCGTCGGAGTAGCGGAACTCCGCGATGAAGTAGTGGAACAGGGGCCAGAGTATCGAGTTGCAGAACCCGAGATAGAAATCCTGGTACTCGGCTTCGTTGAGCGGAGTCGAGGCGAAGTCGATGCTGCCATGACGCGCGACCATCACCGGGTGCTGATCACCCGTGGTGATCTCGCCATCCCAGCCGAACCACAGTCCTCCGCGCGCCTCCATGGCCGCGAGCAGCCCGACCGTGAGCCCGCCGGGGGCATTGCCCCGTTTCGGCAACGACACGCGGTTGGATACTGCCACCAGCCGGCTCACCCAGCGCTCCGTGCCGCGAGGAACGAATGGAGCCGACGCCGCAGCGATCGCCAGGGTTCGTCGGCGCGCGCGTCATGAAGGGTCGGCGCGAGGTCGACCAGGATGCCGTCGATGTCAAGGAAGAAACAACATTCGCGGCCGGCCTGTATTGGCGGCTCTCTCATGATTAGTTCATTGTACGCAATGATTGCGCACTGTGAACCATTGACATTGCATAAGCCCGCACGGTGCTACCCTACCCGCCCATGAAGACGGCGAACAAGACCCGCGCGGCGCTGGAGAATCGCGCCTTGTTAGCGGCCCGCGCGCTGATCGACCGGATGCGCGCGCTGTATCGCGAGCTCGAGCAGCTCACCGGCGCGCCCATCGGCCTGCACCGCGCGCTGGTGTGTATCGGAAACGAGCCCGGCCTGCAGGCTTCGCTCCTCGCGGTGCGGCTCGGCATGCAGCGACCCGCAGTGAGCCAGGTTCTCAAGAGCCTGACGATGCGTGGCTGGATCGAACGACGACGTTCCGACGCGGATCAACGTGCCATCCAGATTCATGCGACGGCTGCCGGGCGCCAGATCCTGCGTGCCACCGCGGGCCGCGCGGTGTTCACGCTGCAACGCGCGGTCTGCCGGCTGCCGCAGACCGACCTGGAGAAACTCGCCTCCAGCGTGGAGCTCTTGCTCGGCTTGTTGCCGGAAGCCGGCAGGTCGCAGGTGCCTGCGCCCGCCCGGCGCGCCCGACGGCGACGTCCTGCATCCAGGCAACGCCGCGCGTGAGCTCCGCCGCATGAGTACGCGGGCGAACTTCATCAAGTCGGGCGGCCTCGCGCTGTTCCTCGATGTCGACGGCACGCTCCTGGAAATTGCCGCGACCCCCGACCGTGTCCGGGTGCCGGCATCACTGCTCAACACGCTGCACCTCGCCTTCGAGCGGGAGCATGGCGCGTTCGCGCTGCTGAGCGGCCGCTCGCTTTCGGATCTCGATGCGCTGTTCAAACCCTGGCGCTTTCCGGCATCGGGAAAACACGGTCTCGAAGTGCGGTTGCCGTGCGGCCGGATCGTACGTTCCGGCATCGACGGCACGGTGCTCGATACGGCCCGGCGTGGCCTCGGCATGTTGCAACAGGAAAATCCCGGACTGCTGCTGGAAGACAAGGGAGTGGCGCTGGCCATGCATTTTCGTCTCGCGCCGCGCCTGGAACCCGTGGTCCAGGCAGCCATGCAGGTGTTCGCCGCACAACTGGGTGGTGACTTCACGATCCGGAAAGGCAAGTGCGTTTTCGAGCTGACACCGCGTCTTTGCGACGCGTGCAGCGGGATCGAACTACTCATGCGGCAACCCGAGTTCGCGGGGCGTACCCCGGTCTTCGTCGGGGACGACCCGGCCGACGAGGTTGGCTTCGAGGCCGTGAACAGGATGGGCGGGTACAGCATCCGGGTGGGCAATCTGGAGCAGACGGCCGCGCGTCACCGTTTCAGCAGCGTGTCGGCCGTCGTGGCGTGGCTGCGAGATCGAAATCTCAGCCGCTGACACCGCACGGCGACGCCATACGCCCCGACAACAGACCGTCCGACACGACTTACCGACCGCTCGACATGTTTCCCCGGGGCCGGTCCAGTGCCGGGCTAACCTGATTCCGCTGGAATCCTCACGGAGTCACCCATGATTCGTTCGATCGTCCTCGTCGCGCTGGCCAGCGCCAATCTCGCGCTGCCCACGCGCGCCCCGGCGGCGTCGGCGCCGCTGCTCATCGAAAACGTCACCGTGCTCTCGCCCGAGCAGGCGCAGCCTCGCGGCAACCGCTATGTGCTGGTCCGCGACGGCCGCATCGTCGCGGTCAGCGAGCGTCCCATCGCGGCTCCCGATGCGCGCCGGCTCGACGGCCGCGGCAAGTACCTCACGCCCGGCATCATGGATGGTCACGTGCACGTGTCCGATGCGGTCGGCCTTCCGCCCGGCTCCACCGATCCGGCGATCGCCATCCTGGAAAAACAATTCCTCGAGCAGCAGCCGCGCAGCTACCTGTACTTCGGCGTCACGCAGGTCGTGGACCTGATCAACCGGCCGGAGCGCGTCAAGGAATTCACCGCACGGCCGCAACACCCGGATACCTTCCGGTGTGGCGTGGCGCCGGTCGTCGACGGCTATCCACTGGTGTTCTGGGATCCGGCACAACGTTACGCGCAGTTCAACGACTACATCTACGAACCCGCGAATGCCCGTGAGCATCCGCTGCCGAAGGGCGCCGATCCGGCCGAGCACACCCCGGAAGCCGTGGTCGCGCGCATCGCGCAGACCGATGCCATCTGCGTGAAGATCACGCTCGAGGACGGCTTCGGCGACCGCAACGACTGGCCCATCATGAGCCAGGAAACCCTGCGCCGCGTGCGCGCGGCGACGAAGAAGCACGGGCTGCTGCTCGTGGTCCACGCCAACGCGCTCGACATGCAGCGCAAGGCCGTCGAGGGCCAGGTCGACGTGATCGTGCACGGCCTCTGGAACTGGAATGAATTGCAGCAGCAGCCCGGCGTTCCGCCCGCCATCGCCGATCACCTGCGCAACATCCATGACGGCAAGATCGGCTACATCGCCACGTTGCGCGTGATCCCGGGCGTCACGGACCTGCTGGACCCGCAGCTGCTCGACGATCCCGTCTATGCCAAGGTGGTGCCGCCGGCCATGCTGAAGTGGTATCGCACCGAGCCCGCGCAGTGGTTCAAGACCGAGATTTTCGGACCCAGTCCGAACGCGGCGGCCATCCTGGGCGGCATGCGCGCGGCGAATGAGCACTGGGCCACCTCCGAGCACGGCATGCGCGCGCTGCGCCACCTGTATGAGCTCGGGCAGCCCTTGTTGTTAGGCAGCGATACGCCTTCGGCGCCCACCTATGGCAACCAGCCGGGCTACGACACCTTCAAGGAGATGCGCCTGATGGCCCAGGCTGGAATCCCGCTCTCGGCGATTTTCGCGGCGGCGACCCTCAACAATGCGCGCCAGTACCGCGTGGAGAAGGATTTCGGCTCCATCGAGCCCGGCAAGATCGCGAACCTGCTGTTGCTCGACGCCAATCCGCTGGCCGACGTCGAGGCCTGGTCACGCATCGACAAAGTCATCCTGCACGGTGAACCCATCGAGCGCGAATCGCTGGCTGCGGACTAAAATCGCCGCGGTGGGTTACTGGATACTGCAGCTCCTCGGCTGGGGCTTCTATTTTTACGCGCAAGCCTCGGGCGAAGTGATCTTCGCGCAGCAGCCTTGGAGCAAGGCCGCCACCTTGTGGGGTGGCGTGTGCCTGGCGGGCATCGCGCTCACGCACCTGCTGCGCTGGATCATCAAACGCCAGGGATGGCTGGCGCTCAGGCCCGCGGCGCTCACGGGCCGCATCGTGACCGCCGTGCTGATCATGGCGATCGTGGCGTACCTGAATACGCTCGCCTTGTCCGAGGCCGTCTACGGCACGCGGGTCACGCCCATCGCGTTCGCCTTCTACCAGCGGCTCGATCTCGGCGGCCAACTGCGCAACCAGTTCATCTTCATGCTGCTGGTGCATGGCGCGTGGGCGGCCGTGTATCTCGCGATCGCCCTGCAGCGCCACCGTTATCGCGCGGAATTGCGCCAGGCGCAGCTCGGCGAGGCGCTGCGCGCCGCGGAGCTGCGGCTGCTGCAGTCCCAGCTCAATCCGCACTTCCTGTTCAACGCGCTGAACGGCCTGCGCTCGCTGATCGCCGACGACCCGACCCGCGCGCGCGAGGCGGTCACACGGCTCGCGCGCACCATGCGGTACTCGCTGGCCTCGGGCGACGAGGAGCTGGTGTCGCTCGAGCGCGAGCTCGAGATGGTCGAAGACTACCTGGCGCTCGAGTCGCTGCGACTCGAGGAGCGGCTGCGGATCGAGCGGCACATCGAGGCCGACGCGCGCGCCGCGCGCCTGCCCGCCATGCTGTTGCAGACGCTGGTCGAGAACGCGATCAAGCACGGCATCGCGCAGCTCAAGTCCGGCGGCACGCTGCGCATGGACGCGAAGCTCGAGCGCGGCCAGCTCATCCTCACCGTGGCCAATCCGCGCCCGGAGAACGCGCCACCCGCCGGCGGTGACGGCGTGGGTCTGCGCAATGCCTCGCAGCGCCTGCGCCTGATGTTCGGCGATCGCGCGAGCCTGGATCTCGATCTGTCGCGCCCCGAGCAGGCTGTGGCCGAGGCGCGCCTGCCCGCATGAGGAAGCTCGCGTGAAGGCCCTGATCGTCGACGACGAACCGCTCGCGCGCCGCGAGCTGCGCCGTCTGCTGGCTGCAATCCAGGGCATCGAGGTGGTCGGTGAAGCCGGCAACATCGACGACGCCCGCGCGCGCATCGAAGAGCTCGCCCCCGGGGTGGTGTTCCTCGACATCCAGATGCCGGGCGGCAGCGGCTTCGACCTGCTCGCGCAGCTCGAGCGCGTGCCGCGCGTGATCTTCACCACGGCCTACGACCAGTACGCCGTCAAGGCCTTCGAGGTGAATGCGCTGGACTATCTACTCAAACCCATCGAGCCCGAGCGCCTCGCGGCGGCGCTGCGCAAGCTGCAGGCCTCGGCCCCGATGTCGAGCGCCGGTGCCGCACCGGGCGCGCCGCTCGAGCAGCTGTTCGTGCGAGACGGGCATCGCTGCTGGTTCGTGCCTCTGCGCGAAGTCAGCGTGATCAGCGCCGAGGGCAATTACGTGCGCTTGCGTTGGGGCCGGGAGCGGCCCCTGCTCGGGCGTTCCCTCGCGGCGCTCGAACAGAAGCTCGATCCAAAACGCTTCTTTCGCGCCAATCGTCGCGAGCTCATCAATCTGGATTTCATCACCCAGGTGGAGCTCGGCGCGGGCGGACGTCTGCACGTGCAGCTACGCGATGGCCCCGAAATCGAAATCTCGCGCCGCCAGGCGCGGTTGTTTCGAGCGCGGTCGTAGGCCGGTTCCTACAGCATTGTAGGGGTCGCACAAATACACTCGGCCCATGAGTGCGACGCTTTCCGCGATCGAAGGGACTTCCCACGCCCCACGCGCCCGTCGTGTCGTCACGCCGCTCAGCGAAGTCGCCGCCGCCAACCGGCAGCGCGACGCGCTCTACCAGCTCAGCGAGCAGCTGCACCGCGCGACCTCCCTGCAGGAAACCTATGACGCCGCGATGGACGCCATCGAAGCGGCGCTCGATTGCGACCGCTCGTCCATCCTGTTGTTCGACGATGCCGGCGTGATGCAATTCGTGGCCGCGCGCGGCCTCTCGGCGGGCTACCGCGAGGCGGTCACGGGGCATTCGCCGTGGCGTGTGGGTGACGCCGACGCCAAGCCCATCGACGTGCCGGACGTCGCGGCCTCCGGCCTGTCGGAAAGCCTCAAGGCCACGGTGCTCGGCGAAGGCATCCAGGCCACGGCGTTCATTCCGCTGGTGTCGGACGGCACGCTGATCGGCAAGTTCATGGCGTACTTCCGCGAGCCGTATGCGTTCACGAAGGACGATCTCTCGGTGAGCCTGGTCATCGCGCGCCAGCTCGCATTCGCCATCCAGCGCAACCGCGTCGACCAGCAGCTGCGCGCACGCGAGGCACAACTCGCCGAGGAGCTGGCGGCAGCCAGCAGGCTGCAGACGCTCAGCCTCGAGATGGCGGGCCAGGCCGACGTCGACTCGCTGTACGACAAGCTCATCGATGCGGCGGTGTCGATCATGCGTTCCGATTTCGGCAGCATGCAGCAGTACTTCCCGCATCTCGGCCAGCGCGGCGAGCTCAAACTGCTCGGGCATCGCGGGTTCACGCCCGAGGCGGCAAAGTTCTGGGCCTGGGTGCGCGCGGACTCTTCGTGCACCTGCGGCGTCGCCATCAACCGCCGCGAGCGCGTGATCGCGAGTGACGTGGAGAATGCCGCGTTCATGGCCGGCACCGCGGACCAGGCGCAGCTGCTGCAGGCCGGCATCCGCGCGGCGCAGTCCACGCCGCTGGTCTCGCGCGACGGCGAGCTGGTCGGCATGATCTCGACTCACTGGAAGGACTGCCACCAGCCTTCCGATCGCGACCTGCGCATGCTCGACATCCTCGCGCGGCTCGCCGCCGATCTCATCGAGCGCACGCGGCACGACGAGGAAGCGCGTCGCCGTGAAGAACGCCTGCGCATCCTCACGCAATTGCTCACCGACGTGCCCTGGCAGGCCCGCAGCGACGGCGCCTTCGGCGACCTGCAGCTCGCCTGGGAAAACTACACCGGCCAGTGCTGGGACCAGCACGCGGGCCATGGCTGGTTCGATGCCATCCATGCCGACGATCGCGCCCGGGTGCAGACTTCATGGGCCACCGCCTGCTTCGACGCGAGCAGCTATGAATGCCGCGCGCGCCTCTGGCATGCACCGAGCGGGGATTACCGCGAGTGCCTGATCCGCGCCACGCCCATCCGCAACGAGGACGGCTCGGTGCGCGAGTGGGTGGGTTCGTGCACCGACGTGAGCGCGGGGCTCAAGCCGGCTTGAAGATCATGTAGACGAGGATGAGCAGGACGACGAGCCCGGCCCCGGCACCCGACATCGAAGTCAGCCACACCGCGCGACGATAGGCCGGCGAAGCCGGTCCCACGGTTTCCCACAACGTGATGCGTCGACGCAGGAACACCGCGAAGCACGCGTAGAACAGCGCACCCACGCCCCAGAGATTCATGGCGGCCTCCGTCCAGCGGGCGTCCAGCAAATTGCCGATATGGCCCATCCACATGCCCGTGCCCAGCATGAGCACGTAGCCCGGCAGCACGACCCAATGCAGCAGCTTGCGCGACAGGCGCAGCACATGGGCGCCGTGCGTCGCATCGTCGCCGAAGAAACCCACGAGCATGCCGACCGCGGCGCCCGTGCCGAGCGCGATGATCGCGGTGAGGATGTGTGCGAACTTGAACCCGATGTAGGTGTTCATTTCTTCTGCGGCACGATGGTCTCGCCGCGCGCCAGCATCGCGACGAGGGTCGCGATCTTCTTCGCTCGTCCTTCCGGGGTTTTCATGTTCTGGGTCCGGAACGCCAGCGCGAACAGGTTCATGCGCGAGAGCGTCGTGAATGCCTCACGGTTCACCTGGCTCCAGATGCTCTTCGCGCGGCGCGGTGTGTAGCGCTGCAGGAAAGACCGGTCGTCGAAGCCGCGTCGCAGCCCGTCGATCCAGCCCCAGCACAACATCACGTCCAGCGGCGCGCGCGCATGGTGCGTACGCATCCAGCTCTCGAGGGATTTGATGGTCGCGAACGTCCGGGGATTCACCCCGCTAGTCTGCCTGAGGCGGCGCGCTCAGGTTCAACAGGCTCGCGATGCCCGCGATCAGCTCGCGCGGCTCGACGGGCTTGGACACGTGCATCTGGAAGCCCGCGAGCAATGCGCGCTGGCGATCGTCGGCGCGCGCATAGGCGGTGAGCGCGATGGCCGGCAGGTTGCGCAGCTGGCTCGAGTGCAGCGCACGGACCTTGCGGATCAGCTCGTAACCGTCGAAGTCCGGCATGCCGATGTCGCTGATCAGGATGTTCACGTCTTCCTGGCCGATGAGCGTGAGCGCCTGCGCGCTACTCTCCGCCAGTACGCAGCGCCCGCCGTTTTCCTCGATCAGCCGGCAGATCAGGATGCGCGCGTCCTCCTGGTCATCGACCACCAGAGCGCGCACCCCAGCGAGGCTGGGCAGTTCAATGGTGCTGACGTCCACGTCGCTGAACGCCGGCCGCTCGACGCGGCTGCTCTCTTCGATACGCATCACCGAGATCGGCAATGCCACGATGAACGTGGAGCCCTGGCCCTCGCCCGCACTCTTCACGCGCACGGAGCCGCCGTGCAGCTCCACGAGATGCTTGACGATCGAGAGCCCCAGTCCGAGGCCGCCATGGCGCCGCGTGGTCGAGGAATCCGCCTGCCGGAAGCGGTCGAACACGAAGGCGAGAAACTCGGGCTTGATGCCGACGCCCGAATCTTCCACGCACACTTCGACGTGCGAATTGACGCGTTCCATCACCACGTCGATGCGTCCACCCGAGGGGGTGAACTTGACCGCATTGGTCAGCAGATTCCAGATCACCTGCTGGAGCCGGCCTGGGTCGCCGCGCAACCGGCCCGCCCGCGCATCCAGCGTGACGCGCAGGCGCAGCTTCTTTGCCTCGATGGACAGTTTGACCGCATCCAGCGCGGCGTTGATGACCTCGGCGAGATCGATGGATTGCACGTCGAGCTGAACCTTGCCCGAGATGATGCGGCTCATGTCGAGCAGGTCGGCGATGATCTCTCCCTGCACGCGCGCATTGCGCTCGATGGTCTCGAGTCCGCGCTTGTGGTCGTCGCTGCCGGGATCGAGCCGGCGCATCAGCGTGGACCAGCCGAGGATGGCGTTGAGCGGTGTCCGCAGCTCGTGCGACACCGTGGCCAGGAATTCATCCTTGAGGCGTCCGACCCGCTCCGCCTCTTCGCGCGCCGCGCGTTCGGCCTTGAGCGTCTCCTCGCGGTCGGCCTGGAGTTGCTTCGACTCGGTGATGTCCACGCACGAGCCGATATATCCGGAGAATGAGTGCGCAGGCCCTTCGAACAGCGGGCTGGCGCGTTCGATGATCCAGCGGGGCTGCCCGTCAGCGCGGCGGAGTCGGTACTCGCTGCCGAATGGCTCGCGCGTGTCGAACCCTTCCGCATACGCCTGCAGGCAACGCGCCAGATCGTCCTCGTGGACGTTCTGCGTCCAACCGAACCCCGCTTCCTGGTCCGGAGTGCGCCCGGTGAAATCCAGCCAGCTCTTGTTGAACCAGTTGCGCGCCTTGGTGTGATCGGCCATCCAGATGAGCACCGGCGCGGAATCGGCCATGAGCCGGAACCGCTCGTTGCTGACGCGCAGCGCTTGCTCGGCGCGCTTCTGCTGGGTGATGTCGCGCGCGATCTTCGATGCGCCGACGATCTCGCCGGCGGCGTTGCGCACCGGAGAAATGCTCAGCGAGATGTCGACGAAGCTGCCGTCCTTGCGCACGCGCACGGTCTGGTAATGATCGACACGCTGGCCGGCACGTATCCTCGCGAGGATGGCGGGCTCTTCCTCGAGGCGGTCGGCCGGAATGAGAATGGTGATGGAGCGCCCGATGACCTCTTCCGGCTGCCACCCGAAAATACGCGTCGCCCCCTCGTTCCAGGTGACGATGACGCCATCGAGGCTCTTGCTGATGATAGCGTCGTCCGAAGACGCGACGATCGCCGCCAGCCTGTTAGAGAGTTCCGCGGCGTCCCGCTCCGCGGCCTTTGCGCCGTTCATTAGAAGTTATCGACCCCCGTCCCGCTCGGGAGCCTAACGCAATCGGACTCACTATCGGATCGGAATTGTCCTACGCGAGGCGAATTTTACTTTTGATAGCCCGTGGGACCGGTGATGCGAATGTCGGTACCAGGTTGTGAGGGCGATGCGAAAGCGACGATGTACGCGACTCCATCGCCCAGGGTCTTGAGCACCCACACTTCGCGGCCATCCTGCAGGTGTCGCACTTCTTCGAGATGGGTGACGCTGCGGCCCTGGCGCATTTCCTGGGCGGCGATGGATTCCATGGCCTGCTGGGCCAGCGCTGGCACCGCCTTGCTGGGCCCGGCGGGCAGCGGCATGAGGGTCAGCGTCATGTGCGAATCGTCCACCGCGCGGTAGCGGAACGGCGATCCCTTGAGCTCCATCTGTTTGTTGGCTTCCGAGACCGCGCTGCTCATGGGCGTGGCGCAGCCCGCCAGCGATCCGACCAGCCACAGCGCACTCACGAGAGACCCTCTCATGGCCGTATTGGGCCGCCAAACCCGCGGCTGCTGAAGCGGACCTAGGTCGTACTACCAGCGCGCGTCGGCGTCGTAGCCCTCGTCGAACATCTCCGGCTCGACGAGGTACAGCGTGACCAGCACCTTGCCCGGCATCCCGGGTACACATTGCTCCAGCACTTCGTATTCGTCGGCCCCGTCATTGTCGAACCAGGCGTCGGCGGATTGTTTGCGCGGTTCGAGCGTCGGCGTGCCCCGCGTCAGCAATTCGTGCGCGAAGCTGTCGCGATCGAGCGCCTGCTTCAGGCGCCAGCGACGTGGCACGTGCCGCGCGGCGCAGTACCAGAGCCGCGTATCGAGCGAATAACTCGCGACGATCACCGGCAGCGTGTCGACCTTCGCCAGCCGGATCAGCGTCGCGGCCTGGCTGGTCTGGAAGGTCTCCGCAATCTCCTGCAGGTGCGCGATCGTGGGCCAGCGCTGCACGAGCACGCGCGGGTTGAACAGCGGCTTCGGCATGAGCAGGTGCGACGAGAACTCGTCGGCCTCGCGCTCGAGCGCGACGTTCGATTCGAGATTGAGCACGGGCTCATCGACGCGGCAGCGAAACGACCGCCCGCGATGCAGCTCCCAGTGCGCAAGCTCGTGGCCCACGGAAAAACGCTCGCGTCCGCGCACCGGCGAGCGGCGCACGGTGGCGATGGCGCGCGGGCCGACCCCGACCAGCGTGGCCTCACAACCCTCGAGTGATTCGTAGCGCACGCTGACGCCCGCGTCTGCCGCGATGGCCTCGACATCGAGGTCCTTCGGATCGCGGATGCCGAGCTCCGCGATGCGTGCCTCAGCGCGCTGGCCCGGCGTCATCCTCGAGCTCGCGCAGTTGCTCGTAGAGCCGCAGGATCTCGGACTCCGGCATTTCCTCGAGCTGCCGCGCCGCCAGCGTGTAGTGGCGGTCTTCGATCACGCGCGCGATGTAGTCGCGCGCCTCCTGCACCGATACGGGCTTCACGGGCGCGCGGTTCACGTGCACGGCCTGGATGCGCGCCGCGGCCAGGCGACGCCGCCCGGCTTCCTGCGTGGCGCGCGCCAGCCGATCCGCGGCCCGCGCACGCACCGCCTGGGGCGATTCACCGGCGAGCACGTCGCGATCCGGCATGGCCTGCAGCTCGTCGAAGAAATTGTCGAGTAGTTTGCTCACCCGGTCCTCGTCTGCCTTCTCGTTCATGGCGCCGCTCCCGGCGGTTCGAATCCCGCCAGCTTGCGCGTGGCGCGTTTGCGGGCGGCATCGAAGGGCCGGTCGGCGAGCCCCGTGGCCTCCTGCGCTTCGACGCCCTTGAGTCCATCCGCCCAGGCCATCACGACGAGCTCCGCATCCGGATCCCCCGAGCACGTGGCGATCAGGGCGCGGAACTGCTCGGCGGCCACTATCGTGACCTCGGGCGAGCGACGATCGGCGCTGTCTTCGGGAACCGGCACGCGCACGTCGATGGGGCTCGAGCGCGCGCCCTTGCGCGAATTGCTCGCCTCGCTGTGCATGACCGACTTCAACACCTTGAGTGGGTACACGTCGCGCGGGAAACGGCGCTCGCCACTCAGCAGTTTCACGCAAGCCTCCTGCAGCAAGTCCTCTCCGTTGAGACCGGTGAGTCCGCGCGCGAGGAAATCGGCGATGCGCTCGGCGCGCCGCAGGTCGGCGTCACTCATCTGCGCGAGGCAATCCTGCACTTCCTGGAAGTTCAGCCGCCCCGGGTCGCCCGAGCTCCACCCCACCCTCTTACCCCCTGACTCCCCAGACTCCGGATCTCGCTCCCGTGGACGCCCGGGAAATATTTTTTCCGACGGCGTCCGAGCCAGCGGGCGAAGTAGTCGTTGTAGGCGTAAACGAAAAACAACTCAAGGAGAACGAAAAATGAACGTGACCCAGATTTCCGCCTGCCCGCTGCGCATCCGCATCGAAAACCAGGCCACCGGCTCGGGCGGCAACGGCGGCGGCCAGGATTTCGCGCTGGCCTCGCTCGGCGAGGACTACGCGGTGTTCGTGAAGGCGCCGGCCGAGCCCGTCAGCCAGCCGCCCGGTGATCCCAACGCCTGATGGCGAGACGCCTCAGGGACGAGGCGTGTCCCGGAGTCAAGAAACACTGGCGCCGGGAATATCGCCCCAACCTTGCTGGTCGCGCCGATGAGGCGCGACTAGCATGGCGGCATGGAACTACTCGAAGACGCGGCGCGCCGCGCAAGCAAATTCCTGGCATCCCTCGACAGTCGGCCCGTGCGTGCGGACCCGGAAGCCGCCGCCCGTCTCGACGAGCTGCTGACTCCCGCGCCGCGACAGGCGACGCCGGATCGCGAAGTGCTCGCGCATCTCGACGAATATTTCTCGCCCGCCACCATGGCGACCGCCGGACCACGCTTCTTCGGATTCGTGATCGGAGGTTCGTTGCCGGCGACCGTCGCGGCGAACTGGCTGGCCACCGCCTGGGACCAGAACACCTGTTACGACGGCCCGACGCCGGGCGTGGCGCGCGTCGAGGAAATCGCGCGTCGCTGGCTGCTCGAAGTGCTGGACCTGCCGCGCGACAGCGCGGTCGGATTCGTGACGGGCGCCACCGTCGCGAACTTCACGGCGCTCGCCGCTTCGCGTAATGCCGTGCTGAGGCGCAGCGGCTGGAACGTCGAGGCCGACGGATTGTTCGGGGCACCACCGATCCGCGTGGTCGTCGGCGAGGAGTCGCACCCGACGCTGTTGAAATCGCTGGGCATGCTGGGCCTCGGCCGCAACCGGCTCACGCGCGTCCCTGTCGATGCGCAGGGCCGCATGCGTCCCGACAAACTACCCACGCTCGACGGGCCCACCATCCTCTGCCTGCAGGCCGGCAACGTGAACAGCGGCGCATTCGATGCGTTCCCGGAGCTGTGCGCGGCGGGCCGCGAAGCGGGTGCCTGGATCCACGTGGATGGCGCATTCGGACTCTGGGCACGCGCGTCCAGTGCCCTGGCGCCGCTCGCGCGCGGGCTGGAGCTCGCGGACTCCTGGGCCACCGATGCGCACAAGTGGCTCAACGTGCCGTACGACAGCGGCCTCGCCTTCGTGCGCGATGCGCAGGCGCTGCAATCCGCAATGGCCATAACGGCCGAGTACCTGCCGACCCAGGGCGCGCGCCGCAATCCCTCGGACTTCACGCCCGAGCTGTCGCGCCGCGCGCGCGGCATCGAGGTCTACGCGGCGTTGAAGAACCTCGGCAGCGAAGGCCTGGAAAAAATGATCGATCGCAATTGCGCACAGGCGCGGCGTTTCGCCGCGGGTCTCGAGGCCGCGGGCTTCGAGATCCTCAACGACGTGGTGCTCAACCAGGTGGTGGTGAGCTTCGGTGACCCCGAGCGCACGCGGCGTGTCGTCGATGCCATCCAGCGCGAGGGCACCTGCTGGGCAGGCGGCACCGTGTGGCAGGGTCGCACCGGCATGCGGATCAGCGTGTCGTCGTGGGCGACCACCGATGCCGACGTGGACCGCAGCCTCGACGCGATGCTGCGATGCGCGCGGGAGTGCGCGTAAGAGTTTCGTCGAACATTCGTGCATCTTTCGGCCCGCTTTCAGGCCTTCGCGGGGCCGCGCGCCTAGCTTCCAGCTCGTTCGACCAACCAACGATGCCGGGAGACTCCGATGAAAAACAAAGTTCACCGATTTGCGGCCTTCATGGTCGCGGCCTTTGCGCTGGCCACCTTGCCGGCCCGCGCGACCAACCCGATGGCTGCCCGTCCGGGTGCGGAAATCGTCGTGGAATGGAACCAGTTGTTGCAGGCCAACATCCCTGCGACTGCCGGCCTCATGACGCCGCGTTACTTCGCGATGCTGCATATCGCGATGTTCGACGCCGCTGACGCCATCGAGCATCAGTACACGCCGTATCACGCGCGCCTGCTCGCGTATCCCGGCGCCTCGCCGGAAGCGGCCGCCGCGCAGGCGGGCCACGACGTGCTGGTCGCGTTGATACCGACCCCGGAAGCAAAAGCAATCTTCGACGCGGCGTTGCAGGCACAACTCGCGAACCTGCCGCCCTGGCGCGCGACGCTCGGCGTGGCCGTGGGCCGCAGGGCCGCGAGCCAGATCCTCGCGTGGCGGGCGACCGATGGCAGCTCCGCGCCGAACCCGCCATTCACGCTGCCCCTGTTGCCGGGCCTCTGGCAGCCGGCGACGCCGACCCAGGCCGCGCAGTTCGTGAACTTCGGCGAGGTCACGCCGTTCGCGCTGATCACGCCCACCCAGTACCTGCCCGATCCGCCGCCCGAGCTGACCAGCGAGCGTTACACCGCCGACTGGGACGAGGTGCGGTTGTTAGGCTCCGCCACCAGCACGGTCCGCACCGCCGAGCAGACGCAGACCGCGAAGCTGTTCGCGAGCGTGGGCAACAGCACGATCCACTTCGCGATGTGGAACCTCGTGGCGCGCGATGTGGCACGCGACGCCCACTGGTCGCTGCTCGACACCGCGCGGCTGTTCGCACTCATGAATGCCTCGATGCACGACGGATTGCAGACTTCGCACACCAGCAAGTTCGTCTACCGCCTGTGGCGGCCCATCACGGCCATCCGCCGCGCCGACGAAGACCTGAATCCCGCGACCCAGGCCGACCCGGGCTGGACCCCGCTGCTCGGCACGCCGCCCTACCCCTCGCACTCGAGCAACATGACCTGCGTGGGCGTGAGCTCGGCGCGTGCCCTGGCGCGCGCGTTCGGTCGCGATGACGTGCCCTTTTCGGTCACCTGGATCGGAACCGGCGGGAATGCCGATGTCACGCGCCATTATTCGAGCTTCTCGGAGCTTGCGCACCAGCAGGCGCGCAGCCGCGTGTACGGCGGCATCCACTTCGACTTCGAGCTGAAGGCCAGCGAGGAAAGCTGCACCAAGGTCGCGGACTGGGTGGCGAATCGCTACATGAAACCGATCCGGGGAAACTGGCCTTACTAGGACTACTCGACGACGCCCTCGAGCGTGGTCTTGACGTCGAGGATGGGCGTGCCGTCGACGGCTTCCAGGTTGCGAACCTGCAATCGCAGTGGTTCGGGGCGCGAAACGACGATCACGCGGTGCACGCCGATCGGATTCGGGCGATCGGCCGATCGCGTGCTGAATACGCCGCGTAGTGGCTGCGTGTGATCGTCGCGCGGGTGTACGCGCAGCGTGCTTCGATCGGCGCGGTCCAGCCAGGTGAGCAGGAGTAGTTTGTCGCCGACACGGACGTCGGCGAGCGCGCCAGTCACGGATGCATCGAAGACCAGCTCGGCTGGCGGTGAACCTTCTTCGCCTTGTTTGGGCGCGACCGCCGGATCGCGAAGCGGCGAGGAAACTCGCCCGATGATGCGCAGTTCGATCATCGGGCGAGTATAGGCGCCACGTCTACTTCGGGTAGAGGATGACGGGGATCTCGATGACCGAATCAATGGGCAGGCTGTTCTTCTTCGCAGCCTCGCGCACCGCCGCTTCGCTCGGGCCCGTGTAGATGCAGAACGTCCTGGTCTTGTCCGCATTCGCGTACGAGTGTTCCCAGGTGACGCCCAACTCCTGGTTGTTGTCGTTCACCATCTTCTTCACTTCCGGGGTCACGCCGTCGAGGGCGCCGGCCGGGAAGGTCCGCTGGATCAGGTATCGGCGCGGGGCCGGCATGGGCACCACGTTCTCACGAGTCGCGTTCATCTGAAAGCTCCTTGGGTTGAGGTTGTGAGGAGACTTTAGAGGGCCGCACGGCGGGCCTGAATGACCCACCGTCCGCAGTTCTTGCCCGATCGTTCGGCCAGCGCCCGGATCAGGTCTCCAGGTGCCTTTTGACGTATCGGGCACTGGTTTCGATGCTCTGCATCGGGCTCACGGCGAAGTTGTCGCCCTGCTCGACGAAGTAGTTCTCGAGGCCCGCGAGCTGCGCGTCCGGCATGATGCGCGTGAAATCGATCGAGCCGTTGCCGAGCTCGGTGTAGCGCTTCTGCGAGTCCATGTCCTTGACGTGCCACATCACGAAACGGCCCGGCTGCAGCGCGAACAACTCGTGCGCCGAACGCGCCGAGGAATGCGCCACCCAGAAAAGATCCAGCTGCAGCTTGACCAGCGCGGGATCGGTCTCGCGCATGATGATGTCGTAGCCGATCTTTCCTTCGTGCGGAATGAATTCGAAATCGTGGTTGTGATAGGCCACCTTGAGTCCCGCCTTCGCGACCTGCGCGCCGATCAGGTTCAGGCGCTCGGCCACCACCTTGAACGACTCGAGGCTGCGGGATTGCGGATCCAGCCACGCCCAGGTGATGTATTGCTGGTTGAGCGACTGCGCACCCTCGATCGCACGATCGATGTACGCCGTCATGTCGGCGATGGGCCGTGCGACGAAGGCGTGCAGATCGTAATGCCCGGTAGTGGTAGTGAGCCCGATGTCATCGAGCACGCGGCGCAATTCCGCGGCCGGCATGCCGTAATACTTCAGCGCTCCGGGGTCGAAGCCATAGGTCTCGAGGTTGCGATAACCGAGCGCGGCGATTCGTTTGAGCGTCCCGAGCGGATCCTGGGCCATGGGATCGCGCACCGTGTACATCTGCAGGCCCATCTGGAAACGCGGCGTCGAGTTCGCCTGCGCGAGCGCACTCAACGACATGAGGGCAGCGGCCTGTTGCATGAACTCCCGACGACTCGACAGCGACATATTCCATCCCCGTAACGCATTGATGCGGGCGACTATATCAGCGCATCGGCGTTGTCCTACAGCGCGGCACGTGGGCGGCTCCTAGCCCTCGATCGGGACGGCGAGGAATGTACCGTCATGCAGCTCGCGCCGGCAGCCATCGATGTGCCGATCCTGATGCCTCACCGGGTGATGGGCCGCCGCGTGCTGGTGGTCGACGACAACGAGGACGCGGCGGACGCGCTCGCCCAACTACTTCGAGTCTCGGGCCACGAAGTGGACGTGGCGTACAACGGCATGTGTGCGCTCGCGCGCGTGCGCGCGCGGCGTCCCGACATCGTGCTCTGCGACCTCGGCCTGCCCGAGCTCAGTGGTTTCGACTTCGCGCGCGCGATCCGGCACGAACACGCCGATCACATCCGGCTCGTGGCCATCAGCGGTTATGACCGGCCCGAGGACATCCGCCGCTCGCTCGAAGCCGGGTTCGATGCGCATCTCGCCAAACCCGCGCAGTCGGCCGACATCGAGAGTCTGTTCGTCCGTTTCAGCGGATCCTGAGCAACACCTTGCCGGGCACGCGCCCCGCTTCGACGCGGCGGTGTGCGGCGGCCGCATCCGCGAGGTCGAAGGTGGCCGCGATCGGCACGTCGAAAGGCTTCGCCTCCACCACGCGGTTGAGCTCCACGAACTGATCTTTCTGGTCGCCGAACAACGCGTCGTAGGCCGCCACGGTGATCCCCGGCCGCGCCTGCGGCGCGGGATTCACGCCATTCGGATAGGCGACGCGCCCGCCGGCACGCAAGGCGCCGAGGCATTTGTCGAGCGCGGGACCGCCCGCGAGCGCGAGCACGGCATCGACGCCCTTCGGTGCGAACTCGCGCGCCGCGGCGGAGATGTCGCCCGTGCGCCCATCGACGGCCACGTCGGCGCCGAGCTTGCGCACCAGGGCCACGCCCTCGTCCCCCGACGCCGTCGCGAGCACGCGCGCGCCGCGCACCTTGGCCATCTGCAGCGCGAGCGTACCCACCGCGCCGCTGGCGCCGTGGATGATCAGCGTGTCGCCGCGCTTGATGTGCAGCACGCGGTCGATGCCGCTGATGGCCGTCAAGCCGCTCGCCCCCAGCGCGCCCGCGGCCTCGAGGGAAACTCCCTGCGGTAGTTTGGAGACGCAGTCCGACGATGCGGCGACGTACTCGGCATAGAACCCGCCTTTCGGATTGTCCCAGCAATAAGCGTAGACCCGATCGCCGACCTTGAAACGCTTGACCGCGGAACCCACGGCCGCGATGACCCCGGAGCCATCGCTGCCGAGCGTGTACGGATATTTCGGCTTGCTGATGTAGGCCATCGACTGGCGGATCTCGATGTCCCAGCTCGCGACGCTCGCGGCATGCACGGCGATCAGCACCTCGTTGGCATCCACGGCAGGCACGGGCAGCGTGCGGACCTGCAGTGCATCGGGCCCGCCGGGCGAATCGATGGCGACGGCACGCATGGTCGCGGGGATGGTGGCGGCACCGAATGCCGCCGATGCGAGGGACACCAACAAACAGGCCACACGAACCATGCACGCTCCTCCCCGGATGACCGCTTATGGAGTGATGCGTTCCAGGGAAAGTTCCTCAGGGAATGCCGGCGTGCTGGAGGATGGTCGCGGCGAGCGCGTCATATGCGCCGTCGAAGTGGTGGCCTCCAGGCATCTGCAGTGCTTCGACGCTCGCGGGCGCCAGCTGCGGACAGAGCGAGTCCTTCTCGTCCGCGCCGTAGATGCACAACGTCTTGCGTGGATCCAGCTTCGCGGCCTCGGGCCGGATCGGCAACGCGTCATCATCGTCGCTGCCTAACCAGTTGCCGACGTGGAACTCGAACGAAGCCTCCTGCCCCAGGCCCAGGAGCACACCGTAACCGACCAGCGAGCGCGTGGTCGCGGGCAGCCGATTGAGCGCGAACGGCAACACGTCGGCGCCCTGGGAATAGCCGATCAGCACGGCGCCGGCCTTCTTCCACTGCGCCGCGTAGTACCGCAGGATGCGGTCGAGATCGTCGGCCAGCCCCTGCGGCGTGCGCTCGTCCCAGAAGTACCTGAGCGAGTCGACACCCACCACGTCCACGCCTTTCGCCGCGAGCGCCGCCGCCACGTTCTTGTCGAGCCCGGCCCAACCGCCGTCGCCGGAGAGCAGCACCGCGAACGCGCTCCCGGGTTGTCGGGCGCGGACTTCGATCAGCGGCAGGTCGGCGAGGCTCGCCGGCGGTGGCGGCAATTCCGCCGCGGCCCGGACGGCGATCTGGTCATACGCCACGAGGAACCTCGGCAGCCAGTCGCCGTTGATGGGGTAAGCATGGCCGAGCTTCGGCAACTCCACGAACTGCGCGTGCGGGATCTGCGCGGCGAAACCGCGCGCCGCCGCCGTGGGACAGACCGGGTCGCGCGTGCCGTGGAACGCGACCCAGCTCGCCGGCAGATACTTCGCGGGCAACAGGTCCACGGCCTGGCCGTCGGGGCGTCGCGTGAAATGCACGCCTTCCCCACGACACAGCGGCTTGGCGAGATCGAGGTCGGCGCAGAAGCCAAGCGACAACGCGCCGATGAACGTGCCCGGCGGCGCCTGCGCCAGCATCGCGTAAGCCATCGAGGCGCCCGATGAATACCCGACCAGCAATGGCGTGTGATAGGTGGGCAGCCGCGCGTACCCCTGGATGTAGTGCGAGAGATTCTCGAGATCGCCGTCCGGGTAGACGCAACCGGCGCCATCCGCCTCGAGCGCGGCGAACAGCTTCGGCGTGTCGATGCCGGCCACCATCGCGCCGCGGTCGACCAGCTTGCGCGCGATGTCGGAGACTTCCGGGATCCAGCCGCCGTCGCCCGACAGGAACAACACGAACTGCTTCACTTCACCGGCCGGGCGGTAGATAGTCACGTCCTTGAAGCGGCCGTGCGACAACTTTTCCTGCGCGGCCAGCGGCGTGCACATCAGCGCGGCGGCCAGGCAAACCAGGATCTTCATTTGGCGATCAGGCCTCGCATGCCGCCGCTGATCAGCGCGGCCACGTCCGCGAGCACGAACAGCGGCGTCATGCCGCCGGGAGCCGCGAGGTAGCGCGCTTCCCACTCGGGTCCGAATTTTTCCTTGAACGCGCGCAAGCCCTGGAAATTGTAGAAGTGCTCCCCGTGCGAGAACAGCAGGCGGCCGAGCCGATGCCAGCGCGGCGCGAGCGGATGTTCGGCCATGCCGGAAAGCGGCGCCATGCCGAGCCCGAAACGCCGGTAACCCTGCGCCTGGAAGTGCAGCAGCAGTTTCGCGAACAGGAAATCCATGGTGCCGTTCGGCGCGTCGTTCACGTGGCGCATGAGATCCACGCTGGCCTCGTCGCGCACGCCGGTCACCATGAGCGTCGCGAAGGCCACGGCGCGGCCGTTGGCGCGCGCCACCGCGAACGGACAGCGCTGGATGTAGTTCTCGGTGAACGCGCCCAGGGAAAAACCCTTCTCGGCGGCGGAGTGCTCGTCGAGCCAGGCATCGGAGATGGCGCGCAGCTCCGCCACGGTCTGCGCGGGCGCACCGGCGGGCAACACCTCGAGCGACATCTGCTCGCGTTCACCGCGGTTCAGGGCCTGGCGCAGATCCGACCGCGCCCTGCCCTTGAGCGAAAAGCGGGGCAAGTCCACGTAGGCGTATTCGCCGAGCTTGTACACGCGCAGGCCGGCGTCCAGGTAGACGGGCAATGTCTGCGGGCGCACCTGGTAGAACGAGGCGCGGCCGCCCTGCTCGCGCGCGCATTCGAGGAAACGCCACACCAGCTCGGGCCACTCGGATTGCGGGCCCACGGGATCGAACAATGACACCCACGAGCGTCCGCGCCGCCCGAACATCACGAATGCGTTGCCCGATTCGGAGAACAGGAAGTTCTTGTCGCCCATGAGTGCCACGCAGGCATCGGCGTTGGGCTGGCGCTCCAGGATACGCGCCGCGCGCTCGAGCTGGGCGGGGTCCGGCTTCGGCAGGCGCGCCGCGGGTGGACGCAGCAGCTGCCGCAGCGCCAGCGCCGACGCCAGCACCGCCACGGCCACGAGCGCGCGCAACGAGCGGGGCGCGTGGCCATCGAACTCGAACTGCCACCAGAGCTGCTGCGTGTATTCGACGTCCCGGTAGACGAACAGCAGCAGCCCCGTGAGCGCGACGATGATCAGCGCCACCGACAACAGCCAGCCGCCGCTGAACGGCTGCGCCAGCAATGACGCGGGCCGCGTGAACTGGCGCCTGGACAGCAGCAGCGACAACACCAGGAAGCCGATGAGCAGAGCCTCCGAGATCGCGATGCCCTTCGGCAGGCAGGCGATCATGCTCACGATGCCGATGAGCAGTCCCGCCCACCAGGCCGCATCGAGCCGCAGCAACATGCCGCGCGCGACGAACAACAATCCGAGCCCCGCGATGCTGCCGACGAAATGCGAGGCTTCGACCAGCGGCAACGGCACGCGCAGCGCGAGTAGTTCGGTGGCCTCGTCGGTCGCGGGCGTGACGCCCGAGACCAGCAGCATGAGCCCGATGATGAACGTGTACGCGGCCAGCAGCAGCGGCGAGAGACTCGCCGCCGCGCGCGTCACCGCGGTGGCAGCCCCGCGTCGTGCCTCCTGCACCACGAGCAGCGCGAGCGCGAGCACCAGCGGCAGCATGTAATAAATGAGTCGGTACAGCACCAGCGCGGCGGCCAGCGCCTCGGCCGGCACGCGGTTGTGCAGGGCCACCAGCATGATGGCTTCGAACACGCCGAGTCCGCCCGGCACGTGGCTCAACACGCCGAGCACGATGGCGATGGCAAAGAAGCCGACGAACGAAGCAAAGTCGATGGCGCCGTCCGGCAGCAGGAACCACAACACCGCGGCCGTCGCGGCGATGTCGATCGCGGAGAACAGCAGCTGCTGGAGCGCGAGTGATACCGAAGGCAGCCGCAGGCGGAACCGGCCGAACAACAGGCGCTCGCGGCCGTCGCGGCACCAGGCGATCAACACGCCCGCGCCCAGCAGCACCAGCGTCGCGCCGAGTCGCAGCAACCACGGCGGCAGGTGCAGCGCGGGCGCCACCGATTTCGCGCCCCACAACAGCGCGGCGGCGCCCACCACCGATATGCCGAGCATGAACGCCAGCGCGTTGAAGGCAATGGCGCGCGAGATCGTGCCGGCTTCCACACCCGCGGCGCCGTACAGCCGCATGCGCACCGCGCCGCCCGTGAGCACACCCAGGCCCACGGTGTTGCCCAATGCGTAGGCGATGAAAGAAGTTTCGGCCGCCACGCGGTATCCGACCTGCGCGCCCACATAGCGCAGCGACGAGGCGTCGTAGCCGGTGAGTGCCACGAAACTCACGAGCGTGGCGAGCACCGCGTACAGCAGGGACGTTCGGTCCGTGGCGCGGATCGCGGCCACCAGGTCCGCGTAACTGAGGTCGGCCAGGAAATGGTGGATGGTCTCCACCAGCAACCCGGTGATGAGCACCACGACGGCGCCGATCAGCCACGGCTTCCAGCGCTGGAAGCTGCTGACGAGAGGGAGTTGGTCGGGTTCGGTCGACATGGGCGGGCGCATTCTCGCGCGCCGCACCCGATACAGATAGATGTCAGCGCAGCAGGCGGACGTCCGAGAGCACCACGCGGCTGCGCGGCAGCGCCGGCAGCCGCTTCCGGTCTATCTCCAGGTCCTGGGGCGGCCAGTTGAAGGCCAGACGGCGCAGCAGGAAGCGGACGGCCTGCTTCATGAGCGCCACGGTGATGCCCTCACCGGGGCAGCGATGATGGTGGTCATAGGTGCCGCCACCCTGCGGCACGAAGTCGAAGCCGTCGGGCGGCGGACCCGCGAACCGGTCCGGCCGGAACTCGCCCGGCTCTATCCAGTGGCGCACATCGTGATTGGTGCCGTGCAGGTCCAGCATGACGCGCTCGCCGCGCCAGAACCGCTGTCCATGCCAGGTGAAATCCTCGCGGGCGCGCGCCATGGCCGCCGCGAAAAACGGGTAGTAGCGGCGCACTTCCTGCACGAACTGCTCGAGTACCGGTTGCTCCTCGCGCAGCAGGCGCGCGCGCAGGTGCGGATGGCGATACAGCGCAACGGCGGCGAACACGATGAACACCGAGACCGCGACCGTGGGTCGCAGCACGTTCAGCAGCTCGACCGCCGCGGTGCGCGTAGTTAGCAGCGCGCCATTCGAGTCGCGATACCAGGCGACCGTGGACAGCGCACTTTCGGCGCGGGGATCGAAAGTCCCCGCACGCACGTCGGCGACCAGCGCTCGCAGCCAGCGCTCCGCGCGGTTGCGCGCACCGCGGGCCGACCAGTGCGCCGGGCCCACCGCGCCGGCGCGATCGAACATGACCGTGAGCTCGTGCACGCGGCGCCTGAGCTCGCGTTCCGCGATCGGCACGCCGGCCCACTCGCACACCGCCCGCGTCAGCAGCCCGTGCAGCTCGTCATAGAGCACGATCTGCCGGCACTTCTGCCAGCATTGTGCGGCGCGCACCCAATGTCCCTCGGTGATCGTCAGCAGCTGCGCCACGCGCTGCGGGCGCGTGATCTCGAGGAACATCCGCTTGCGATGCTGGTGGGCGTCGCCATCCAGCCCCTGCACCCCGCCATGTCCGAGCAACGACTGCTGGATGCGCAGCGGTGCGGCGTCCTGGCGGCTGAAGTGGCGTTCGTCGTAGAAGAATTCGGCGGCCTCTCTCCCCATCATGCAGATGGTGGGCCGCAGCATGAGCCGGGTCTCGAAGACATCCGAGCCGCGCCTCTCGCACCCCTCCGAAATGAAATCGTAGGGCTTGCGGAGAAACGCGAAAGTCTCGTCCATGGCGGTTACAGAATTGTGCCCGCCCACGGGCATACGGGCGTTAGCTTGTGTTAGTGCGGGGACACCAAGTCAGACATCAGGACAGTCAAAGCCGACTGCACTCTGACTGCCGCGCAGCAATCCCGCAGGTAAGTTGCGAACCCCGTCATCAACGGAGCACCCATGAACTCGAGAATCTGGATACCGGCTGTCGCAGGTGCCTTGCTATTGGCGGCCTGCGGCAACAGCGACAAGACGCCGAGCCAGGGTGGCGACTCCAACCCGGGCAGTGACAACACGCCGTCCGCGGCGGGTGACACGGCCACGACACCCGGCGGCAACGCCGGCGATGCGACCACCACGCCCGGCACGCCGAGCACGCCCGCGGAGAATCCACCGGCCGGAAGCCCGGAGGGCACGCAGCCGACCAATCCGCCGCCTTCCTCGGGCGGCCAATAAACGGCGGCGGATACTTCATCCGCAATACTGCGTAGCGCGGCGAGCACACTCCCGATGCCATGGGACACCTGAAAGGTGTCTCATGGCGTCATGCGCGCACTCAACACACCGGACGAATACGGCGTCGTCAGCCGGACGCTGCACTGGATCATCGTCTTGGCCATCGGGGCACAGTGGCTGCTGGCCGAAGCGGGCGACGACGCGATGGCGCTGCATCAGTCCGTGGGCATGAGCGTTCTCGCCCTTGCACTGGTTCGACTGCTCTGGCGCCTGTTCAATCCAGCTCCGGCGTGGCCAGCGGACATGAAGCCGTTCGAAATCCGCCTCGCACGCGCGGTGCACATCGCGTTCTATGTCCTGCTGCTCGCGATCCCGCTGTCGGGCTGGGCCCTGTCCTCGGTGGAGGAAGAGCCCCTCCGGTTCTTCAACCTGATCGACATCCCGCGTTTCGTGCTCGGCAGCGAAGACTCGCTCGAAGAAGTCCACGAGCTGCTGTTCAACATCCTGGTCGCGCTGGCGGCTCTGCACGCGCTGGGCGCAGCCAAACACTGGATCGCGCGGCGCAAGCGCGGGGCGGCCATTCACTGACCGCGCCGCTTGCGTCATGGTGCGACGGGCAACACCACCGCGCTCGCGCTGGCACCACCAAACCACACGCTCTGCGTCGCCTTCTGATAGTCGGCAGGCTTCGCCCACATGATGTTCTCGACGAAGGTCTGCGGGTTGCGGTCATAGAGCGGGAACAGCGTCGATTGCACCTGCACCATGAGGCGATGCCCCGGCAGGATCACGTGGTTGACGTCGGGCAGCTTCCACGTGAAGCGCTCGATCTTGCCCGGCTTGAGCGGCGCCGGCTTCGCAAAGCTCTTGAGATAGCGACCGCGGAAGATCTCGATACCGATCGGCAGCTCGTACCCCGCCATGCCGGGCTTCGCGCCTTGTGAGGCGCTCTCCGGGATGTCGTTCGGGTAGACGTCGATGAGCTTCACCACCCAATCGGCATCCGTGCCCGTGGTCGAAGCAAACAACTGGACTTCGGGCGCGCCCATGATGTGCACGGGTTTATCGAGCGGCGCGCTCTTCCATGACGCGACGTCGGGCCGGTCCGTGACGAAACGCTGATCGCGGATCAGCCATGGCTTCCACTGCTCCGGATCGTTCATGTCGATGGGGCGCGGGATGAAGGGCACCGGCTTGGCCGGGTCACTCACATATTCTTCGTGGCCCGCGGTCGCCGGCTTGTCGAACGACACCGTGCCGTTGGCCGCCAGGTAGACAGGCCGCGGCGTGCCCATGGGCCAGCGATCCGACTTCTGCCACTGGTTGATGCCGGTCGCATACGTGAGCACCGGCGGCGTCTTCGGATCCGGGCCACCTTTCAGGTAGTGGTCGAAGAACGGCTTCACGTAGTCCACGCGCCACTCGCGCGCCGTGTCGCCCGTGAAGGTGAGCGCGCCGAGGTCGTAGCCATAGTGATTGGCGCCCGAGTGGCGCCACGGTCCGATGTGCAGCGACACCAGGTCGTTGTTCTTGTCCTTGGGCTCGAGCGCGCGATACACCGCCGGGCCGCCGTAGCTGTCTTCCTGGTCCCACTGGCCGACCTCGATCATCGTAGGGACCTTGAGCGGTTGCGCGGCCAGCCACTTGTCGACCGCCTGCCCCGACCAGAACTCCGTATATGCCGGGTTCTCGAGGAACTTGCGCACGCCGGGGAACTGCGTGATGCCGAGCATCTTCGCGTAGTCGCCAGCCGATCCGGCCTCGAGGTAGCGCGTGTAGTCGTCGCCGGTGCCGAGCGCGAAGTCGCCGCCGCCGTTCGCCTTGTTGGTGCCCTGCCCGACCACGAACTCGAACGCGCTGATGCGGAACGCGCCGTTGTGGAACCAGTCGTCGCCCATCCAGCCATCGACCATGGGGCTCTGCGGCACCGTCGCCTTCACGGCCGGGTGCGGATTGATGAGCGTCATCAGCGTGGTGAATCCCAGGTAGCTGGACCCGATCACGCCGACGTTGCCGTTCGACTCCGGGATGTTCTTCACCATCCAGTCGATGGCGTCGTACGCGTCGGTGGACTCGTCGATGCCGGTGTCGTTGAGCGGTCCCGCGATCGGCCGGTTCAACACCCAGGTGCCTTCGGAGCGATGCAGGCCGCGGATGTCCTGGTAGACGCGGATGTAGCCGTCGTCGAAGAACTCGGCGTCCATGACTTCGAGCACGTCGACACCGCGCTGGCTCGCGTTCCGGTGCACCGACTTGTGCGCGTCGTACGGCGTGCGCGAGAGCAGGATGGGGCCCTGGGTCACACCCTTCTTCATGACCCAGGTGGTGTAGAGCTTCACGCCATCGCGCATGGGCACCATGGCATCGCGCCGGATGAAATCGGCCGAAGGCAGCATTGGCTCGTACTTCTCGATGAAGTCCGGTGTCATCGGGGTAACCCTGGGCGGGTCCTGCGCGAATGCGGTCGCGGTGAAAAGGAGAGCAATGAGGTATTTCATGGCGAAAGCCTAACCGCATGACTGTCCGTCCGCCATGCTTGCTCGATCGTGCGAAGCTGTTGCCCGCCGGGCCGATGTCGTCCCATGATGCGCGGCCATGCGCAGATTGTTTGCCGTCACTCTTCTCTTCGGCCTGCCGGCCCTGGCGCAGAACTACTCGGCGGACTACAACACGCTGTGCTCCGGGATCGGCTCCACCTACGCCTACTTCGACACCAAGCCGCTGCAATGGAGCCAGGTGTGCGAGCTCTATCGCGCGGACCTCGGCCAGGTCCGCAATCGTGAACAATTTGTCACGTTGCTCGAGCAGGTGATCGACGAGCTGTACGATCCGCACAGCCAGCTCAACACGAACACCGCGAAGTCGTACCGCCTGGTGCCCTCGGGCACGGACCTGTGGGCGGAGTGGCGCGACGGACGAGCGCTGATCACGCAGGTGCGCGAAAACTCCGACGCGGCACGCGCGGGGATTCGCGCCGGCATGACCGTGGTGACGGTCAACCGCCAGCCCATCGCGAACCTCGTCGAGGCGCGGCTCGGGCGCTCCTACCCGCATACCACCGCGGGCGCGCGCGACTGGGCGCTGCGCTCGGTGCTCGCCGGCGTTCACGACGTGCCGCGAGTCCTGCGCCTGCAGTCGGGCAACAAGCCGCGCGAGTTCTCGTTGCCGGCCGCCGATCAGCACTTCCGCGGCGACCGGCCCGTGAGCTCGTCGGAGATCCGACCTGGCATCGGCTACATCCTGCTCAACGATTCGCTGGGCGACGACGCGACGGTGACCGCCTTCGATGCGGCGCTCGCGGCGCTGCGTGACACCAGGGGCCTGATCGTCGACCTGCGCAACACCGCGAGCGGCGGCAACAGCTCGGTGGCGCGCGGCATACTCGGCCGATTCGTGCGCGAGGAATTGCCGTATCAGAAACACATCCTGCCCGCGGAGGAGAAGGAGACCGGCGTTCGACGCAGCTGGCTCGAGCTCGTTTCGCCGCGCGGCGAACGTTACGAGCATCCCGTCGTGGTGCTCGTGAATCGCTGGACCGGCAGCATGGGCGAAGGACTCGCGATCGGCTTCGATGCCACCGGCGCGGGTCGCGTGGTCGGAACGGAAATGGCGCGCCTCGTCGGTGCGACTTACACGATCACGCTGCCGGCCACCGGCATACGCGCCAATGTTCCGGCCGAGCGGCTGCAGCACGTGAGCGGGCTGCCGCGCGAGCAATTCCGGCCGAAGGTGTACGTGGACGAGCAGGCTTCGGGCGACGATCCCTTCGTCGCGCGTGCGCTGGAAGAGTTAGGCGCGCGTTAGCGTCAGGGCAGCGACACCTCGTAGAACCGGATGCGCACGGCGTCGACTTTCGGCGGCGTGCCTTCGAGCTCGAGCGTCGCGACGAAAGTCGCACGTGTCATCCACTCGTGTTTGCCCCTGGGCGCCTCGAGCTTCGGACGAAAGATCGTCTGCCCACCGCCAGGGCACACCAGGCCTTCGTTGAACACGTGGATCAACGTGCCATCGTCCGCTTTCAGGAAGTAGTCCGCCGAGAGCTGCGTGCAGTCGCTTCCTTCATATGTGAGCTGGAAGTCCCAGCCGCCCGGCACCACCTGCCCGTTGAGCCTGGGGCCCATGACGCTGCCGCCCGTGATCGGAATGTAACGGCGCTGGCCGTAGGCGGTTTCGCCCATCTCGACCGCGGGCGACAACGTGACGCGTTCTTCGAATGCGAACTGCACACGCGGAATCGACTCCGCTGCCAATGCGAGCGGCGACAGCGTCAGGATCAACGAGAAGACGATCGGTTTCATCGAGACCTCCGGTGTCGAGTATGTACACTCGACTCATGAAATACCTGCTCGCAGCGCTGCTCGCCGGCACCACATCTGCCCACGCCGCGCAAAGCTGCGCGGACCTGTCGAAATTCACATCGGCCGAGCATCAAATCGTCATCCGTCAGGTCAGCGAAGAAGCCGGACGATGCCGCGTGGAGGGTGTCATCGATGCGCGCACCGGTCGCGACGGCAAACCTTACGGCATCGGTTTCGCGGTGGCGCTGCCCGCGGAGTGGAACGGGCGCTTCCTGTTCCAGGGCGGAGGCGGTTTGAATGGCAGCGTGCAGCCTCCGCTCGGTGCGCAATACGCGGGTGATCAACCGGCATTGCAGCGCGGGTTCGCAGTCGCGAGCACCGACTCCGGACACCAGGGCGCGGTGTTCGACGGAGGTTTCCTGCGCGATCAGCAGGCCACGTTGGATTTTCTCTACCAGGGCGTGGCCACCGTCACGGTGATCGCCAAACAACTCGTGACGCAGCGCTACGGCAAGGCACCCGGGCATTCGTACTTCGTCGGCTGCTCCACGGGCGGACGCGAGGCGATGATGATGTCGCAGCGCTTCCCCTCTTACTTCGATGGCATCGTCGCGGCCGCGCCCGCGATGCGCACCAGCTTCTCGAACCTCGGACTGCGGCACGCGACCGCCGCCCTCAACGCCGTCGCGCCCGTGAAGCCGGACGGCCAGCGCGACACGCGCGCCGCCTTGAGTGATGCGGATCGCAAGCTCGTGGTCGACCGCGTACTCGAAACCTGCGATGCGCTGGATGGAAATCGCGACGGCTTCATCTTCGCGCCGCAGGACTGCCGTTTCGACCCCGCGGTGCTCACGTGCAAAGGCGGCCGCAAGAACGGTTGCCTCACGCGCGGCCAGGTGAGCGCCATCCGCACTGTGATGCGCGGCCCGCGCACACCTTCGGGGCGACAGGTCTATCCCGGCTATTACTACGACACCGGGATCGCCAACACGACCGGGCTGCCCGGAATCCTCGCGGGCCCGGTGATTCCCGAAGGTCGACCCGTGGGCGTGAGCCTGGATGTCGACGCCGCGGCGGCCGAGGCCATGGACGCGCGCGCCATGGCCGGCGATTCGAATGCCTGGACCAACTTGAGCACGTTCCGGGGCCACGGCGGCAAGCTGATCTTCCTGCACGGTGTCAGCGATCCCTGGTTCTCCGCGCAGGACACTGTCCAGTATTACGATCGCCTCGCGCAGGACAACGCCGATGAACCTCTCGGGAACTGGAGCCGGTTGTTCCTGGTGCCCGGCATGGGTCACTGCGGCGGCGGCGCGCGCACGCTCGATCGCGTCGACCTGCTCGATGCCCTGGTCGATTGGGTCGAAGCGGGCCGTGCGCCCGACCGCGTGATCGCCACCGGCGCGTCCGCTCCCGGCGAGAGCCGGCCGCTGTGTCCGTATCCCGCGCACGCCCAGTACACGGGCGCAGGCGATGCGCACGACGCCGCTAACTACAGCTGCCGGAAACCGGATCGCTGAGCGACGAATTGGATATCGCGCGAGCGCCGCGCGGGCGGTACTCTCCTTTGATGATGCAACGACTGCTGTTCTGCGCCGCCGCGCTGCTGGCGCTTCCCGTGCACGCGCTCGATGGCGACATCGCCGTGCACGATCCGTCCACCGTCATCCTGCATGCGGGACGCTACTACACCTATGGCACCGGCAAAGGCCTTCCCATCCTGACGTCAGACGATGGCTGGACCTGGCAACGTCGCGGCTCGCTGATGTCGTCGCTCCCGGGCGGCAAGCCCGGCCCCGACGTGCTCGCGCGTGGCGGCGACAACAGCTGGGCACCGGACATCATCCACATCGGCGACAAGTTCTTCGTCTACTACTCCGCGCCCGGCACACAGCCAAAGTCCGCCATCGGATTGCTCGTCGGTCGCACGCTCGATCCGGATTCTCCGGACTACCGCTGGGAAGACGGCGGGCCAGTGGTGTGGTCAGACGGCGTGGAAGACAGCAATGCCATCGATCCCGGTGTGCTGCTCGGACCCGATGGAAAACTGTGGCTCACGTACGGCTCGTATTTCGGCTACATCCGCCTCGTGGAGCTCGACCCGAAAACCGGCAAGCGCCTGTATCCCAACAAGCCGGCGCTGAACATCGCGATCAACTCGGAAGCCTCGATCCTCACCTACCGGGATGGCTGGTACTACCTGCTGGTCACCCATGGCTCCTGCTGCCAGGGGGCGAACTCCACTTACAACATCCGCATGGGCCGTTCGCGCAAGGTGACCGGCCCTTATCTCGACAACATGGGCATCGACATGATCGAGGGCGGTGGCAAGTTGTTTGCCGCCTCGCGCGGGCGCCACATCGGCCCGGGGCATTTCGGCCTGCTCGATCTCGGCGAGGACGTGCAGAAATTTTCGCTGCACTACGAAGCCGATCTCGATCGCGGCGGCATCAGCGTGCTCGACATCCGGCCGCTGCTGTGGAGCGAGGGCTGGCCCGTCGCAGGCGACAACCTCGCGCCCGGGACCTATACCCTCGAATCGGTGCGCACGGGCACGGTGCTCGAGCTCGCAGTGCAGGGTTCGCCGGTCGGTGGAATGCGGCCGCGGCGCGGTGGACCGCCGGGCAGTGGCATCGCGGGCAGCGCGCCCGGCAATGCTCCGCCCGGAGCAATTCCATCCGGTGCCCCACCCTGGGAACCTCGGCCCGGACCCGCGATCCCGGACCAGGAATCCATCCAGGTCGCCACGAGTTGGCCCGCGACCACCAGCGTGCGGCTCGCCCCCGCGATGCTGCAGGCCCAGCAGAAGTGGACACTCACGCCGGCGCCGAACGCGGGCTGCACGCCTGGCGCGCCCTGCTTCCGCATCAGCATCGCCGGCACCGAGCGCTCGCTCACCGCGACCGCGGGCGGCGAACTCGCGGTCGCGCCGTTCACGGGTGCGGCGGAACAGCTGTGGCGGATCGACCAGCTCACCGATGGCAGTTACCGCATCAGCCCGAAAAGCGCGCCGGGATCGAACACGCCGCCGGCACTGTCGGCCGTGGGCAGCAGCATGCCCACGCTCGCGAAATTCGACCCGTCGAGTGATCGCCAGCGCTGGCTGCTGAGGACGCCGTGATGAAACGCCCCCATCTCGCTCTCGGACTACTCATATATATGG
>DATEII010000144.1:0-16872 GCA_035279135.1 Steroidobacteraceae bacterium
GACCGCGCCCGCATCGAGGCCGCGGTCATCGTCGGTGACGACCAGGATGGGACGCTCGCGCGCCGCGGCGCGCAGCGTGCGCGTGCGCGCAAACGCGTCGGGTCCGATGTAGAGGATGTGCACGCCGTCGAGATCGGCGGCGCGGGAGACGCGGCGCAGCTGCACCGGCTGGTGATTCACCACCATGCGCGGGACCAGCGTCTCGATCTGTGCGGCCACGTCTTCGTCGCCGGCGACGGCGATCACGAACGGGCTCGCGGGTGAGTCGGCCGGCCATTCCACGTACGACGCGAAGCGGTACAGGAACGCGGCCTTCACGGCGTCGACCGAGAACGATTCGGCACGGGCCAGTGAAAACACGAGTGGCCATGCGAAGACGATCAGCAGTGCGCCGATCCTGGCCTTCCTCAACTTGGAGGTCCTCCCTGTTTGCTCTTGTAGGACATCCAAATTTAGGCAATATGAGGTCGCGTGATCAACCAGGCCGACATTCCGCCGAAGCGCGACACCGGACGCCTGTGGCGGGCACTCGTGTCCATTCGCCACGCGCGACGCAGTCTGTCCGGCAAGCTCATGGTTGTAATGCTTACAACCACGGCCATCGCGCTCGCGGCCGCGGGTGCGGCACTGCTGTTCACCGACCTGCGCGACAACCGTGCGGCCTGGGCCGCGGACCTCGGAACCGAGGCTGCCATCCTCTCGCTCGCGGTGCAGCCGGCGCTGTCTTTCAACGATCGGGAAGGTGCGCAGCGTAACCTGAACGCGTTGCAGGCACGGCCGTCTATCCGCGCGGCGGCGCTGTACGATGCCGATGGCGCGTTGTTCACCCAGTACGTACGACCCGAAGAGTCCTCCGCGCCGCGCGAGGTACCGGGGCTGCCGCCCGGCGTGCACATCGACGGCGGGAACGTGGAGCTCGTGCGCCACGTGGTCCAGGGCGGCGAGGAACTGGGCACTATCTACCTGCGCGCGCGATACGACGTCAGCGGCCGGGTGCGCGCCTATCTGTCGGTGCTGGGTGCCGTCATGGTCATCGGCCTGATCGCCGCCCTGCTCGCCTCGAGCTGGTTGCACCGGGTCGTCAGCCAGCCGATGGAATCCATGGCCAACGTCGCGCGGCAGATCGTCGAGAAGCGCGACTACTCGTTCCGCGCCGCGCGCACCACGAACGATGAAATCGGGCTCGTGATCGATGCGTTCAACAACATGCTCGACGAGGTGCAGACCCGGTCCCGCGCGCTCGAAACCAGCGAGAAGCTGTATCGCGCGATCGGCGAGTCCATCAACTATGGTGTGTGGGTCACGGATGCCAACGGTCGGCTCATTTATATCAGCGACTCCTTCCTCAAACTCGTCGGCATGACCATGCAGCAAGCCGCCGATGAAGGCTGGGGGCGCGTGCTGCACCCGGAGGACGCCGCGGACACCCTGGAAGCCTGGCGCGAATGTGCGCGCACCGGCAGCGCCTGGTACCGCGAGCATCGTTATCTCGGCGTCGATGGCAAGTACCACGCCATCCTGGCGCAGGGCGTGCCGATCCGCGATGCGGCGGGAAATATCCAGCGCTGGGCCGGCATCAACCTCGACATCTCGCGCCTCAAGAACACCGAGCGCGCGCTGCTCGAAGCCGACCGGCGCAAGGACGAATTCCTCGCGACGCTTGCGCACGAGCTGCGCAATCCGCTGGCACCGATCCGCAATGCGGTGCGCATCCTCGACTCCGATGCGGCCGATGACCGCCAGCGCAAGTGGGGTCGCGAAGTCATCTCGCGCCAGGTGCAGCGCATGTCGCTGCTGCTCGACGACCTGCTCGACGTGTCGCGCATCACGCGCGGGCAGCTCGAGCTCAAGAAGGATTACGTCGACCTGCGCACGGTGGTGGGTGACGCCGTCGAGACGGCACGCCCGCTGCTCGAGGCCAAGCGCCACCAACTGGTGGTCAATCTGCCCTCCGACAACGTGCGCCTCGAGGCCGACCCGCTGCGTCTGTCGCAGGTCATCGGCAACCTGCTGACCAACGCCGCGAAGTACACCGATCCGGAAGGTCGCATCGAGCTCGCCGCGCGGCTCGAGAACGCCGAGCTCGTGATCTCGATCCGCGACGACGGCATCGGCCTCTCGGAAGAAGTGATGCCCGGCCTGTTCACCATGTTCTCGCAGGTGAACTCGGCCATCGACCGCGCGGAAGGCGGGCTCGGCATCGGCCTCGCACTCGTCAAGGGCCTCGTCGCGTTGCACGGCGGCCGCGTCGAGGTGCGCAGCGAAGGCCTGGGGCGCGGCAGCGAGTTCATCGTGCACCTGCCTCACAAGGTGCTGGCACCCGCCAGCGTCGAGGTCGAAGAGCCGAGCCATGGCGCCGCCAATTCCACCGCGGTGCGGCGCGGCCGCGTGCTGGTGGTCGATGACAACCGCGACGCGGCCGAGTCGCTCGGCCTGGTGCTGCGGTTCATGGGCTACGAAGTATCGATCGCCTACAGTGGTGCCGAAGCGCTCGAGCTCGGCGCCGTCGAACGGCCGCGCGCGGCCATCATCGACATCGGCATGCCCGGCATGAGTGGCCACGAAGTCGCGCGCCGCATGCGACGCGAGGCCTGGGGGCGCAACGCCGTGCTCGTGGCGCTCACCGGCTGGGGCCAGGACACCGACAAGCAGGCCGCACGCGCGGCGGGCTTCGACGATCACCTGACCAAGCCGGTGGATCCCGACGACGTCGAAGCCGTGATCACCAAACTACTGGCTGGCACTGCCACGCCCGCGGATGACAGCGACGCCGGCGGCTCCGCCAGCCGCGCCTGAGCGGCATGTACCAGTCTCAGCCCGGTTCGCTGGCCGCGGCTTCGCGCAGGCCCGCCTCCGCCACCATGCGCAGCAGGTGCGCGGGCTCGACCGGCTTGGTCAGGTGACCATCGAACCCCGATCCCATGGCCGCGCGGCGGTCTTCGTCGCGCCCATGGCCCGTGAGTGCCACCAGCCGGGGGCGCAGCGGCAGATGCGCAAAGCGCGCGCGGATGGCATGCGCCACCATGAATCCATCCATGCGCGGCAGGCCGATGTCGAGCAGCACCACGTCGGCGCGGAACTCGTCGAGCTTGGACAGCGCGCTCGCCCCGTCGTGCACCACTTCCACGTCATGGCTGTCGAGTCGCAGGAGCTCGCGCAGCGACTCGGCGGAATCTCGGTTGTCCTCGACCACGAGCACGCGACGTCGCGCGACGGAACGTGAGCCGCTTCCGTCCGGATTCGCCAAGGCGCGCGGCGCCGCTGGAACCCTCGGCAATCTCACGGTGAACTCGCTGCCCTTGTCCAACCCGTCACTGCGCGCCTCGACGGAACCGCCGTGCATCTCGACCAGGTGCTTGACCACGGTCAGCCCGATGCCGAGGCCGGCGTGCAGGCGGTCGATGGATCGGTCACCCTGCAGGTAGAGATCGAAGATGTTGGGCAACATCTGCGCATCGATGCCCGCGCCCTCGTCGCGCACGCGCAGCGCGACCTCGCGCGACGTGGACACCAGCTGCACCTCGATGCGTGCGCACTCCGGCGAATACTTGCTCGCATTGGTCAGCAGGTTGGAGACCACCTGGCAGAGTCGCACCCCGTCGGCATCCACGAACAGCGGCTCGTCGGGGCGCCTGAAGGTCACGGACTGGGCGCGGAACTCGATCAGCGGCCGCACCGTTTCGAGCGCGGTGTCCACCACGGTGGCGAGATTCAGCGGCTCGCGCCGCAGCGTGATGCGTCCACGCGTGATGCGCGCCACGTCGAGCAGGTCGTCGACCAGGTGCGTGAGGTGACTGGCCTGCCGCTCGAGTAGTTCGGCCGAGCGGCGGATGGTGGCGGCATCCGCCTGCCCTCGCCCGAGGATGTGCGCCACGTTGCGGATGGGCGTGAGCGGATTGCGCAGCTCGTGCGCGAGCATGGCCAGGAAGTCGTCCTTGCGACGGTCCATTTCGCGCAGCGCGCGCTCGGCGCGCTTGCGGCCCGAGATGTCCTCGACCAGCGCGAAGCAGCCGCGTACTTCGCCATCCGGCCCGACGTCGGGAATGTAATGCGCCGCGATCTCGCGCATGCCGCTGTCGAAGGGCATGTCCTGCTCGAAGAAGACGCGCTCGCCGTTGAATGCGCGGTCGAGGCGCGGGCCGAGGTGCTGCCAGGCCTCCTCGCCGACCACCTCGCGCACGTGATGGCCCGCCACCTGGCCGGCGGGCAGGTTGAACCATTTTTCGTACATGCTGTTCGCGAAGCGGTAGACGCGATCCGGATCGATGTAGGAGATCAGCGCCGGCATCGCATCCGTGATGAGCCGCATGTGGGCGGCGCTGCGACCGGCTCGTTCGGCATGTTCGGCGGCCGCAACCGCGGCCAGTAGTTGGGCGCGCGCACTGCGCTGCAGCTCGCTCATGAGCACGGCCGCGAGCGACCCGATCAGCAGGAAGAACGCGACGTGTGAGGCCCACTGCACCGGCGGTGCGTCGTGCGGCCAGGCCGTGAACCACAACGTGGCCGCGAGCGGCGCCAGGAAACTCGCGAGCAGTGCCGGCCCGCGCCCGCCGAGGTAGGCGCTCACGAACACCGTCAGCACGAACGGGAGCAGCGGCGCCTGCGTACCCAACAGGGGCGCGAGGCTCGCGCGCATGAGCACGGTGCCGACGACCACGATGACCGCTGCCGCATACCGCAGCGGCCAGGCCGTGTCGGGAATCAGCGGGCCGATATAGGCCGGCGGACGAACGTCGGGCACGAGCGCAGTTGACACCGGTGACCTTCCGTTGCGTTACCGAGAGACCCCACTAGGGCGGTACTGTACAAGTGAGGTTGCCAGAGTGGTGCACCGCGGAATGTAGGAAAAATCCTGCAACAGTCTCGCGGCCGAACACGCTGTCGATCTCGTCGGGGCGACAGCGACCTTCCGCCGTGCAACTGCCCGATCACTTTCGTCAGAGCACTTCGACGAGCTGGTCATTGACGCGCACCTTCTCCAGCTTCACTTCGCGCGTGTGCTTGATGATGCTGGGCTGCGTGACACCGCCAAACTCACTATCGCGGATCGTGATGTCATTCACCGGCGCCTGCGGCAATCCTTGCGAGTCGAGCACCCGCACCGCGTTCTTGACCCGCAACCGTTCGACGACCACGTTACGCAGCTGCGGAATGAACGGCCCGTTCGCACCTTCTTCATAGTTGAAGTCACACGTGATCGCCGCGCGCCCCACCTGCCCGACGTCCAGATCACGGTAATAGAAATTCTCCAGCAACCCGCCGCGCAGCGCATTGTTCTTGAACCGGATCGCATACCAGAGGTCCGGGCTGTCCATGCGGCAGTTCTCCGCGAACACCCAGCGCGCGCCGCCCGAGATCTGGCTGCCGACCACGACGCCACCGTGGCCCTCCTTCATGCGGCAATTGCGGATCAGGATGTTTTGCGAGGGCGTCGCGAGGCGCCGGCCATCGGCATTGCGGCCCGAGTTCACGGCGATGCAGTCGTCACCCGTGTCGAACGAACAATCTTCGATGAGCATGTGATCCACGCTCTCGGGATCGCAGCCATCGTTGTTGGGCCCGTGCCCGTGGATGTCCACGCCGCGCAGCGTGATGTTCCTGCATAACACGGGGTGGATGTTCCAGAACGGCGAATTGCGCACGCGCACGTCGGCGATCAGCACGTTTTCGCAGAGATACGGCTGGATGAATGGCGGGCGCAGCATCGAGCCTGCGCCGAACACGCGATCCCTCACCGGCACGCCCGCTTCCGCCATGTCGAAAAGTTTCTTGCGTGCCGGGCGCTGGTCGGCCATGCCCTGCTTCCAACCATACGCGGTGGTGCCGCGCCACGGTCCCTTCCAGGGCCACCAGTTCTGCTCGCTGCCCTGCCCGTCCAGCGTGCCCTTGCCGGTGATGCCGATGTTCTTTTCCTGGTACGCATAGATCAGCGGCGAGTAATTCATGAGCTCCATGCCTTCCCAGCGCGTGAACACGAGGGGATATCTCGCAGGGTTGGTGTCGAACTTCAGCGTCGCGCCCTCGCTGACGTGCAGCTCGACGTTGCTCTTGAGGTGGATGGCGCCCGTCAGGAACACACCGGAGGGAACCCGCACGCGTCCGCCGCCGGACTTCGCGCATTCGGCGATTGCGCTGGCGATGGCCGCGGTATTCAGCGTGGTGCCATCGGCCTTGGCCCCGAACGTCGTGATGTCGAAGACGCGGCTCGCGAACGTCGGCGCCCGCACCTTCTTCGCAATGTCGGCTGCGCGCGCCCAGGCTTCGTCGGACGGGATGTTAGCCAACGCGCCGCGGGTCGCGGCGAATGACAGGGTGGCGCCGGCGGCTGCCACGAAACGACGTCTATCCATGCTCAGCCCTCATCTGACCCGCGCGCTGGCGAGCATATATGATGGCCCCGTGGACGACACCGGCAACCCGCTCGACCGGCGCGGCTTCCTCGCCGCCGCGGGCGCCTTGGCATTCGCTCCTCACGCGTTTGGCGCCAGCAGAAAAGCCGAGCTCACGATCACGACGCCGATGCGGACACCGGAGTGGGCCAACCTCCAGCGTCAGCTGCTGGCATTACACGTGCACGCTTGCGAAACGTTCCACGCCAGGTACTTCGACGAGCGAAATCACCTGCGTTGCTTCCCGCGCTGGGGCACCAACGACGGTCCCGACGATGCCATCGAACACGTCAATGACTGGCCGCTGCTGCACGCACTGGGCGGTTCGAATCGCGTCCTCGAGCTGTATCGCGCCGTGTACGAAGGACATCTCGAACAGTACGGCGCGCTCAAGACCCGCGACGTGCCGATGGGCCGCCAGGGCATGTACGTGCGCGAATTCCCACCGCAGATGGACTGGCAGCACATCAGCGAAGGTCTCTCGGTCTTCAACCTCATGGGCCTGTCGACGCCCGATGATCCGAAGCTCATCGAGCGCACGCGCCGCTTCGCGGCCTTCTACGACGGCAGCGATCCGTCCGTGCCTAACTACGATCGCCGGCACCGCGTCATCCGCAGCATGTTCAATGGAAGCCTGGGTCCGCTGCTGCGCCCCACCGCCGCGCTCGACTGGGCCGGCGATCCGTTCGATGCGTCGCGCTTCGAGCTGGAACATGGCGAGCGCAACTTCGACGAGTTCCTCGCGCACTTCTCCGAATATACGGACACGGTCTGCGACAGCCCGCTCAACCTGCAATCCACGACGCTTGCGCTGAATGCGTACCTGTTGACGGGCGAGAAGCGATGGCGCGACTGGCTGCTCGATTACGTGGACGCCTGGGTAAAGCGCGCCGCGGCCAACGACGACATCCTGCCGAGCAAGGTCGGCCTGGACGGCCGCATCGGCGGCAACGGCAAATGGTACGAGGGCGTATACGGCTGGGCCTTCAGCCCCGTCGTGCCACAGACGGGCAAACGCGAGGATCGCAACCGCGTGCCGCGCTCCATCGTGGCCTTCATGAATGCGGCTCTGCTGACCGGCAACGACAAGTACATGCAGGTGTGGCGTCGGCAGAATGCCGCGATCAACGCCCAGGCGAAGGAAATCGACGGCGCCTTGCATACGCCGCGCATGTGCGGGCCCCAGGGTTGGTACAGCTACTCACCCGGGCCGTATCGACTGAATGGTTTCGAGATCTGGTACGTGTCGATGAATCCGGCGGATCGGGCGCTCGCGGGAGATCACCCGTGGATCGAATTCCTCGAAGGACGCAATCCGGGCTACCCGGTGGCCGCGCTGCAAGCCTCGTTCGAACGCATGCGCAAGCGCCTCGCGCAAGTCGAGGCCGACCAGTCGACGGCGGACACGCGGCTCGCCGACAACGCGCTCGAATTCAATCCGGTGAGCGTCGCCTCACTACTGCAGCTCACGCAGGGCGCGCTGCACATTGCGCGACCGCCGTGGTCGCCCACCTCGCCCAACCAGGGCGGCGCTCCGCTGCACGCGCGACTACGGTACTTCGATCCCGTCGAGCGGCGCGCGGGCCTGCCGCTCGATGTCGCGGCGCTGGTGGACCAGCTCGAAGCCGGTCGCACGGGTGTGACCCTGGTGAACGTCAATCCCTTCCGCGAGCACACGGTCACCGTGCAGGGCGGCGCGTATGGTGAGCACGGGATCACGCGCGTCAGCGACGGCAAGCAGTCGATCGCCGTGAACAGCCGCAGCTTCGATGTGAAGCTCGCCGCCGGCTGTGGCGCACGCCTCGAGATCACGATGCGCCGCTACGCCGCCAGACCCACGTTGAGATTCCCCTGGGCTAGTTGAGTTTCTGCGCGCGCGAAATGAGCTGGCGCAGCTCTTCCACTTCGGCCGGCTTGAGATCCATGAGCGGCGAACGCACGTTGCCCGCCGGTCGCCCCACCACGCGGCATCCGGCCTTCACGATGGACACCGCGTAGCCCTTGCCGCGATTGCGGAGCGCGATGTAAGGCATCACGAAGTCGCGCAGGTGATGCTGCACCGTCGCGCGATCACCCCCGCGCACGGCGCCGAAGAACCGCTGTGCCCACACCGGCATGAAGTTGAAGATGGCCGACGAGTAAGTGTCGAAGCCGATGTCGTGATAGGGCAGCGCGTAGGTTTCGGCCGTGGGCATGCCACCGATGTAGGTCACGCGTTTCCCGAGACGCGAGTAGACGCGTGCCAGCAGCTCGAGATCCCCGACGCCGTCCTTGAAGCCCACGAGGTTCGCATTGCGCTCGCACAGACCGGCCAGCGTTTCGTCATTGACGATGGCATTGTCGCGGTTGTAGACGATCACGCCGATCGACACGGCCTTGCAGACCTTCTCGATGTGCGCCGCGAGTCCCGCCTGGTCCGCGCTCACGAGATACGGCGGGAGCAGCAGCAACCCATCCGCCCCGCGCTTCTCGGCATTACGCGCCATGTCGATGGCCATGGCGGTGCCGTAGCCGCATCCCGCGATGACGGGCACGCGTCCCTGCACTTCCGCCACCGCAGCTCCCACGACCTCACTGACCTCGTCGGGCCGCAGCGAGAAGAACTCGCCGGTGCCTCCCGCCGCGAACAGCCCCGCGGGCTGGTGCTCGAGCAACCACGCGCAATGGCTTCGATAAGCGGCGGCGTCGAAGCGATCCCCGGCATCGAAATGCGTGACCGGAAACGTCAGCAGGCCACGCGCGATGCGCGCCGCCATGTCGGCAGGTGTCATTCCCATGTTCCCGACTCACTCCCCTGCAAGATGCAACACGATTTCGCGTTGCGAAGGCCGCGCCCGATGTTCGAATAGATAGATGCCCTGCCAGGTGCCCAGCATCAGTTTGCCGTTCATGACCGGCACGTTGAGTTGCACCTGGGTCAGCGCCGTCTTGAGGTGCGCCGGCATGTCATCCGGGCCCTCGTCGTCGTGTTCGTAGAGGTCGTCGCCCTCGGGCGCGAGCTCGTCGAAGAACTTCTCCAGGTCGTTTCGGACGGCGCGCGCGGCGTTTTCCTGGATCAGCAGCGAGGCCGAGGTGTGACGGCAGAACAGCGTCAGCAGTCCCGAGCCGATTCCCTGCTTGGAGACCCAGGCTCGCACGGCCTCGGTGATCTCGGTGAGTCCGCGGCGCGTCGACCGCGCCTGCAGCACGAACATGGACTGGCGCATGTCAGTCCTTGCGCCGCGCGAACCAGATGATGAAGCCGATGCCGACCACCAGGATGATCAAGATTTCGCGGATGCCGATGCCCATCGCAGCTTCCTCCCGTGACTCCGCGCAGACCGTACCCGGACCCCTGGTCCGCCGCAAGAATCTGTCAAATGTTCGGTCCGGAATCCGGGTTCAGTGGGCCTTAAGCTTCATCGACACCGATGAATTCCACGTGCTGCTGGTCCGGCTCGACGGCGACGTCTCGCGCGAAGAATGCGAGCTCGACTTCGAAGCGGCGGACCGCCGGCGATGGCTACATCGAGTTCAAGGAATTCATGGCCTGGTGGACGAATTGGGCGACTCAGCTCTGGAACACGCGGCTGCTCCGCAATCCGGGCTTGCCCACCGAGCAGGCGTTGAGGATGGCGCGCGCGATCTTGTCGCCGCCACTGCCCGAAGGCTCGATCGCATTCGCATAATCGCCGGGCTCCGGGCACACCAGGCGAAGATCGACGACATCGATGCCGAGCTCGAACGCCACCCGCAGAATGGCGTCGTTGAAGATCACGAGTGCGATGCGCGCCACGCGCGCTTCGGACGCATCCAGATTGCCGTTGTAGATGGTGCACGAGGTGAGCGGCTTGCCTGAAGCGATCGCGCGCGCGAGAGCGCTGCGATAGGCGGATTCGAAACTCGCCGCCCTCTCCGCAAACATGTCGAGCGCCTCCGTCGTGGAGGCGACGCGGGTGGCCAGGAGATCGCGATTCGCCAGCGCATCATTGCCGCCCACCGAGATCACGAGGTGCGTGGCCTCGACGGGAACACGTTCCAGCTGTGCCGCGAGATCCGCGATTCGCGCGCCATCCACCGCGCACAACGTCGCCTTCGAACCGCGCGGCAACATCGACCGCAGGTGATCCCGCACCGCGGGCTGTCCGCCGGTGTAGGCGGCATTGTCGAACACCGAGTCACCCAACAGAGCGATGTGCGTCATGGCGCCACCTTGGCGAGCGTGGGAACGGCGACCCCAGGGGGATGCCAGCGATACGGCCAGGGAAAACAGCGCGCGGCGCCGGCTCGGCATGACTGACCTCGTTGACGTTACCGGCCTCCGCGCTCGGTCTGTTCGAGTCGCTGCAACAGCTCGAGCGATGCGACCTCGGCTTCGCGCGGTTCGCGGCCCGGCGTATCGTCGAGCCGATCGAGGGCGTGGCTCAGCGCGCGCTCGAGTTTCTCCGCGGCACCGTGCAGGGCTTCCGCCATGTGGGCCGCCTGGTGGGTCACCGCGATCGGCTTCAGGCCGCCGACGCGCGCCTCGAGCATGCAGCGCTTGTCGTTGTCGCCGTGCTTCTCGCCGTTCACGTCGTTGAGGTGCACTTCGACGCGCGTGATGCGGTCCGCGTAGTGCCCCACTGCGTCGGCGACGACGCCTTCGACGCGCTCGGTGAGCGCTTCGGTACCGGTGATGTTGTGATCCGAGTTGACCAGAATCTGCATGACTGCCTCGTGTCCCGGGATGACGAGGTCCAGGCTCATGCCAGACGCGTTCGCTGAACAGCCCCGCCCTGTCTTGATACAAGGTGAGAAGATTCGGGCAGCGCGTAGTAAATCCGGGAGGTTGGCGCCCCCGGCCGGAGTTGAACCGACGACCTACCGCTTAGGAGGCGGTCGCTCTATCCACTGAGCTACGGGGGCACTGGGACCGGGGGCGTACTTTACACGCCCCGATCGCGTGTTTCCCTGCCAAGCGAGACGACGGCGCGCGGGGCACGAAAATGGCCGCGCGGAGGTGGCCATGAGCAAGATCGTACGCATCCATGAACAGGGACCGCCCGAGGTCCTGCGCATCGAAGATCTCGAAGTCGGCGCGCCGGCGGCCGGAGAAGTCCGCGTGCGAATCGAGGCCATCGGTCTGAACCGCTCCGAGGCGGCATTTCGCGCGGGGCTGTACCCGGTGAGACCCAGGCTCCCGTCGCCCATGGGCTACGAGGCTTGCGGTGTGATCGAGGCCGTGGGCGACGACGTGAAAGGCCTCGAGTCCGGGCAGCGCGTATGCGTGTTGCCCACGTATCGGCTCGGCGAATACGGCGTGTACGCCGAGCGCGCCATCGTGCCGGCCCGGAGCGTGATGCCGGCGCCGCCCGGGCTCACGGCCATCGAAGCCGCCTCCATCTGGATGCAGTACCTGACTGCAATGGCCATCATCGAAGTGGCGCAGGCCACGGTGGGCGACTACGTGATCATCCGCGCCGCGTCGAGCAGTGTCGGGCTCGCCGCCATGCAGCTCGCGAACTGGGCCGGCGCGACACCCATCGCGGCCACGCGCCGCAGCACCAAGCGGCAGGCGCTGCTCGACCAGGGCGCGAAACACGTGATCGCCACCGAGGAGAGCGACCTCGTCGACGAGGTCATGAAGATCACCGGCGGCCGGGGCGCCCGAATCGTGTTCGATCCGGTCGGCGGGCCGTACGTCGAGACGCTCGCGCAGGCCATGGCCGTCGACGGCACTCTATTTATCTATGGCGGCCTGAGCGGCCAGCCGACGATCCATCCCCACTGGCCCGCCGCGTTCAAGAACCTGAGCATTCGCGGCTGGGTGGCCTCGACAATCTGGAATCACCCGGAACGCTTCGCACGCGCGAAGGCGCTGGTGTCACGCGGATTGGCGGAGGGGAAACTCGAGCCCGTCATCGCGCGGACGTTCGAGCTCGACGAGATCGTGCAGGCCCACCGGTTCCTGGAGTCGAACGAGCAGATCGGGAAAATCGTCGTGACTCCGTAGGTTCGCTGGTGGAGCGGAAGGGGATCGAACCCTCGACCTTCGCATTGCGAACGCGACGCTCTCCCAGCTGAGCTACCGCCCCACACCTGTGCAAACCCCCGGGTCTTGGACCCGGAAGGCGCGCGATTCTAGCAGGGACGCTGGCCTCGGCAAGCGATTCGCTCTTAATATGCCCCCCATGCTGGAACCCGAGCAGAAGGCCCCGGAATTCACGCTGCCGGACCAGAATGGTCACGACATTTCGCTGACCAGCCTGCTCAAGGATGGCCCGGCCATCCTGTACTTCTATCCCGCGGACTTCACGCCGGGCTGTACCAAGGAAGCCTGCTCCATACGCGACCTGCACCGCGAGATCAGTCGCGCGGGATTGACGGTGGCTGGCATCAGTCCGCAGAGCCCGGACAGCCACAAGCGTTTCCGGGAGAAATACAGCCTGCCCTTCACGCTGCTCGCGGACGAGACCCGCGAGGTCATCAAGATGTTCGGTGTGAACGGCTTGTTCGGCGTGTGGGTGCAGCGCGCGACCTTCCTGGTCGACCAGAACCGCACGATCAAGGGCCGGGTCAAGGCGCACTTCTCGATTGCCGAGCACGAGGCGTTCATCCGCGACGCCATCTCGATCCGCCGGCTGCCCAGCTAGTACTTCATCCTCAGCACCGATGCCTTGCCGATGGTGGGCACGGTGACGACATACATCGTGTCGAACTCTTCGTCGCCGATCGCAGGCACCTCGTGCGCGTCGCTCAGCTCCTTGACGATCTGCGGCACGGTGTTGCTGTGGCCGATGACGATCGCGAGCCCGCCGCGGTTCTCGCGCATCACGCGACTCGCGATGTCGCTGGCCGAAGCCTTGCCCTCCACCACTACGGGCTTGAGGCCGAGGCGCTGTGCGAGGCCAGCCGCGGTCTGTTGTGCGCGGCGCGTGTCGGTCACGTAGATCTGCTTCACGCGGCCGAAGGATTCGGAGTCGCCAAACATCTGCGCAAGCCGCGTCGCGCGTTGCTCGCCCTGCGGCGACAGCGGCGCGTCGTCGATGGTGCCGATCTGCTTCTCGGCGTGCCGGATCACGACGATGGTGGTCGTGGTCGCGGAGTTCCAGTACACGACCGCGGCCACCAGCACCAGGATGCCGGCCCACGCTAACAACCACAGCGGCGCGAAGAATGTGCGGCGCCGCCGCGTGAGCGACGGGGAGACCGGTGGCGATTCGAGCGCGGCATTCATGGCGCCGCCGATGATAAGCCGATTCGCCGGCTCAATGCGTGACGACGGAAGGTACGCGGCGATGCACCGGCGTGCCGCTTGAAAAAACGGCAGAAATAGGCGGGGTCGCGGAAGCCCAGCTCGGCGGCCAGCAGCGCGATGGGCACGTCCACATAGATGAGCCGGCGCCGCGCCTCGAGCGCCAGGCGCTTTTGCAGCACCTGCGAAGCCGTGAGTCCACATTGCTCGCGGCACAACCGGTTGAGGCGCGTGGTAGTCATGCCGAGCTGGCGCGCGTACCGCGAGATGTTCCACTGTTCATGGAAGTGCGCCTCGGCCAGCGCACGGAACTTGAGCCAGCTGCGCTGACGCGTGGTCGCTCGCGCCGCGCCGAGCCGCGCATGCGCGACGTGCCGTGCGAGCACCCAGAGGATACTGTTGGCCAGCCAGCCCGTGACGGGCGCCGCGCCCGCCTCGGGTTCCCGGAACTCGGCCAGCAGGCGCTCGAACAACCCTTCGAGCCGCGACGCCAGTGCCGCATCCTCGATGCTGGCAACGAACGATTCGGCGAACACACCTTGCATGAGCTCGCGCAACTCCCGTTCGGCGCCCTCGGCAATGGTGGCGCTCGGCAACGTGAGCACGAAGCCCCCGGTCTCGGCACTGAAGCGGAAGGCATGCACGGTGCCCGGTGGAACGATGACCAGTGCGGGCGCCATGACCTCGGTATCCACGTCGTCGACGTGGATTTCGGCGGGGCCGCGCGCCAGGAACAGGCATTGGCAAAGAGCCGCGTGACGGTGCGGCGCGATCTCCCAGTGATAACGCCGGGCCCGCACCTGGATGTCCTCAATGTGCAAGTGCAAATCCGTACCGTGGCCGGCGCTCTCGCCGTACAGCGCAAACTCACGCACTTTTTCCTGGCTGCGTTTCATGGGCCGGGCCGTTTTGTCACAAAAGTACAAGTTTTGGAAGCGCTTGGTGCCGGTGGGCCCATCGTGCGGCGCTACGTTTGCCGAGATGCAGCCGCTGCGCTTCGATCCGTTCTCGCCCGCCGTCGACGCCGACCCGTTCGAGCTCTATCGGCGATTACGCGACGAGGCGCCCTGCTTCTGGAGCGATGACGCGCAGATGTGGATCCTCTCGCGTTACGCCGATGTATTCGCGGCGCTCAACAACTGGAAGGTGTTCTCCTCCGCGTCCGGCAACATGATGACGGAGCTGCCGGATCGCGCCGGCGCGACGCTCGGCACCACGGATCCGCCACGGCACGATCGTTTGCGCGCGTTGATCTCCGCGGCGTTCATGAAGCGCAACGTCGAGCTCATGGCGGGATCGATCCGCGAGATCACGCGCGAGGCGCTGGATGACCTCGCCGGTCGCAACCGCTTCGACTTCATCGGCGATTTCTCGAGCAAGGTCACGGCCAAGATCCTGTTCCGCATGTTGGGCCTGCCGCCGGGCGACGATCAGCTGGTGCGCTCCAAGGCCGTGCTCATGGTGCAATCGGACCCGGTCACGCGGCGCAAGGGGCCCGAGCACATCGCCGCGTATGAGTGGATGCTCGAGTTCGCGGGGCGCGCGGTGGCCGAACGGCGGCGCCAGCCCGGCGAAGACCTGCTCTCGCAGCTTGTGCTGGCGGAAATCGACGGTGAAAAACTCGCCGACCGCGAGGTGCTGCTCACCTCCACGACGCTGATCATGGCCGGCATCGAATCGCTGGGCGGATTCGCGGCGATGTTTGCCTACAACCTCGCCGAGTTTCCCGAGGCGCGGCGGCGCGTGGCGCGCGATCCGATGTTGCTTCCGCAGGCCATCGAGGAGTCGCTGCGGTTCAACACTTCGGGGCAACGATTCAAGCGCCGGCTTCAGCAGGACCTGGAGCTGCACGGTCAGCAGATGCGCGCCGGCGATTTCGTGTGCGTGGCGTATGGTTCGGCGAATCGCGACGAGCGGCAGTTTGCGAATCCGGATGTGTACGACATCGACCGCAAGCCACGCGGGCACCTCGGATTCGGGGGCGGCGTGCATGCCTGCCTGGGTGCTTCGATCGCGAGGCTGTCGCTGGCCATCGTGTTCGAGGAATTCCTGGGTCGGTTTCCGGATTTCGCTCGCACCGGTGAGCCGCTCGATTGGGTGCCGTCGAGCACCTTCCGCAGCCCGATCCGGCTGCCCTTGGCCAGGCAATAAAAAAGGGGACGCAGGTGCGTCCCCTTTTGTCAGCAGATGGGGAGTGTCCCCATTATCAGTTCGTCGGTGCCGGGGCCGCGGCCGGTTCGGGTGCGGCGGGCGCTTCCGGGGCCTTCGAGCCCGCCGGGACGTCGTCGCCAAAGTACGCGTCGATCGGCTGGATGGTGCCATCGTCGTTGTACTTGATCTCGATCGGCTCCTTCACGTTGCGCAGGTGGTTCACGCCATTCGACTTCTGCGAGTCGTGATAGAAGATGTACCACTTGCCGTCCACTTCCGCGATCGAGTGATGGTTCGTCCAGCCGAGCACGGGCTGCAGGATCACGCCCTTGTAGGTGAACGGACCGTACGGCGACTTGCCCATCGCATACGAGATGGTGTGGGTGTCGCCGGTCGAGTACGAGAAGTAGTAGTTGCCGTTGTACTTGTGCATCCACGAGGCTTCGAAGAAGCGGCGCACGTGGTCGCCCGAGAGAATCGGCTTGCCGTTCTCATCGAGGATCTTGAGATCCTTCGGCTTCTCGGCGAACTCGACCATGTTGTCGGCCATCTTCGCGACTTTCGGGAACAGGGCCGGCTTGTCATCGGCCGGCTGCGCATCGTCGCTGGCGTCGAACTTGCCGGTCTTCCATTTCTGCAGCTGGCCGCCCCACAGGCCGCCGAAGTACATGTAGTACTTGCCGTCGGTGTCCTTGAACACGGCGGGGTCCATGCTGAAGCTGTTCTTGATGGCTTCGGGCTGCGCCTTGAACGGGCCCACCGGGTTGTCGCCCACGGCCGCGCCGATGCGGAACACGCCTTCCTTGTCCTTCACGGGGAAGTACAGGTAGTACTTGCCGTCCTTCTCGGCGGCATCCGGCGCCCACATCTTCTCCGATGCCCACGGCACGTCCTTGATGTCGAGCGCGACCGGGTTGACGGTGACGGGGCCGCCGATGCCCTGGTCGAACGACAACACCTGGTAGTCCTTCATCGCGTACTGGTTGCCGAGGTCATCGCTCGGGATGCCCGCATCCCAGTCGTGCGACGGGTAGACATAGAGCTTGCCGTTGAAGACGTGCGCCGACGGATCGGCGGAGTAGATGTCGATGGCCAGCGGCTGGGTCAGGAACAACTTCG
>DATEII010000145.1:0-11162 GCA_035279135.1 Steroidobacteraceae bacterium
CGGCATCGTGAATGGCCCTGCCGAAGGAATAGACTGCTCCGCCCAGGAAGAACAACGCGCCGGTCACGAGGATGGGCGGATCGCCATACTCCTGCTCGCTGACCTCGAGATCGAACTGCGAACGGAGCCACGCGCAGACGAACCACCCGACGAAGATGACGGGAATCGCGGACCTCGCCCGGTCGTCGATCGCGATGCCATGCGGTATCGCGCGTCGTACCAGCACCACCGCCACCACCGCGGCCATCAGCCACGGCTTGAAGGCCACATTGCGGCCGAAGACCCAGGCGCTGCCGATCAGTGCGAGCGCGATCACCTGGCCCGCGATCGAGAACTGGAGCCGTTGGCGCGGCGAAAACCTCGTGAGGAACTGGCGCATGAAAAAGGGGCGCGATATTCCGCTGCCGACCAGCACGAAACAGAAGGCTGACAGCAGCACCGGATCCAGGTGCAAGGGATTGTCGAACACCACCAGGACCCACATGAACAACATGGCGTTCAGCAACAACACGCGCATCGCGCGGAGCTGCAGCAGATCGGTGCCGCGCCAGTTGATCTTGGGCACGCGCCCACCCACGAGGAGCGCGCCGTAACACGCGATCACCGCGAGCGCGAGGGACAGGTTTCCCGCCCAGGCCAGTCCGCGCATCGCGACGGCGCCAAACACCACGCCCAGGGAAAGCGCCAACCAGCCCCAGCTCAACAACGGTGGCGGCTGACCCTGCCAGCGTTCCTCGATCAGCAGCGGGGGCAGCTTGATGACGAAATAGTCGAACAGCATCACGCCGAACAGGCCGAGGATGCACACGAACATCGCTTCGAGCACACGTTCGCCGGTGTCCTCGCCACCCCGGGTCTCGGCGCCCACCATGATCATGACCATGATCGTTGCGATGATTCCCAGGAAAGCGATGGCGGTGGACGGCCGCGGCAATCTCGCGAGGTTCAGATACCAGGTGACATTTTCCGCGGGCAGCTCGGCCAGCAACCGCGGATGCTCCGCCCGCAGACGATGCAGCATGGCGAGCTCCGCCTCGTGGCCTTCGAAGGCCGACCACCAACGCGCCAGCCGTGACTTGGGTTTCTTCAGTGTTTCATAGGCGCGCGAGGCCTCGTTGTTGGCGCGCTTCAGGAAGTCGAGCAACTCCAGGTCGTCGATGCGCTCCAGCACCGCGCGCGCGGGCGGACACAGCGAGCTCTCGTGTTGCCGCGCGCGCCATTCGAAATGGCGCGCCGCAGGCGCCAGCAGGTGGTCCGCATGCGGCGCGTGCTGAAGGATCAGGGCCGCGACCGCCTCTTCCACCTGCATCTGCAGGTGGATGTTGCGCAGTGCCGGCCCGCGCACCAGCGCGGTCAGCGCACGAGCGTCACCGTCGACGTCGGGCCAGCCCTCGCGCGCGTTCTTCTCGAGGCGTGCAGCGAGCGCATCGAAGAGCCGCTGGACTTCCTTGCGTTCGACTTCGATCTCGGATTCGATCTCGGCGTCGATGGGCGCCGGTGTGCGGACGCGCGACGGCGGCGGCATCTGCGGTGATTCCGCCGGCGGCTGTTCGGTTTCATTGCTGGCCGCGTGCGCGGCATACGCGAGCGCATATTCATAGGCCAAGCGCAGACGCTGGAATCCTTCCGGGTCGTCCTCGGGCTGCGTGACCTTGAGCTTGCGCGCATACGCACGCCGGATCTCGCGCCCATCCATCGTGGATGGAATTCCGAGCACATCCCAGATGCTGATGCCCTCGCTCAAAGGAAGGTCTCGCCCTCGAGCGAATCGAGCGCCTTGCTGAACTGTTCGCGCGCGCGCTGGATATTGCGCGGGTCCTGGCCTTCGATGACCGCGGCGAACTGGTCGAGACACCGCGCGATGAATTCGCGCCGCTCGCCCAGCGACTGCTCATAGCAGCGTTCCGCGCGCGCGATCAGCGCACGATTCGCGGCCTCGTCGCGCGGGTGAACCTTGAGACCGGCCAACGCCTCTCGACGGCGCGCGAGCTCGTCGGACGAGATGCGCGTGTCGTCGTCCACGATCACGAGCTCGCGGCGCTGGCCCGTTTCCGGCACGTGCACGTCCACTTCGAGCAGGCCGTTGATGTCGTAGCTGAAGCGCACGTTGACCAGCGTCTGGCTCGCACGGCCGGGCGGCACCGGGATGTTGACCGTGCCCAGCGCGATGTTGTCCGAACAATTGCGCGACTCGCCCTGGTAGATCTGGAAGATGACCTGCGTCTGCCGATCGTCGATCGGCGAGAACGGGCGTTCGCGGCTCGCCGGAATCAGAGTATTGCGCTCGATGATGGGCGCGAAGATGCCGGAGCGCAGTGAGCCGTTGGGCAGGCGCTCGGTGGTGTTGACGCCGAGCGAATACGGGCATACGTCGGTGAGCACCACTTCCTTGAGATTGACGTCGCGCGCCATGAGGCCCGCCTGCACCGCGGCGCCCAGCGCCACGGCCTCGTCCGGGTTGATCTGCGTCTGCGGAAAGCGGCCGAACATCTTCGTGACGGCCTTGCGCACCACGGGCATGCGCGTGGCGCCGCCCACCAGCACGATCTCATCGAGACTTTCGGCGCGGATGTTGCTGTCACGCAGCGCACGCAGTACCGGCGTGCGCAGCCGCTCGACCAGCGCTTCGGCGTCCCTGGCGAATTCTTCCTCGGTGACCTCCAGCTTGAGCTCGGTGTCTTTCCAGACCACCTTCATGTTCGCCGTGTGCTCACTGGAAAGCTTGCGGCGGCAACGCTCCGCCTGGTCGCGCATGCGCTCATAAGCCGCCGCGTTGTCGTGTTTGCCCGCGAGGCCCATGGTCTCGTGGTTGGCCTTGAAGAACCGTTCCACCAGGATCTCGTTGAAATCCTCACCGCCGAGCTGGTTGTCACCGGTGCTCGCGCGTACCTCGATGACTCCGTCGAACAGCTCCAGCACCGATACGTCGAATGTGCCGCCACCCAGGTCGAACACCAGGAAACGGGTCTCGACGTCGCGCTGGTGGATGCCGTATGCGAGCGCCGCCGCGGTCGGCTCGTTGAGCAGGCGGCGGACGTCGAGTCCCGCCAGTTGTCCCGCTCGCCGCGTGGCCTGGCGCTGCTTGTCATTGAAGTAGGCGGGCACCGTGATGACGGCATCACTCACGGGCTCACCGAGGAATTTCTCCGCATCCGCCTTGAGGCTGCGCAAGACCAGCGCCGACAGTTCTTCGGGCAGCAATTCCTGCTTGCCGAGGCGCGCGCGACGCTTGCTGCCCATGTAACGCTTGAAGGTCGTGGCTGTCTGTTCGGGATGCGAGACCTGGCGCTCCCGCGCCGCGAGGCCCACCAGCAGCTCTCCCTTCTCGTCGATGCTCACCGCCGAAGGCGTGAGGAAGGAACCCAGGCTGTTGGGAATCAGTTCGGCGCGAGCGTCGCGCCAGATGCCTATCGCGCTATTGGTCGTTCCGAGATCGATGCCGACTATCATGTTCTTCTGGTTCTGCGGTCGTCCCCGCGGAAGATAGCCGATCCCGGGCTGGACTGCGCGTCCGACCTTCCGGCGGGGGATGCCCGTTCAGGTGGGATTCGCGGCCGGCTGCATGCCCGGCGCGGCCAGCCTTCTGTCGAATTCCCGGCGCACCAGCGACAAGGAGATGAACGCCTGCACGAACATGCTGGCCAGCGAGACGTACCACACGTCGACCAGCTGGAAGCCAGCCCGGGTAGATAGCCACAACGCGGGCACCGCGAAGATGGTCACGCGGATCGCGCTCGATACGATGGTGGGCCAGGTGTTGCCCAACGCCTGGAACATGGACGAGCAGCTGAAGATCACGCCGTTGGCGGCGAAGTTCCACGAGGTGATCACCAGCATCTGCACGCCGACCAGAACCACCGCCTCTTCGTGCGTGAAGATGTGCATAACGAACGGCGATGCGAACTGGCACACCACCGTGAGCAGCATCATGATCAGGATGCTGAACGTCACGGTCCACTTGAAGGTTTCGCGCACGCGTTCGGGTTTGCGCGCGCCGAAGTTCTGCCCGGCGATCGGCGCGGCCGCGAAGGCCACCGCCATCGCGGGCAGCATGATGATGCGCATCACGCCCTGCCCCACGCCGAAGCCAGCCTGCGCCGCGGCACCGAAATCGCGGATCAGCCAGTAGATGATGGCCATGACCAGCGACATGAGCATGAACTCGAGTCCGACCGGCAGGCCGATCAGCAGTACGCGGCCCCAGAGCGCCATCTGCGCGCGCATCTGCTCACGGTGCACGGCCACGTATTTCTCGTGGCTGCGGAAATAGTAGGCGCACAGCACGATGCCCACGGCCACGGAGATCGAGCTGGCGAGTCCGGCACCCGCGGGGCCCATGGCACGGCCCGTGAGCCAGCCGACGATGAGGATGGGCGCGAGCACGATGTTCACGAACACCGTGATGACCTGCAGGATCATGGTCGGCTTCATCATGCCGGTGGCGCGCAGCGTCGCGAACATGGCCACCAGCGGGAACTGCAGCGCGAGTCCCGGCGCGAACCAGTACAGATAGTCGATGCCGGCGCGCGCCGTCGTGCCATCCGCCGCCACCGTATGCATGTAGTGCCCCGACACCAGGTACACGCCGAGGAAAACCACCAAGCTCATCGCCAGTGACAGCGACAACGACTGGTTGAACACCAGGTTCGCGCGGTCCTGCTGCTTTGCACCCACGGCATGGGACACCAGCGCCACGGTGCCCACGTTCAGGATCTGCGTGAGCGCGAGCACGACGAACCACATGTTGCCGGCCGAGGTCACACCGGCGATCGCCTGGTCGCCGAGCTTCGACACGAAGTACAGGTCCGTGAAGAAATACAGCGTCTGCACCAGGATGCCGACGCCCATCTGGATGGACATCGAGGCGATGTGTCCCGGAATGGAACCGGAGCTCAGGTCTTTCATGCGGAAACCAGCGATGACGGGGCGGCCGTCTAAATGACAGGGTGCGGCGGGATCGTCAACCCAAACAAAAAAGGCCGGTCCCAGGGACCGGCCTCTTCGTCAGCAAATTGCCGCGGAGCTTATTTGCCCCAGGGGAACGTCGTCGTGATGCCGATCAGACCACGCGGCTCGTTGTTGCTCACGTCGTCTTCGATCTTCGAACCCTTGCTGTCGCTGCCGTCGGTGCCGGTGAACTTCGCGAACACCGTGAAGTTACCGAACGTGTAGTTGGCTTGCACGGCATAGTCGACCAGCTCGTCACCGAAGGTGTTCTTCCAGTAGTCGCCGTAGGAATAGCCGGCGTGGAAGTCCAGCGAGAACTTCTCGCCGATGGGTTGCGAGTAGTTCAGCTCGGTGTACATCGCGGTGTCGCCACCCGCGTAGAAATCATCGGAGTACCACTGCTTGATGCCGAAGTTGCCCAGGTCCGCGCCGATGTAGAACTCCGGATAGCCGGCGAGGTCACCGCCGAGTGGATAGTCGTAGTACGTGCCGCCGGCAACGAACGTGAAGTGCTCGTTGATCTCTTTGGCGTAGTTGATGTAGAGATCGAGCTCGACGTCTTCGTCATCGTCGAAGTCGACGTTCGACGCCCACGCGCCCATGGAGAAACCGCTTTCTCCGAGGGTGACGTCGGCACTGGCCTGCAGCGCGGGGTTCTTCGCTGTCTGGCTGAAGCCGCGGAAGTCGTAATCGCTCACGGCCGTCCACGTCGAACTGAATTGGGCCTGGGATACGCCGCTGAGGACGAGAAGTCCGGTCAGGAGCGCCAGGGTTCTAATTGCTTTCATTTGATCCTCCGAGGGCTATAGGGCCCACGTACTAAAGCAAACGCTGTGCCATTCAGGCCTTAGCTAGTGGGTTGGCGCTGCAATATCAAAGAGTTAGCAGTAGAGAAAAAAATCACACTGGTTAGATTGCGCGGGATTATGCCGTGAATATGTCGCCCTGTGCACCCTTTAGGTGCGGCTCTCAAACAGGGCGTAGAACTTGGTGCAGTCCTCGATGACTTCCCACGTCCCCTCGAAGCCGGCCGGGACCACGAAGCCCTCGCCGACTCCGAACTCCCAGCGCTGGCCCGCCTGGTTCTCGAGTGCCACGCGGCCTTTCGTCAGGCAACAGAACTCCGACTCGGTGTACCGGATGCGCCATTTGCCGCGAGTGCTCGACCAGCGGCCGCTGTGGAACTGCTGCGTCGCGTCGGAGAAGTAGTTGGAGATCGCCTGGCGGGGCGAGCCCTCCAGGATCCGGTCGGCGGCGGGCGCGGAAGGTTCGCCGTCCTGGACCGTGCGGAAATCGATGATGGTTGACATGCGGCACCTGCGATGGGGATTGGCCCCGTTTGCAATTTAGTGCCGAACCTCGAGCCAATGGAAATTTAACGAGGTGCGGTTCGGCACTCAATCGCAAAACGGGGCCAATCCCCTGGCTCTCAGTTGCTGGCCAGCGACTGCGCCGATTCGAAGCGGATCTCGACGCAGCGCTCGAAGGCCTGGTCGTCGGGTTTGGCCTCGCTGCTGGCGAAGCGCTCGCCCATGGCTTCGACCAGCATGCGCTCCTTGGGCAAGCCGGCCTTCTCCAGCTCGAGCGCCACGGTATCTGCGCGCTCCTGCGACAGGGTCTGGTTGATGGCATCGCCGCCGCGCGAATCCGCGAAGCCCGAGACCCGCACGCGCACGTTCGGCAATCCGGCGACCAGCGCGCCGAGCCTGGCGATACGCGCGCGGTCGTTGTCGCGCACCAGGGTCTCGCCGGTGCGGAACTGCACCGTTGTCCAGACCTGCCCAGCCTTGCCTTCGATGCTGGTCAGCGAAGTCTCGAGGGATTCGACCTGCCCGGCGAGTAAAGCGGCCTCGGCCTTGCGCTGCGCGAGCTGCTCCTGCTTCTGATGGCTGCGCTCGCCCATGATTCCGCCCGCGATGCCGCCGACCACCATGCCGACCGGTCCGCCCGCAGCGGCGCCGACCAGGGCACCGCTGGCGAAGCCCGCACCGCCGCGCTTCGAGCCGCCCTCGCGCGCCAGCGCCGGGTTCGCCGCGAGGCCGATTGCCAGCAGGCCCGCGATCAACGCGGGGTTGCGATACTTGGTATTCCAGATGCCCATGTGCCCTCTCCAGTTGTTAGACGCCCGAGAGCGGTTTTGCTCTCGAGGGTCATTTCAACGCCGGATCGGGGAAACAGCCGGGCGGCTCAAGGGCAAGGCAGGGACGGAATGTGGCGAATAATGGGGACATTCCTCATTTCGTTGTAACAATCGACCTTGCGGTCGGGGCACATCTACCGAACCGATTGTTACAACGAAATGAGGGATGTCCCCATTATTGGGTTTCGCTCTCTTCGTGCAGCCGGGTGAGGAACAGGATCACCTGCGACTCGGCCTCGTCGGCGGTCATGAGACGCTGGTCCACGAGCATGCGCGCCATGTCGCGCGCGGAGCGTTCGCCGTTGATCATCGCGAGCAGGAAGGCGTGCACGCGGCTCGAGATGGCCTGCATTTCGAATGCGCGCGTGCGCGGCACGGCACGATCGGGCTGCAGCAGCCATTCGGGCACGACGCGTGCGCGCGGCGCCTCGGTGACGGTGGCCGACTTGCGTGCCACCCAGGTCACGACGCTCTCGAGTCGCGAATGGCGGCTGGCCGGCGAGCGCATGTACGGCAGTGTGTTCTCACGCACGGACACGTCGCCGAAGCCCGCGCCGGGCAGCATTTCCAGCGCTTCCTCGAGACCGATGCGATCCGCGTGCGCGGCGCGAGAGAACGCCATCGAGCCGGTGTTGATCCAGCGGCCGCCGGGCCTGAGCAGCAGGTTCACGCGCGCGGCCACGCGCGCGAACGGCTCGCCGATGATGTCGATGAACCACGGCGTCACGACGGTATCGAACACCCCGTCAGCGAACGGCGCCTGCAACGCGTCCGCGGCAAGAAGCTCGAGGCCCGTGCGCGTGGCGGCCGGTGAGGCCAGTCGGCGCAGCGGTGCATGGTCCTCGAGATTGCGCGGCGCGATCGCGAATTCGTACAGCTCCAGCGACCGTCCCGCGAACATCTCGCGCGCCACGAACAGCAGCAGCGGATTGAAATCCGTCGCCACGGTCAGCGGCGCATCGCCGCCCTGGTGCAGGTCGAACGCCAGGCGACCTGCGCCGGCGCCCAGCACCAGCGTGTGACCGAGTCCTCGCAGCTCGCCACCCAGCACCACCGCGACCTCGCCCACGGCGGCCGCGTTCTCGGCAGCGCCCCACGACCAATCGCGGTGCACGTTCACATAGTAGTTAGTCAGGCCCTGCTCGAGCGGCAGCTTTGTGCCGACGCCGCGATGCGTGGCCTCGTGCATGGCGCTCTGCTCGAGCCCCAGCGGCGCGAGCAGCTCGGCGAGCAGCCGCACCTGGTCCTCGTAAGCGGCCGCGACCTGTTCGAGCCGCCGGCGCGTGGCCTTGCCCACGTCCTGCGCCGCGGCCTCGTGCATGGCCGCCGCCTCGGAACCGAGGTACTGCCTGAGCATGCCGAATCGCGCGCGCCACTCGGCCAATGCCTGCCGCGGTTCGGGAAACAGCCAGGGGATCTCGCCGATGACCGGGTAACCGCTGCTGCAGGCCCCGCAGATCCAGCCGCCGCTCGCCGGTGCGACGGGTCCGCGGCGGCAGCGTGGGCATGCCAGCAGCGCGGTCAGTTGGTCGGCACTCGGTAGATTCAGGTCGGACACCGGGCCGCAATGCTGGCGGCGCAGGCGCCCACGGTCAACCGGCGAACCGCATTTCGCCGTCGGCGGAGTATCCTCGCCCCGCGCCTGCAACGATCTGCGGCCACAACGCCCCACCCGAGGTCACCATGAACCACGTGAATCTCATGATCGGCGACAGCCAGCGCGCCGCCACCGCCGGACGCACCTTCGAACGCCGCGATCCTTTCACGGGCGACGTGGCCACCACGGCTGCCGCGGCTTCAGCGGCCGATGCCATCGCCGCGGTCGATGCCGCCGCGGCTGCCTTCCCCGCGTGGTCCGCCACGGGCCCCAGCGAACGGCGCGCCAAACTCCTCAAGGCCGCCGACTTGCTCGATGCGCGCGGCGCTGAATTCTCCGCGCTGCTGACCGCCGAATGCGGCGCCATCGGGCCCTGGGGACATTTCAATGCGCACTTCGCGGCCAGCCTGATGCGCGAAGCGGCCTCGATGACCACGCAGATCAGCGGCGAGGTGATTCCCTCGGACAAGCCCAACAGCTTCGCCATGGCGATCCGCGAGCCCGCGGGTGTGGTCGTGGGCATGGCGCCGTGGAATGCGCCCGTGATCCTCGGCGTGCGAGCGATTGCGATGCCGCTCGCCTGCGGCAACACCGTGGTGCTCAAGGCGTCGGAGATGTGCCCGGCGACGCACAGCCTCATCGGCACCATCATGAAGGAAGCCGGACTGCCGCCCGGCGTCGTCAACGTGGTGACCCATGCGGCGGCCGATGCACCCAAGGTGGTCGAGGCGCTGATCTCGCATCCGGCGACGCGCCGCGTGAACTTCACCGGTTCCACGCGCGTCGGCCGCATCGTCGCGGAACTCGCGGCGAAACATCTCAAGCCCGTACTGCTCGAGCTCGGCGGCAAGGCGCCGCTCGTGATCCTCGACGATGCCGACATCGACGAGGCCGTGAAAGCCGCGGCCTTCGGCTGCTTCGCCAACATGGGCCAGATCTGCATGTCGACAGAGCGCATCGTCGTCGATGAAAAAGTCGCGGACGAGTTCGTGAGGAAATTCGCCGAGAAGGCGAAGTCGCTGCCGCATGGCGATCCACGCGGGCACGTGGTGCTGGGCGCGCTCGTGACCGCGGAGGCGGTGACTCGCAACCAGCAGCTGCTCGAGGATGCCATCGCCAAGGGCGCGCGCGTCGCGGCGGGTGGTGAGTTCGCGAACGGCGTCGTCAGCGCCACGGTGGTCGATGGCGTGAAGCCGGACATGCGCATCTACACGGAAGAATCCTTCGGCCCCGTGAAGCCGGTGGTGCGCGTCAAGGGCGTGGACGAAGCGGTGCGCGTGGCCAACGACACCGAGTACGGACTTTCGGCCGCGGTATTCGGCCGCGACGTGGTACGCGCGCTCGGCGTGGCCAAACGCATCCGCTCCGGCATCTGCCACATCAACGCGCCCACGGTGCACGACGAAGGACAGATGCCCTTCGGCGGCACCAAGGCGTCGGGTTACGGCAGATTCGGCGGCAAAGCGGCGATCGACGAATTCACCGAGCTGCGCTGGGTGACGATCCAGACGGGGCCGCATCCGTATCCGTTCTGATCACGTTCTCGATCCGGAACACGCGCGGGCCTTCGAACGACAGCTCGCCATCGGCGATCGATGGCGGGGTGATGACCACATCCCCGCCCTTCTGCCGCCACGACACGCGGGAGTACGCGCTGCCGAGTAGTGAGACGCGCGCGTCCTTCGGCAGCTTCAGGTCCCGCAGCGTGAGCGGCCCGCGCGGATACAGCGGCAGGATGGCGTACAACGTACTGCCCTTGCGCGTGAACAGGATTTCCTTGCGTGCGTCGCCAGGCGCCGGGTGCAGCGTGAGCTGCTCCACGTCGTACTTCGCGCGGTAGTTGGTCGAGGTGTCGACCTCCTGTCGCCGGCCGGAGGTCCACTGCGCGCCATCGCGGAACGTGCGCGTGCCGTAGATGGCCTCACCGTTCCGGTCGAGCCACTGGCCGAGATACGCGAGCCGTTCCTGCATGACCACGGGAATGCGGCCGTCGGCAGTCGGCCCCACATTGAGCAGCAGGTTGCCGCCGCGAGAAACCGTGTCCAGCAGCGTGAGCAACAGGCGCGGGCCGGAGGCGTAGTCATCGAGATTCTCATTGCGGTTGTAGCCGTACGAAAAACCGATGCCGCGGTTCTCTTCCCAGGGATGCGTGGCGCCCGGAAGTCCCGCGCCGTATTCGGTGGTGTAGTAGCCGCCATGATGATGGCGCGTTTCGCGGCCCCAGCGGTCGTTGACCACCACTTTGTCCGCCACGGGGCTGTCGTTGTATAGCCAGGCCAGCAACTCGGGTGCACGCCATTGTTCGGACGGCAGTTCCCATTCGCCGTCCGAGAAGATCACCGAGGGTGAATAGCGGGTCACGAGGTCCTTGAACTGCGGGAACATGTGCTGCCGGATGTACGTGTCGTATTCCTTTCGCACCCAGAGCGGGTTGAACCATTCGTAGAGCGAGAAATAGAAGCCCATCTCGAGGTGCTG
>DATEII010000146.1:0-9148 GCA_035279135.1 Steroidobacteraceae bacterium
ACAGCGAGGCCTACAAGGAATTCGGCCTGCGTCTGTCGACGGGCATCTACGGCTCCACATTCTTCATGCTGACGGGCTTCCACGGCCTGCACGTGACGGTCGGCGCCATCATGCTGACGGTGATATGGTTCCGGTGCATCCGCGGCCACTTCACGCCGCAGCGCCACTTCGCCTTCGAGGCAGTGGCCTGGTACTGGCACTTCGTCGATGTGGTCTGGCTGGGACTGTTCGTGTTCGTCTACTGGATCTAGCCAGGGACGTTGATAGATAGAGGAAGGGCGCTTCGGCGCCCTTTCTTTTTGCCCGCAACTATCGTCGAAGCGGGCATCATCGATGCATGGCTTCCATTCTCCTCGTCGGACCCGGCGCCATCGGCGCCACTCTCGCCGCCTGGCTCTGCCAGGACGATCGCCATCAGGTCACGGTCGCAGCGCGCACCGCGTTCGATTCCATCGAGACCGACACGCCCAATGGCGTGATCCGCGCTCGTCCGAAGGTCATCGTCGATGCAGCGCAGGCCGAGCCGGTCGACTGGATTCTCGCCGCGACCAAGACCTATGACAGCGACTCCGCGGCCAGGTGGTTTCCCAAGGCCACTGGCCCGCGCACGCGGCTCGCCGTCATCCAGAATGGCGTCGAGCACGTCGAGCGCTTCAAGAAACACTTCGATCACACCCGCATCGTGCCGGTGATGATCGACCTGCCGGCAGAACGCCTGTCGCCCGGCCGCACGGTGCAGCGGGGCCCGGCACATCTCGTGGTGCCGGCCGGAGAGAACGGCGCGGCATTGCTCGCGCTGTTCGCCCACGCCAACTTCGATGCGAAACAGACGGACGACTTCACCACCGCGGTGTGGAAGAAGTTGTGCCTGAACAGCGCGGGGGCGGTGCCGGCGGTGCTCGCCAAGCCGAATGGCATCGCGCACCACGAGGGCGTCGCCGGCTTGATGCGCGAGATCGTGCGCGAATGCGTCGTGGTCGGGCGTGCCCAGGGCGCGAAGCTCGAGGACCACATTCCCGACGAGATCGTGGAACGCACGCGCAAGGCACCCCGGGATTCGGGCAACTCCATGTATGCCGACCGACTGGCCGGCAGGCCCATGGAATACGACGCACGCAACGGCGTCATCGTGCGGCTGGGCCGCAAACACGGCATCCCGGCGCCCATGAACGCGCTCATGGTGACCCTGCTGGAAGCGGCACAAGATTCCTGACGGCCACAGTTGACGGGGCCGCCCGCATCCATGGTAGGTTGCCGCCCATGATCCGAAACGAGCAGATGGGCATGGTCCCCCGCCACGGCGCACTCGCGCCGGCGCCGCTCCTTTCGCTGCTGCTTCTTGCGGCCTAGCCGCAACTACACTCGCGCCACCCGTCGGCGCTCACAAGACGGGAAGCCAAACTACCTCCGTGAATGAACACGGAGAAGTCACATCCCGTTCGCGAGAGTTGCAGTCATGTTGAAGGACCCTTCGAAAAAGTACCGCCCGTTCCCGCAGATCGACCTGCCCAACCGCCAGTGGCCCTCGCGCACGCTGAACAAGGTGCCGGTGTGGTGCAGCACGGACCTGCGCGACGGCAACCAGGCGCTGTTCGAGCCCATGACGCGCGAGACCAAGAAGCGCCTGTTCAGGACGCTGTGCGCCGTGGGGATCAAGGAGATCGAGGTCGGATTTCCGTCCGCCTCCGAAACCGACTTCCAGACCTTCCGCGATCTCATCGAACAGAAGCTGATCCCCGACGACGTCACCATCATGGCGTTGACGCAGGCACGCGAGGAACTGGTGCGCCGCACCGTCGAGAGCCTGCGGGGTGCGCGCCGCGCCATCGTGCACGTGTATTGCGCGACCGCGCCCGTGTGGCGGCGCGTCGTGTTCGGACTGAGCGTGGCCGAGGTCATCGAGGTGGTGCGCAAACAGGTCGCGCTGGTCAAGCAGCTGACCGACGCGATGCCCGAGACCGAGTGGGTACTCGAGTACTCACCCGAGACTTTCAGCATGACCGAGCTGCCAGTGGCACTCGAGGCCTGCAACACGGCCATCCGCGCGTGGGACGCGGGTCCTGGCCGCCCCATCATCATCAACCTGCCGACCACGGTGGAGAACGCGACGCCCAACGTGTACGCCGACCAGATCGAGTGGATGTCGACGCATCTCGAGCGCCGTGAGCACGTGGCCCTGTCGCTGCACACCCACAACGATCGCGGCACCGGCGTCGCCGCCGCCGAGCTCGGCCTGTTGGCCGGCGCGGACCGCGTCGAAGGTTGTCTGTTCGGCAATGGCGAGCGGTCCGGCAACGTCGACCTGGTGACGCTGGCGCTGAACTTCTACTCGCAGGGTATCCATCCCGGCCTGGATTTCTCGGACATCAATGCCGTGGCGCGCGAAGTCGAGCACGCCACGCGCCTGCCGATCCATCCGCGTCATCCGTATGTCGGTGACCTGGTGTTCACCGCGTTTTCCGGCTCGCACCAGGACGCGATCAAGAAGGGCTTCGCCGCGCAGAAACCGGACGCCCTCTGGGAAGTGCCGTACATCCCGGTGGATCCCGCCGATCTCGGCCGCACCTACGACAGCATCGTGCGCGTCAACAGCCAGTCGGGCAAAGGCGGCATCGCCTATCTTCTCGAGCGCGACTACGGGGTCGTGATGCCGCGGCGCATGCAGGTGGAGTTCAGCGCGCTGGTGCAGCGCGAGATGGACGCGGCCGAAACCGAGATGAGCTCGCAGCAGCTCTGGGCGCTGTTCGAGACCACGTACCTCGCCACCGACCTCGACATGGCCTACCACGCGCATCACCTGTTCGAAGAGGGTGACAAGCAGGGCATCGAGATCGAGATGAGCGTGCTCGGCCACCGCCGAGTCTTGCGCGGCATCGGCTCGGGTCCGATCGCGGCCACGGTGAATGCGCTGGCATTGCCGATCCGCATCGACAACTACGAGGAGCGCGCGCTGCGTTCGGGCGCGGATGCGTCGGCACTCGCCATTGTCGAAGCCGCGCGCGATGGTGTGACCGGCATCCGTTACGGCGCGGGCCGTCACTCGAACATCGCCACTGCGTCCGTGCTGGCCGTGTTGTCCGCAGCGCGACGGCTCGGGGTGAGCGCGCGGGATCTCGCGATGCCGGGCGAAGCAGCCCGGGAAAAGCCGGCGAGGGCGCGCGAGGCATAACGGGTGCTCCCACCCATGCGAGACCTCGCGCCGGAAATCGTCCGGCAGCGATTGCTGATCGAAGGCCTGTATCAGCGCGAGATCACGCGCGCTGATGTGGAGCGTTATCTCGTCGACGTCGCCGCGCACCTGCCTTCGATGCGCAGGCCGCGCTCGATTTCACGCGCGCCTATTTCGCGGCGGCCGAAATCGAATCGCGCGCGTTCTGACGCCACCACATCACGATGACGCCAGCGACCACGCTGGCCACGGCGATGATCTGCGCCTGGGTGACTTCCATGCCGAACATCGAGTACGTGCTGTTCACGCGGATGGGCTCGATGGCGAAGCGCTCGATGCCCGCCAGCAGTAGATAGACGCCGAACAACCAGCCGGGCGCATGCGCGTGGCGGCGCAGCTTCCACAGCACCGCGAAGGCCACGAGCGACATCAGCGTTTCGTAGATGGGAGTGGGATAGACACCCGGCAGCGGAATCGTCGCGCCTGCGACGTTGTTCTCGTAGGTCTGTGCCCAGAGCCAGTGGGGCAACCAGGCCGGCCCCGGGCCGCTCACCTCGATGCCCCAATCGCCATCGCCGGAGATCTGGCAGCCGACACGGCCGATGGCGTACGCGAGCATGAGTCCCGGCGCGCAGGCATCGAGGGTCAATGCCAGCGGTGCGCCCTTGCGCCGCGCGTACCAGGCTGCCACCGCGATGCCGACGATGAGTCCGCCGAAGATCGTGAAGCCGGAGCGCGAGAACAACATGGCCGCGGGATGCGCAAGGAACTCGCGCGGGTACTCGAGCAGGTGGAACAGCCGCGCGCCCAGCAGTCCAGAGAGGAACCCTACGACGCAGATGTTGCTCATGAGATCCGGCGGAAGGTTCGGCATGAGCCGTCGGCCTTCGAGGGTCGAGAGCCACATGCCCATGAAGAAGGCGGCGCCGACCAGCAGGCCGAAGGTCGGCACGGGCAACGGGATGTTCAGACCGACGGCGTGGAGTACGTCGGTGAGATAGGGATATGACATGACGGCGGCATTATGCCGTCATGGCCTGGAGGACTGACCCCTTTTGCTTGGAAACGGGGGCTGCCCCCTTTTTCAGGCGGCGTGGTGGCGCGGGATCGGGTCGAGGTCGGGCTGCACGAAGCCATGGCGGGCGTGCTGCGAGAACAGCCGCTCGGCACTGTAGTGCGTCATCATGATCCGGCTGTCGAGCAGGATTGGCGTGCGCTCGATGAACTCGTCGGCCGACGCGGCCTCGGTGGTCCGGTGCATGAAGTGGAACACGGCGAGGATCCAGGCCTGCGTCAGCGTCTCGTGGTACTTGGTCGGCGCAATGCCGTGATGACGCAGGAAGTTCACGATCGCGTGGCGCATCAGCGTGGTGGCGCGCTCCACGTCGTTGGTCGCCAGATAGACGTACGCCAGGCGCACGTGCGCGCGATGGTTAAAGTCCGCGGGCGCATACGCGCCCGCTTCGAACGCCGTCCGGAATTCATGATCACCTTTCGAGATTTCATGTTTCATGACGGCTGCCTCGCTATGAATGCAACGTGAGTGACGCTCAACTTCTGATGAACTACCCGAGAAGTCGTTCCGCAATCTGAACAGCATTTAATGCTGCTCCTTTCCGCAGCTGATCGCCAGCCACGAAAAGCGAAAGAGTGGCGCCCGTGGGATCGCTCACATCCTTGCGAATGCGTCCGACCAGCACTTCGTCCTTGCCGCTCGCGTCGACCGGCATGGGGAAGTAGTTGCGCTCCAGCTCATCGACCACGCGCACGCCGGGCGCCTTCGCGAGGATGGCGCGCGCCTCGGCCGGCGACAGCGGCGACTCGAACTCGACGTTCATCGCGATGCAGTGCGCACGCAACACCGGCACGCGCACGCAGGTAGCGGTCACACGCAGATCCGGCACGCCGAAGATCTTGCGGGTTTCCTGCATCACCTTGGTCTCTTCCTCGTTGTAACCGGTCTCGGGGTCCACCTTGGTGTTGTGGCTGAACACGTTGAACGCGTACGGATGCGGCAGCACCTTGGGCGTGAACGCGCGGCCTTCGAGATAGGCCTTGGTCGATTCACTGAGCTCTTCCATCGCGGCGGCACCGGCGCCCGACGCGGCCTGGTAGGTAGACATCACGATACGTTTGATGCGCTTGACCTGGTGCAAGGGCCATAGCGGCGTGGCACCCACGATGGCCACGCAGTTCGGGTTCGCGATGATGCCGCTGTGCTTCGCGAGCTCACCGGCGTTGATTTCCGGCACCACGAGCGGCGTGTTCGGATCCATGCGGAACGCGGAGGAGTTGTCGACCACCACCGCGCCCGCCTTCACGGCCGCCGGCGCGAAGCGCTTCGACTGCGCGCCACCCGCCGAGAACAGCGCGATGTCGACACCCTTGAGGCTGTCGTCGGTGAGTTCCTGCACCGCGACGTCCGCGCCGCGGAACTTCATCTTCTTTCCCACCGAACGGGCCGAAGCCAGCAGGCGCAGTTCCGCGAGCGGGAATTTGCGCTGCTCGAGGCACTGCATGAGCTCGACGCCCACGGCCCCGGTGGCACCAGCAATGGCGACGACGGGAATCTTCTTGTTACGTACGGTCTCGGCGGTCGATGACATTTTTGCGTTGCTCCAAATGAAAAGGCCCCGCGGGGTTTTCCTCGCGGGGCCTTCGGGTATTCCTGTCGTAAAGCTATTACGCGCGCGAACCCAAGGCCCCGTCGGGCTTGGTCTTTTTCGTCGCTTTGCGGGCCTTGCGAATCATGGGGGGCGAAACATAGCGGAGCGGCCGGGCGGCGTAAAGCAAAAAGCGCCCAGTCGCCGCAATTTCTGCGCAGTTATGTCGTGATCAGGTGCCCGTGGGCTTGATCAGGCCGAAGTACCAGGCGGCCATCAGCAGCAGGAACAGGGCCAGGGACAGGCCGATGCGGACGGTCAGCGCGCGGGCCATCTTGCGGGAGTCTTCTTCGGACCGGTTGCCGCGCGACAGGTGGAACAACGCGCTCCCGAGGCTGGCAACAATTGCCAGCAGGACGAGGACCACGACGACTTTGATGGGCTCCATGGGGCGCCACTTTATACTGCGCCGCCCCATGTCACGCCCCTTTTCCACCACGACTCGCAGGTTCCGGCCCTCCTGGCTGATGACATTGCTGACCGTCCTGCTACTCGCGGCATTCGTGAGCCTGGGTCGCTGGCAGTGGCATCGCGGCGTGGACAAACAACAACTCTGGGAGCAGTTCGAGCACGCCCCCGAACCGGCGTTCACTTCTCATCCGCCCAACTTCGACACGAGCGATCGCTACATCCGCGTGGCCTTTCCCGCGCGCTACGAGCCGGAGCACCAGTTCCTGCTCGACAACCGCATGCACGACGGTCAGCCGGGTTACGAAGTGCTGACGCCCGCCGTGCTCAACGATGGCCGGCGGATTCTCGTGGATCGCGGGTGGGTGCCGTTCAGTGGTTATCGCGACCGGCTTCCCGATGTGTCGATGACCTCGGTGGATGCCACGATCCGCGGACGGCTCGACGAGTTGCCTTCCGCGGGCCTCGCGAGCGGTCGCGCGCCGCCGGCCGCGCAGGATGGCTGGCCCAAGGTGACGTCGTTCCCCACGCACGAGGAGCTCGAGAGCGCGCTCGGCGAGCGGATCTCGCGCCGCATCGTGTTGCTGGATGCGGGCGCCGAAGGTGCGGGCAACTTCGTGCGCCAGTGGTCGCCACCAGGCCTCGCGCCCGACCGCCATTTTTCGTACGCCATCCAGTGGTGGGGTTTTGCCGTGGTGTTGCTCGTGCTCTACTTCGGCCTCAATTTTCGCAAGGTGTCCTGATGGAAGATTCGCGCCGCCGTGGCCGGCGGACGTTGTTGTTGGTCGCGGCGTTGTTCCTGTTGCCGGTCGCAATCGCGTTCGCGCTTTATTACGGAAATGCCTGGCGGCCGACCGGCTCGTCGAGCAAGGGTGAGCTCATCACGCCGGCGCGACCGCTGGTCGCGAACGGCCTGCGCCAGCCGGATGGGGCGCCTGCCGCGAGCGATGCATTGCAGGGCAAGTGGTCGATCGTCTACGTGGGCGACGGTGCCTGCGACAACGACTGCCGCGCGAGCCTGGTCTACGCGCGCCAGAGCCGTCTCGCGCTCAACAACGAGATGACGCGCGTGCAGATCATCATGCTGGCGAGTGCGAATTGCTGTGACGGTACGCTCGAGCAGCACGTGCCGGGCATCCGCCTGTTCGATGCATCCGCGGCCGACGCGGCACCGCTGCTCGCGCAATTTCCCGAGCAGCGCGCGCGTTCGCTGTTCATCGTGGACCCGCTCGGCAACCTGATGATGCGGCACGCTGCCGCCGAGACCAGCAAGGATCTGCTGACCGACCTCAAGAAGCTGCTCAAGCTCTCGCACATTGGCTGACTAGAATGAGAGAAGTGACCTGGATCCGCAGGCTGGCGCTGCTCGGCACCGTGCTGGCCCTGTTCGTGGTGGTGCTCGGCGGTTACACGCGTCTGTCGAATTCCGGACTCGGCTGCCCGGACTGGCCCGGATGTTTCGGGCACATCGCGCCCACCGGCAGCGCCGAGCACTACGCCTCCGCGTCCGACGTGCGCAAGGCCTGGGTCGAGATGATCCACCGCTACTTCGCGAGCACGCTGGGACTCGTCATCGTGCTCATCACCGCTTTTTCCATCCGCGCGCGGCGCGAGCGTGGCGTGAGCGTGGGTTTCGCGCTGGCGTTGCTGGCGCTGGTCGTGTTCCAGGGCATCCTCGGCATGCTCACGGTGACCTGGCTGCTGAAGCCGCTCATCGTCACCGGGCACCTGATCGGTGGGCTAACTACCTTCGCGATGCTGCTGTGGCTGTGGCTGAGCATGCGTGCGCAGCGGCAGCCCGTCGACGGCGGCAGCGTGCTGACCGGCAACCGGCTCATGGAGGACGGCTCCCGCGCCCGCCTCTGGGCCACGCTGGCGCTGGCCGCGCTCGGCCTGCAGGTGTTCCTGGGCGGCTGGACCAGCAGCAACTACGCGGCCGTGGCCTGTCCCGACTTCCCGAAATGCCAGGCGCAATGGGTGCCGGAGGCGGACTACGAAGATGCCTTCGTGTTGTGGCGCGGCCTCGGGATCAACTACGCCGGTGGCGTGCTCGATCACCCGGCGCGCGTGGCCATCCACTTCACCCACCGGCTGGGAGCCTTGCTCGCCACCGTCCTGCTCCTGCTGGCTGCCTTCGGCGCGATGCGCGGGCTGGGTCGCGGCGCGCGCTGGGCCGGGGTCGCCGTAGTCGCGGCGCTGGTGCTGCAGCTTTCCATTGGCATATTCATGGTCCTGCGGGCCTTCCCGCTGCCGCTCGCGGCCGCCCACAATGCCGGCGCGGCGCTGCTCGTGGCCGCCACGGTGCTGCTGAACCGCAGGCTTCGTCCGGTGGCCGACTTCGCGTAAACCGGTAGAATCGCGGCCCCGCGATGTCCACCCCCGCCCCCCACGTCGCCGCAGCCGCACCCGCGCGCTGGCGGAGTTTTTACGAGCTGACGAAGCCGCGCGTCGTCATGCTCATCGTGTTCACGTCCATCGTGGGCACGCTGCTGGCGGTGCCGGGCATGCCGCCCCTCGACGCACTGGTCTTCGGCAACCTCGGTGTCGGCCTCGCGGCCGCGAGCGCCGCGGTGATCAACCACGTGCTGGACGAGCGCATCGACGCGCAGATGTCGCGCACCAAGCGCCGGCCGCTGCCCACCGGCAAGCTCTCGCCGCGCGCGGCGCTGCTGTTCGCCGCGGTGTTGTGCCTGCTGTCGATGGCCATCCTCGTGTTGCTGGTGAACACGTTGACCGCGGTACTCACCTTCGCCTCGCTGATCGGTTACGCCGTGATCTACACCGTCTGGCTCAAGCGTGCGACCTCGCAGAACATCGTGATCGGCGGCGCCGCCGGCGCCGCGCCGCCGGTGCTGGGCTGGGCGGCCGTTACCAACAGCATCGATCCGAACGCGCTGCTGCTGTTCCT
>DATEII010000147.1:0-16732 GCA_035279135.1 Steroidobacteraceae bacterium
CGCAGTCCTCGCGAGTCCCGGTGCTGCTCTACAACGTTCCCGGGCGAACCGCGGTGGACCTTCTGCCGGCCACCGTCGTGCGACTGTCGCGGGTGCCGAAGATAGTCGGCATCAAGGAAGCGGTGGGCGAAGCCGCGCGCGTGCGCGAGCTCGTGGCCGGTTGCGCCGCCGAATTCCGCGTCCTGAGCGGCGACGACCTGACGGCGCGCGAGGTGATCGGCGTCGGCGCGCATGGCGTCATTTCCGTCACCGCCAATGTCGCGCCACGCGCGATGGCGGACATGGTCGCGGCAGCATTGCGCGGCGATCGCGCCGGAGCCACGCTGGTCGACCAGCGCCTGGTCGCATTGCATCGGAACCTGTTCGTCGAATCCAATCCCATCCCGGTGAAGTGGGCGCTGGCGCGCATGGGCCTGATGGGGGGCGCATTGCGGCTGCCGCTGACCGAGCTTTCCGCCGAATTCCATGCCATCGTCACCGAGTCGTTGTTCGCGGCGGGCATCTCCCTGCCGGCCACGCGTTGAACTCCTGATCCCAGAGAAGGTCGCACGCACTATGCGAATTGCCGGAATCGTCCTCCTCAGCCTGGTCGCGGCCACCGGCCTGTCGGGCTGCTTCAAGAGCAAGTTGGTCAGCTGCAACCAGACCAACAAGGACTACGCGGGCTCCCGGGAAATGCCGCCCCTGCAGGCTCCGCCTGGCCTCGACGCGCCCAACACGCGGAATGCCCTCAAAGTCCCGCCGCTCAATACGCCCGAGCGGGTCCGCGGCAAGGACGAACCCTGCCTGGACATCCCACCGCCGTTTACCACGCAGAAGGCCGCCGCTCCCAAGCCGGCAGAAGCTCCAAAGCCCTGAAGCTTCGACAACTGAAGTTGATATGATGCGCACCCCGCTAAAACGGGGGTGCACGGATGCATTTGGGGTCCGGACAGATGGCCGAGCGGTCGAAGGCGCTTGCTTGGAAAGCAAGTAACATCCAAAAGGTGTTCCAGGGTTCGAATCCCTGTCTGTCCGCCAACTCTCTTTACCATGGCAGTCCGTATCGGCTCCTTCGCGACGACTAGTTGTAAACCCCGTCAGGCCCGGAAGGGAGCAGCGGTAGCGACAATGTCGGGCGCCGAAGTCCGGCTGGTGCGGGCTGCCTCCAAAGAATTTCCCAGGAAGTGGATATGAGCTACCTCGCGCTGGCGCGCAAATGGCGGCCGCGTTCCTTCGCCGAACTCGTCGGCCAGGAGCACGTGCGCGTGGCGCTCGGCAATGCGTTGACCCAGGGGCGGGTACACCACGCCTTCCTGTTCACCGGCACGCGCGGCGTGGGCAAGACCACCATCGCGCGCATCCTCGCCAAGTGCCTCAACTGCGAGACCGGTGTCACCGCGACGCCCTGCGGCGTGTGCGCCACCTGCAAGGAAATCGACGAGGGTCGGTTCGTCGATCTCATCGAAGTCGACGCCGCATCGCGAACCAAGGTCGACGACACGCGCGAGCTGCTCGAGAACGTGCAGTACGCGCCCACTCGCGGCCGCTACAAGGTCTATCTCGTCGACGAAGTGCACATGTTGTCGACGCATTCGTTCAACGCACTGCTGAAGACGCTCGAAGAGCCGCCGCCGCACGTGAAGTTCCTGCTGGCGACCACCGATCCGCAGAAGTTGCCGGTCACGGTGTTGTCGCGTTGCCTGCAATTCAATCTCAAGCGCTTGCCGGTGGCGATGATCGGCGAGCATCTCGCCAAGGTGCTCGACGCGGAAAAGATCCCGGCGGAAGCGGGCGGCATCCGGCTGGTGGCGCAGGCCGCGGATGGCAGCATGCGCGACGCGTTGTCGCTGCTCGACCAGCTCATCGCTTTCGGCGGCGGCAAGGTCGACGAGGCGGGCGCACGCGGCATGCTGGGCACCATCGACCGCGATCACGTCGCGCACATCGCGCGCGCGCTGGCGACCGGAGACGCGCAGAAGCTGATCGACACCGCGCGTGCGCTCGAGGAATTCTCACCCGACTATGGGCAGGTGCTCGACGATCTCGGCGCGCTGCTCACGCGCGTCGCGTTGCGCCAGCTCGTGGCCAACTACGATGGCGATGAGTTGTTCGACCCGGCGCTGCTGGCGGAGCTCGCCGGCGCGCTGGGCCCCGAAGACGTGCAGCTCTACTACCAGACGGCCATCCTCGGGCGCCGCGATCTGCCGCTGGCACCCGACCCGCGCACCGGGTTCGAAATGACGCTGGTGCGCATGCTGGCATTCCGCCCGGGCGGCAGCGTGGCGGCCTCGGCAGGCAGTGCCCCGCGCGTGGCGCCCACGTCGGCGGGCAGCGGTGCCATCGTGCGTCCGGCCTCGGCTGGCCCCATCGATCCGGTCCAGTGGGCACGCGTGATCGGCGACCTCGACATCGCGGGCGCAGCGCGCCAGTTCGCCTCCAACTGCTCGCTGGTCGAGCACCAGGGCAATATCCTGCGACTGGCGGTGGACCCCAAGGTCGCCCGTACGCCGGCGCAGGTCGACAGACTGGTGCAGGCGCTCGCGAAATACCTGGGCACGCCGGTGAAGCTCGAATTCGTCGACGGTGCACCGCCGGTGGAAACACCCACGCAGCATGGGGAACGGCGTTCGGCCGAGAAACTCGAGGCCGCGAAACGCGCGCTCGAAGAAGATCCCACGGTTAAAGACATGAAGGCGCGTTTCGGCGCGACGCTGCACCCCGAGTCGGTGCGGTCCACGGAGCAATGAGGAGACGATGATGCGTGGTGGTGGAAACATGATGAAACAGGCGATGGCACTCCAGGCCAACATGAAGAAGGCCCAGGAGGAAATTGCCGCCATGGAAGTCATCGGTGAATCCGGCGGCGGCATGGTCAAGGTCACGATGAACGGCAAACACGAAGTGAAGCGCGTGCAGATCGAGCCGTCCGTGGCCTCGGAAGATCGCGAGATGCTCGAAGACCTGATCGCCGCCGCAGTGAACGACGCCGTCAACAAGGCGGACGCCGCGTCCCAGGCGCGCATGTCGACGGTGATGGCGGGCGTGAACCTGCCGCCCGGCTTCAAGATGCCGTTCTAACCAGTCGATGCAGCACGCCGCACCGCTGGCCCGGCTCATCGACGCGTTGCGCGCATTGCCGGGCGTGGGCCCGAAAACCGCGCAACGCATGGCCTTCCACCTGTTGCAGGGTGGACGCGACGGCGCGCGCACGCTCGCGCAGGCGCTGAGCGAGGGACTCTCCAGCATCCGCCGTTGCAAGCGCTGCCGCATGCTCACGGACGCCGACCTGTGCTCGATCTGCGCCGCACCCGCGCGCGACGCCGCGCTGCTGTGCGTGGTCGAGTCACCCGCGGACGTGGTTGCCGTCGAGCAATCCGGAAGCTATCGCGGTCGCTACTTCGTGCTGCACGGGCATCTCTCGCCACTCGACGGCATCGGTCCGGATCAGATCGGCGCGCGCGAGTTCGAGGCACTGCTCGACTCCGGCGAGGTGCGCGAAGTCATCCTCGCGACCAATCCCACGGTGGAAGGTGAGGCCACCGCGCATTTCCTCGGCGAGCGTGCCGCGGGTCGCAAGATCCAGGCGAGCCGCATCGCGCACGGCATCCCCATCGGCGGCGAGCTCGAGTACGTGGATGGCGGAACGCTGGCCCACGCGCTCGCCGGGCGTCACTCGGTCTGATCGCGCTCAGCTGCGTCGGTTGCGCGACGCGGGCCCGCGAGCCTCGACGAGATCGGCATAGCGGCGCCGCAGTCGGCGATAACTTTCGTAGCGGCGTGCATGCAAGGTTTTCGAATCGACTGCCGCGATCACGGCGCAGTTGGGTTCCTGCATGTGCCGGCAATCTAGGAAACGACAGCCCGGCGCCAGGCTCGCGACTTCCGGGAAACCCAACGTGCGTTCGTCGAGCTGGTCGATGGCCGGCGCGAAATCGCGCACTCCGGGGGAATCGATGAGTGTGCCGCCGAATTTCAGCGGATAGGCACGCGACGCGGTGGTGGTATGGCGACCTTCCTCCTCGCGCATGAGATCGCCCGTGACCACGTCGGCGTCCGGCAGCAGCGCCGAGACCAGCGAGGACTTGCCCACGCCCGACTGCCCGACCAGCACGCTGATCGCATCGGTGAGTGCCTGCTTCAGCGGCTCGAGTCCCGAGCCGGCTTTCGCCGAGCAGGCCACGTGCGCGTAACCAGCCCTCGAATAGGCCGCGAGCTCGTCCGGGTCCAGGGCATCGGCGAGGTCGGACTTGTTGATCGCGATCACGCCCGCGACGCCCGCGGCCGTGGCGGCACACAGATAGCGGTCCACGATGAAGAAGTCCGCCGCCGGCAGCGGCGCGACGACGATCACGAGCTGGGTGATGTTGGCGACCACCGGTTCGCTCGCGCCCCGAAGGTTGGCACGTGCCAGCAAAGTGCGTCGTGGCAGGACTTCGACGATGAGCAATTCATCGTGCCTGGTATCGGGCTCGCATCGCACACGATCGCCGCACACGATGCTGAGCTTGCGACCCGAAGGTCGTGCGCGCAGCTCCGCCCCGGCCGCATCGCGCACCAGCAGGTGCCGTCCGTAGGCCGCGATGACGTCGGCATCGAATGCGCCGGCTTCGCGATGGGCGTTCATTCCCTGTAGTATCGCGTCATTCCATATGCCGAGCAGCGACTATCTGATCTGGATAGATCTCGAGATGACGGGTCTCAAGCCCGACACCGACGTGATCATCGAAATGGCCACCATCGTGACGGATTCGCAGCTCAGGATCGTTGCCGAGGGTCCCGTGATTGCGATCCATCAGCCCGAGGCGGTGCTGGATGGAATGGACGACTGGAACAAGCGCACCCACGGCGCCTCGGGCCTGCTGACGCGCGTGCGGGACAGCAAGTGGACCATGGCCATGGCCGAGAGCCGGACCCTGGAGTTCCTCAAGGCGCTGGTGGAACCGAACGCGTCGCCGATGTGCGGCAACAGCATCTGCCAGGACCGTCGCTTCCTTGCGCGACACATGCCGACGCTCGAGAAGTTCTTCCACTACCGCAACCTCGACGTGAGCACGCTCAAGGAGCTCGCGCGGCGCTGGGCCCCGGGCATCATTCCGGGCTTCAGCAAGCAGGGCGAGCACAAGGCCCTCGCCGACATCCAGGAATCGATCCGCGAGCTCGAGTACTACCGGCGGCAACTGTTCGCGCCGGCCTACCAGCAATCGTGACCTCGTTTGCCGACGTGGTCGCCGCGGCGGGCCGAATCGGCCCGCACGTGGTGCGCACGCCGGTCATGCGCTCCGCCGCCTTCGATGCGCGCGTGGGCTGCGCGGTGTTCTTCAAGTGCGAAAACCTGCAGACCGGAGGCGCGTTCAAGTACCGCGGCGCCATGAACGTGTTGCTGCAGCTCGACCCTGCCCGTACGCCCGTGGTGATCACGCATTCCTCGGGTAACCACGGCAATGCGCTGGCACGTGCCGCGCGCGCGCGCGGCATGCGCGCCATCGTCATCGTGCCGCGCGATTCTTCGCGAACGAAGATCGCGGCCATCGAGGCGGCCGGCGCGCGCATCGAATTCTGCGAACCGGGATTGCCGGCCCGCGAGCGCAAGCTGGCGGAGATCCTCGCGCACGAGCCGGCCGAGCTCGTTCATCCATTCGATGACGCCCGCATCATCGCGGGGCAGGGCACGGCCGCGCTCGAGTTGCTCTCCGAGGTGCCCGATCTCGAGGTGATCAGCACGCCCGTGGGTGGCGGCGGACTCATCGGGGGAACGGCGCTCGCAGCCAAGGGCATGTCGGGGCCCATTCGCGTGATCGGTGCCGAGCCAGAGCAGGCGGACGATGCCTACCAGTCCTTCCGCAGCGGTGAGCGCCGCGCATTGAACGCACCGCAGACGATCGCCGATGGACTGCGCGGCTCCATCGGCGTGCGCAACTTCGAGCTGCTGAGGCGCCTGGTCGATGACGTCGTCACGGTCAGCGAGGCGGAGATCGTTACCGCGATGCGCGTGGTCCTCCAGGACCTCAAGCTGCTGATCGAGCCTTCTTCAGCTGTGCCCGTCGCGGCGATGCTTGCGCGCAAGCTGGGTCCCGCCGCTCGCGTCGGCATCGTGTTGTCCGGTGGGAACGTGGATCTCGAGCAGTGCCCATTCCTCAGGGGCGCCCCCGCCGGATAGATAAGTATCCCGGCATGTCAAAAATACTTGACATGTCTCCGGCCGGATGTAAGGTATACCGGACATCGGGCAGGGAGGTATGCGCAAATGACCAAGGTCCAACGCCGCGTTCAGGCAGTACTCGCCGTGGCCGCGCTAGGCGCGGCTGGCATGTTTCTCGGCGGTGACGGGGTGCTCGGCATCGACCTCGGCCCGATCGGCGCCGCGTCGTTGTACGCGGCGTTGTGGGTGCTCGTGCTGCTGCTGGCCAAACACACCGGCGAGGTTTTCCCCGAATCGTGGGCACCCGCGGAGAAGCAGGCGTGGGTCGCGCTCGTGTTCGTGGCCCTCGTCAGCGTCCACATGCTGAACCTGCTCGCGGCCTTGCCCGATCTCGGGATCGATGCCGATCGCCTGCGCAATTCGGCGACGCGGCCGTCGTGGACCAACGTGGGCATGCTCATCTTCGGATGGATCGTCGTGTCCGCGATGTTGCGCAAGCAGGATGCCGGCGATGTCGAGCACGACGAGCGCGACCTGCGCATCGCGCACTCCGCGACGCGCTTCGCCGATGGCGCGATGACGCTGCTCGTCATCTGGCTCGTAGTCACGCTGGTGGCGCTGCCAGAGTATTCCCGCACGTGGTTGCGCCCGTTGATCGCCGCGAATGTGCTCATCGCGCTGCTGATCGCGCGCGCGCTCGTGGCGAACATGTACACGGTGCTGCGTTACCGCCACGAACGCGGATGAGCGGATTCGCGGTCCGCAATCGCATTCGCGAATTCCGCCAGCAACGCGCGAACATGACGCAGGCCGACCTCGCACGGGCGTGCGACGTCACGCGCCAGACGATCATCGCGCTCGAGGCGGAGAAATATTCACCGTCGCTGGAGCTCGCATTCAGACTCGCACGCGCTCTCGGGCGCGACCTCGAAGAGGTTTTTCAGTTCGAGGAAAAAAAATGACGGTGCGCGAACTGGATCACGCCGCTTTGGCTTGAGATTTGCGTCTTGAATGATCGCGTTCGTCCGCTATATTCGGACTCGATGATCAGTGACGCACTTTCAATCGTCTCGTGGCGCTCGCGGCCCCGCAGCTTCGTCGCGCTGATGTCGCTCTACGAGAGCAACTACCTGCGCCTGGCGTCGCTGGCCGGCGACTTGCGCCGACTGCCCGATGCGCGCGTGTCGCGCGTGCCGGACGATTGTGACCTGCGTCTCAGCGTCACCGAGCGCTCGCCGTACACCACCAGCCTCGATCTCACCTACCTGTTCGCGCCAGCCGAAGGCAGCGGCGAGGGCGTGGCCACGTACCCGGACATGCGGGTGCGCATCTACCACGACGCGCGGCTGGTCGAGGCCCAGGAATGGGCGTCGCAACACGATCACCAGGCACTCAAGGCGCTGCGCGGGCAGGCGGAGCGTGAACTGGATCAGCGATGGGCCCGGAACACGATGCTAAATAAGTGGCTGGAGTACTGCATCGATCGCGGCCACGGGTTCAGGTCCTAGCTAACCACCCCGGCTGCGCTGGGGTTCCATGCTCAAATCGCTCGGCCTGCTCGGCGGCAACACCGCCGCGAAGACCGCGCCCGAGGAAGACGGGCGCGTCGTCGAGCTGTTTCGCAGCCGCGCGGAGCTGCGCAAGCAGCACGAGGAGCTCGGCCAGGAAGTGCAGCGCCTGCGCGACCGCCTCAAGCAGCAGGAAGGCGCCACCTCGCGCGTGCAGGAAATGGTCGAAACCCTCGAGAAACGCCTCGAATCGGCCGACACCGGACTATCTACCCTGGTCTTCTATCACCTGCGCGCGTTGTGGAACGACGGCCGCGAGATCATCGGGCTGCTGGTCAACGACCTGGCGATGAAGCAGGAGGAGCGCGAGCGCAAGGCGTTCGCGCTCGAAGGCAACCGGCGCCAGTTCCAGCTTCGCAAGGACACCGAGCAGCAGCTGCGGCAGGCCGAATCCAGCATCGTCGCCGCGCGGCAGCAGCTCACGGCATTCGACGCGCAGCTCGCGAAGCTCGACAAGTGGTGGCATCGCTGGCAGCGACCCAAGCTGCTGGCACGCCGGCCCGCATTGCAGGACGCGGTCATGGCCGCCGATGCGGCACTACAGGCGGCGCGTGCGCGCTGTGAAAATCTCGAGAAGGCGGGGGCGGGTGATTTCCCGGGCATCTCGGTCGAATCCAGGCGCGCGATCAACATCGCCGCCATCGCCTGCGCCGAGGTGTTGTGCCTGCGGCTGTCGCGCACCAACCTGGTGGCCGCGGCACGAGCGGCCATGTCGAGACGCGAGCCCACCGAGCATTACGGTGATCTCGCGGCCTGTGTATCCATCATGAGCGACATCGTGAAGGCGCGAAGCCTGCTCAGGCAGCGCGGGGGTATCACGCAGGACGTCGCGCAGCGCAGTGAGCGGATTCGTGGCACGGCCGCCTACCTGGGCGAGTTCGAAACCGTGCCGATCCCGGAATCCTGTGCCGTGTCCCAGGGTGATGTGCTCGCGCATGGTTCGCAGGGTGTGACGGCCGCGAAGCTGCCGAACGTACTGGCCGAAGACACCTGGGACCTGTTCAAGGTCCTGCTGCGCTGAGATCGTCCGCCGTCGGCGGCGCAGTGCCGCCTCGGCTCATTCCTCTTTTTTCTTTTCCGCCTGCACGGTGCGCGTGGGGCCGCCATGCGACGGGCGCACGCCCGTGACCATGTCGGTCATGACCTCGGTGGCCTGGTCGAGCACGGTGTCCGGGAATTTGGCGTCCGCGAGCTCCTCGGAGGTCTTCAGCGCCGGCAGGTTCTGCGCGGCACGGCGCGCGTTCTCGCGCGCCAGGCGATCCTTCTCCATCTTCTCGCGCTCGGCCTTGCGGGCCTGCAGGTTCAGCGACAGCGAGGTCTGCTTGCGGACCGCGTCGTTGGCAGCCAGGTCGGCCACCAGCCAGCGGTAGTCAGGGTCCTTGTCGGCGCGCGCCTTCTCTTCGGTCGCGAGCACCGCGACGTTGGGCTGGGCATTCTTGGCTTCGCTGCGGAACGGCACGCCGGCGATGCGATCCCAGGGCAGGGCGCCTTCGAGCGCGCTTTCGCCGAACTCTTCCATGTCGATGTTCGACGGCAGCGTGACGTCGGGTTCGACGCCCCGATGCTGCGTGCTCTCACCGGTCACCCGGTAGAACTTGCCGATGGTGACCGTGAGCTGGCCGTTGACCGGGCGCGGCGACCAGCGGTCGAGCGGCACCAGGTTCTGCACCGTGCCCTTGCCGAAGGTGCGCTGGCCGACGATGGTCGCGCGGTGATAGTCCTGCAGGGCGCCCGCGAAGATCTCCGAGGCCGAGGCGCTGAAGCGGTCGACGAGCACGGCGAGCGGGCCCGAATAGGCGACGCCGGATTCCGGGTCGTCCTGGACTTCGAGCTCACCGGTGGTGACCTTGAGCTGCACCACCGGGCCCTTGTCGATGAACAGGCCGGTGAGCGCCGTGGCTTCGGGTAGATAGCCGCCACCGTTGCCGCGCAAGTCGAGCACCAGGCCGTCGATCTTCTCGGCCTTGAGCTCGTTGATCAGGCGGCGCACGTCGCGCGTGGTCGAGCGGTATTCCTTGTCGCCGGCGTTCTGCGCCTCGACGTCCTGGTAGAACGCGGGCACGTTGATGATGCCGACCTTGTATTCCTTGTCGCCGCGCTTGATGGTGCGCAGCTCTTTCTGCGCTGCCTGCGCTTCCAGCGTCACCTTGTTGCGCGTGAATTCGAGGGTCTTTTCCGCGGTGCCAGGCGCGGCACCGGCGGGCAGCACCTGCAGGCGCACCTGTGTGCCAGCCCGGCCGCGGATGAGCTGCACCACGTCGTCGATGCGCCAGCCGAGCACGTCGGTGACGGGACCTTCCTTGCCCTGGCCGACACCCGTGATCCGGTCCTTGACCGAAAGCGTGCCAGCGACGGCCGCAGGACCGCCTTCGATGACGTTCATGATGGTGACGTAGTCGTCGATGAGCTGCAGCGACGCGCCGATGCCGTCGTAGTTGAGGCTCATCTGGATGCGGTATTCCTCGGAGCTGCGCGGCGAGAAGTAGCTCGAGTGCGGGTCGTAGGCGCGCGCGTAGGAATTCATCAGGGACTCGAACACGTCGTCCGCGCTCACCTGGTCGATGCGCTTGAGCGTGGTCTCGTAGCGCTTCTTGAGCAGCTTGGTGGCCTCGTCCCAGCTCTTGCCGGTGAGCAGCAGCGAGAGCGCGTCGTTCTTCACGCGCTTGCGCCACCAGTCGTCGAGCTCCGCCTGCGAAGCCGCCCACGGCGCCTTCTCACGATCGAACTCGAAGGTTTCGTTGAGCGTCCAATCCGGCTCCTTGTCGAGCTGCGAGATGGCGAACTTGATGCGCTCGCGATTGCGCTGCTGGAAGCGCGCAAAGATCGCGAAGGCCGGATCGACGTTGCCGTCGCGAATCATGTCGTCGAAGCGCATGCGGTACTGGTCGAACTCGGCGACGTCCGAGGCGAGCAGGCTGGAGTGCTGGCCGTCGATGCTCTCGAGGTAACGCGTGTAGACGATGGCCGAGAGGCGATCGTCGAGCTTGGCGCCGCTGTAGTGCATGCCCTCCAGCATCGAGCCGACCTTGCGGGCCACTTGCTTGTGGCGCTCGCTCGGCACGACCGAACCGGCCGGCAGCTGGGTGTTGGCGGGAGCCTGGGCTGACCCCGTGAGGACCAGCAGGGCGGCCAACATGGAGGGGGCGAGCCAGCGGGAAGAGCGGGTGAGCGATGAATTCATGCTGCGACGTGTCTCGAGGCGGGAAAAGGGTCCGTACAATTCAACACTAAGGCCGCCTAGTGGCCTGCTTCAAGTGGCATCTCCCCAAACTTTGGTCATTCCATGCGCCCACTGGTCGTTCTCCTTGGAATCGTGATGGGTTCGACAGTCTCCATCGCGGTCGCTTTATTGCTGACAGCGGTGGTTTTCCTGCTGTTACCCGAATATGCCGAACGTCTGGCAGACGAGCGTGGGCCGCTTCGATGGGCATGCCTGCTGTCCGTGGTCCTCGCGACAATCGCATCTACCAGCTTCTACGGGGAATTGAGGCGCCGGGGCTGGCGCTACGCGGCCCATGCGGTCCTCGTATTGATGCTGACCGTCGCCCTGTGGACGTACTGGCCGAAGAAGTGACGGGCCGGGGCATTCCACTTCGAGCGGCGCCGGTGCGGGTTGGTTCCGGGCGAGCGCCGAACTGAGCCCCGCCGCCGGGGCCGCCCCGAGGAGAAGCCCTTTCGCATCGAGGGACCAAGGTCCCATGGCCGGCGCGTGTCCCCGGCTCGTCGGCAGCGGTCAGCGCCGTTCGCGTCGGTGCCGCCAGGCTTCTATCGGGGTTTTGCCCTGCTGGCTGTTGTACGGGTCGCAGCCCTGGGCCTCACTGGTCGGAAACAGGAAGTCACCTAACAAGGTGATCTTCACGTCCTGGCTCTTGGCCGGTGCCTTTTCCTTGTGTTTCTCGAGCTCGCGTTGCCGGGCACGTTCTTCGGCTTGCTGGTCCGCGAGGTAGTACTCGCTCATTTCTTCTTCTTCCCCGTGATCGTTTGCTCCCCGGAGCCAGTGTCGCCGAAATGCGTCACATATTTGCGATCAGGGCTTCGCTCGCCGCGAAGAAATCGTGAACGACTTCACGTTTCGCGGGCGCTCGTTTTACTTATACCTTGCGAAGAATGAGTCGGCAGAGCCGCGCGAAGCTCAGGAAGAAAAACGGACCGAGCAGCACGATCCAGCAGCTCGGCCGGGGTTCCACGAGGCCCTTGAAGAAGTCGTAGAACAACGAGAAGACGCCATGGGTCTCCTGCACGGTGCCGTGGGCATATGCGCCGAGCGTGTATCTTCCCGCGAGATAGACGAGCGCGGGCATTACGAGCAGGCCCACGAGCAACGCGAGGCCGAAGGTCATCGCTTCGAATTTTGGACGCGACAGCGAGAAGTAGTAGTCGCGTGCTCGCTCGAACCAGGTGAACAAGTTTTGTCCGGGCCCCCGTAGTCCCGCCGGCCGGCGGGAAAGCGCGCGCATAATAGCGCATGAACAAAATCAAGGCGGCAGTTGTAGGCGTTGGTTACCTCGGGCGCTTCCACGCGCAGAAATACGCTCAGATCCCGGGATGTGAGCTGGTCGCGGTGGTGGATGGGCGCGAAGAGGTGCGCAATGCCGTGGCTGCCGAGGTGCACAGCCGGCCGCTCGCGGACTATCGCGAATTGCTCGGCCAGGTGGACGCCGTGAGCGTGGTGACGCCCACGCCGGCGCACTTCGAGATTGCCGATGCATTCCTGGCGGCGGGCGCCCACGTGCTGGTGGAAAAGCCCATCACCGAGACACCGGCACAGGCGCGCTCGCTGATCTCGCGGGCAGCCCGGATGGGTCGCATCCTCCAGGTGGGCCACCTCGAACGATTCAATGCCGCCATCCTGGCCGCGGAGCCGCACCTGCACTCGCCGCGTTTCATGGAATGTCATCGCCTGGCGCCATACAAGGAGCGCGGCACGGATGTGAATGTCGTGCTCGATCTCATGATCCATGACATCGACCTGGTGCAGTCGCTCGCGGGTAGTGAGATCGAGAGCATCGACGCCATCGGCAGCCCGGTCTTCTCGGGCGAGATCGACATCGCCAACGCGCGAATCCGCTTCGTCAACGGTTGCGTCGCGAACACGACCGCCAGCCGCGTCAGTCTCAAAACTGAACGCAAGCTGAGGATCTTCGAAGACGCCGCCTACATTTCACTCGACTTGCAGCAGAAGATTCTGACGCTGATCCGCAAGCGCGATGCGGCACCGGCACCCGGACAGCTGCCTGTCAGCATCGAGGAAGCGAATCTGGAGCAGGGGGATGCCCTGAAGAGTGAAATCGAGTCGTTTCTCGAATGCATACGGAACGACCGCCGGCCCATCGTGTCAGGAGAAGATGGGCTGCGCGCACTCGAGACCGCGATCCGCATCACCGAGCAGGTCAAGGCCAACCTGGAGGCGACGCGCAAACCCGCTTGAATGCCATGGGTTGAAGGAGGGGGCGGCGCACCTACATATCCCGCATGAACACGAACACTCTCATTCGACCGCTGACTGACGTGCGACGTACGCTCGACATCGATCTCGTTGCCGACTTCACCTGCCCGTGGTCGTGGCTGGGCATGGTCCAGCTGACTCGCGCGCTCGGCAATCTCGAGGGTGATGTCGAAACCCGCCTGCGCTGGCACCCGTTCCGCATGGCGCCCAAGGCGGCAACCACCAACCCGCGCAGCTTTCACGAGTACCTTGCGGAAAGATTGCCTGCCGGCATCAGCGTGCCGTTCGCGGAGAAGAGCCTGACCGAGGCCGGCCGCGAGCTCGGACTCGACTTTCATTTCGAGAAGCTCGGCAGTCTGCCGAGCACTGCCGAGGCGCACCGCCTCGTCCAGCTGGCGGTCGACGAGGGTCGCCACGCCAATGTCGCCGCGGCGATCTTCCGGGCCTACTTCGAGCGGGGCGCGAACATCGGCGACCTGAACGTGCTGACCGAGCTCGGCGCCGAAGCGGGGCTCAGCGAGAAGACCTTGCAGACCTTCCGCGATACCCGTGAAGGTGATGCGGCTCTCGCGGGCAGCGAAGAGCGGCTGCGCGGCTTCGGCGTGCGTACCGTGCCGAACCTGCTGTTCGGCGGACGCGTGCTGGTGCCGGGCACCGTGAACGTGGCCACCTACGTTCACGCGCTCGACCAGGCGCTGTTCCCGGTGAACGACGAGGACGCCAAGGACAAGCCGACCCTGCAATGATCATGACGCGCCGCGTGGACCGCTGCCGTTCTGGCAGCGGTTCGCCGGAGGCGCTACCTTACGGCCGCATGTCGCAGGCCAGCATCAAACCAGTTTCCAGTCTCCGCGCGGATCTTGCTGCCATAGTGGGCGAGCAGGGCCTGCTCGAAGGCGCCGCGGTGCGCGAACGCGGAGCCGCGCTGTTCCATGGCCGTGTCGAGTCCGAACTACTGGTGCGCCCGCGCAGCACCGGGCAGGTATCGGCGATCCTCGGGCTGTGCCATTCACGCGGCCAAGCGGTCGTGACGCATGGCGGGCTCACCGGTCTCGTGCAGGGCGCGGACGCGGGCCAGGGCGAGGTCGTGTTGTCGCTGGAAGCCATGAATGCCATCGAGCGCGTGGACGTGGCGGGCCGCAGCCTGCGCGCGCAGGCCGGTGTGCAGCTCGGTCGCGTGCAGCGGGAGGCCGAGGAACACGGCATGGTGTTCCCGCTGGATCTCGGCGCGCGTGACAGCGCCACGGTCGGGGGCAACATCTCGACCAACGCCGGGGGCCTGCGCGTGCTCCGCTACGGAATGATGCGCAACCTCGTGCTCGGCATCGAGGCGGTACTCGCGGATGGCACGGTTCTGACATCCATGAACCGCATGCTCAAGAACAATGCCGGGTATGACCTCAAGCAACTGTTCATCGGCAGCGAGGGCACGCTCGGCGTGGTGACGCGGGCGGAACTGCGCCTGGTCTCGCGCACGCGCAGCCAGGAGACGCTGCTGGCCTCGTTGCCGACGTTCGACGCCATGGTGGACTTGTTAGGGCGCCTGGACTCCGGCCTCGGCGGGCAACTCGCGGCCTTCGAGGCGCTGTGGGGCAACTACTACGACTACAACACCTTGCCGGCGGCCGGGAACTCTGCGCCATTGGCACGCGGCGCGCCTTTTTACGTGATCGCCGAGGCGCTGGGCGGAGACCCCGAGCACGACCGCGCGCGGCTCGAGTCCGTGCTCGGCGAGGCGCTCGAGGCGGGCGAGGTCAGCGACGTGGTCATCGCGAGCACCGAGAACGAGCGGCGCGCCATCTGGGCCATCCGCGAAGATGTTTGGGAGGTGCAGAACATCGCGCCGTTGCTCACCTTCGACGTGAGTCTCCCGATCGAGACCATGAAGGCCTACGTGCAGGAGGTCAGCGGGGGCGTGCGGGCGCTGGCCGGTGAAAACCGCTGCTTCGTGTTCGGACACATGGCAGACGGGAACCTGCACATCGTCGTGGCCGCGGGTGACGACGCGGCCACGCGCGCCAAGGTCGAAGCCATCGTGTACCGGCCGCTGGCTGCGATCGGCGGCTCGGTGTCCGCCGAACACGGTATCGGCCTGGAGAAGCGGGCCTATCTACCGTTGTCGCGCACGCCCGCCGAAATCGCCACCATGCGGCTGCTCAAGCAGGCGCTCGATCCGAAGGGCATCCTCAACCCCGGCAAGGTATTCGCATGAATCAGCCAGCTCATCTCACGCGACCGAAGCGCGAAGTCATGGTGGCCGCCATGCAGTTCGCCTGCAGCTGGGACATCGATCGAAACATTGCGACCGCCGAACGGCTGGTGCGCGAGGCCGCGAAGCGCGGCGCGCAGATCATCCTGATCCAGGAGCTGTTCGAGACGCCGTATTTCTGCATCGAGCAGGACTCGCGCCATCTGCGTGCCGCGACCACGGTGGCCGACAACCGCGCGATCAGGCACTTCGCGCCCATCGCGCGCGAGCTGGGCGTGGTGCTGCCGATCAGCTTCTTCGAAAAGGCCAACAACTCTTACTTCAACTCCATCGCGATCCTCGATGCCGATGGCACCAACCTCGGCGTGTACCGCAAGGCGCACATCCCGAACGGGCCCGGCTACCAGGAGAAGAACTACTTCAGCCCGGGCGACACGGGCTTCAAGGTCTGGGATACGAAGTTCGCGCGCATCGGCGTGGGCATCTGCTGGGACCAGTGGTTCCCGGAGACCGCGCGTTCGATGGTGCTCATGGGCGCGGAACTGTTGTTCTTCCCGACGGCCATCGGCAGCGAGCCGCCGCCGGCGTTGCCCGTGAATTCACGCGATCACTGGCAACGCACGCAGCAGGGGCACGCCGCCGCCAACCTCACGCCCGTGATCGTCTCGAACCGCATCGGCACGGAGCGCGCGTTGCAGGATCCCGACCAGTTGTACATCCGCTTCTACGGTTCGAGCTTCATCGCCGATCCCACGGGTGCGAAAGTGGCCGAGGCCGACGAGGAAAACGAGGCGGTGATCACCGCGAAGTTCGACCTCGAGCGCACCGCGGAGCTGCGCAACAACTGGTTCGTGTTCCGGGATCGCCGGCCCGAGCTCTACGGCGTATTGACGACCTATGACGGCCATCCGGGCCGTTAGTCTTCCGTAAGGTCGCGACGCGTAGCGTGCAGCCCGCGGCAGGCGTTCCAAGCAAGTATTCGAGTCCGGGGTCGCCACGGTGATCGGCACGCGCCACAACAACAAGAGCGAGCGCGCCGGAACCCGGTGGATGGCGACCGCGGCACCAACAAGGAACGTTTGCCGCCGTTTCATCGGCTCCCCGAAGCGTTCGGGGAGCCTCGTATTGGTGGAGCCGGCGAGAATTGAACTCGCGTCCGCAAGCACTAGACGTGAGGATCTACGTACGTAGCTGCTTCTTTGTTTTCTCACCGTCCGCTACCCGAAGAGCAGGGAAGACGTCCGGCCAGCTGCGGTGACTCTTAACGGTTCCGCCCGTAGCACACGGAACCGCGATCCTATGAGCGCGACCCGTGTTTCAGTGGCATAGGCACCAGCTGGTCACGGGGTCAGCTGCGACTAGGCAGCCAGAGCGTAGTTGTCGTCGTT
>DATEII010000148.1:0-5187 GCA_035279135.1 Steroidobacteraceae bacterium
GTGGTTACGCGCTGCCCGCGGTCGAATCCGGCGTCGGGCGTGCGTAACCACGAGAACCCCCGCCCGGCACCGACAACACCAGCACGCTGACCACGATCATCGCGCTCCCCATCAGCTGCCAGCCATTCAACCGTTCACCGAGAAACAGCGCCGCCAGCGCGATGGTGGTTGGCGGCCCCACCGTGCTACCGATCGCCGCACGCTGCGCACCCACGCGCCGCACACCCTCGGCCTGCATGAGCCCGGGCAGGAACATGCAGGCGATGCCGAGGATCACCAGCAGCACCCAGCTGTGCGCATCCAGCGCACGCACCTCGTCGAACGAACGGAACAACGCGAAGTGCAGTGCCAGCACGACCGCGGAGGAGCTCATGCCGATGGCCGCGAAACGCGTGCTGCCGAGCTCGTGCACGAAACGTTCGCCGATCAGGAAGTAGATAGCCGTGGTCAGCGCCGCGATCAGTACCAGGCTGGCACCGAACAGGTTGGCGCGCAGCTCGGTCATGTCGACACCGCCCATCGCGAAGAAGATGCCGACGTAGGTGACCGCCATGGCCAGCACCACGCGCCGCTCCGGCGCGGCGCGGCGCATGAACGAACTGATCAGCACCACCAGCGCCGGGTAGCTGAACAGCAGCACGCGCTCGATCGACGCGTCGATGAGCTCCAGCGCCCAGAAGTCCACCATGGCGCCGACGTAGTAGCAGGTGATGCCCGCGACCGCCGCGCCGGCGCAGGCCTTCCAGGGTATCGGGCTCCCGGCCGCCGTCCCGCCGCGGGTCCGGAAGGCGAACCAGATGAACAGCGGCATCGCCAGCAGCGCGCGTACCGTCACCAATAGTTCGAATCCGACGCCGCGCTGGTACAGCGCCTTGCTGAACAGCCCCTTGCTGGCGAACAGGATGGCAGCGCCTGCCACGTAGAACATGCCCATGCCCGGGCGCGCCAATGTCCTGCCTTCGACTCCCATCTCTCTCCCCGCGTCCAGTAGAATGCCGCGCTTCCGTGAAACGCGATGATATCCAGTTCCCGGCCAAACACTCCGCGTTGCGCGACGACGTGCACGTGCTCGGCGCCCTCGTCGGCGACGTACTCAAGGAGCAGGGCGGCGACGCGTTGTTCGACCTGGTCGAGAAGGATCGCCGCCTGTCGATCCGCCGTCGAGCCGGCGACAAGGAAGCGGCGGCGGAACTGTCGGTACAGTTGCGCGGCCGTGCGCCGCAGGTGGCCCGGGATCTCGCGCGTGCGTTCTCGATGTGGTTCCGCGCGGTCAACCTCGCCGAGAAAGTGCATCGCATCCGGCGCCGCCGCGGCTACTTCATCGAGGCCAGCGAACGCGCCCAGCCGGGCGGCGTCGAGGCGGCGCTGATCGCGCTCAAGGCGAGTGGCCTCGGGCTCGCCGAAATCCTCGAGCTGCTCAAGAAGATCCGCATCGAGCCCGTGTTCACGGCGCATCCCACCGAGAGCGCGCGCCGCACGATGCTGCGCAAGAACCAGCGCATCGCCGGCCTGCTGCTCGACCGGCTCGATCCCACGCTCACGCCGTCGGAGCTGCGCCAGAACTGGAGCAAGGTCCGCACCGAGATCACCACCGCGTGGCAGACCGAGGACCACCCGCGCGAACGGCTCACGGTGGCCGACGAGCGCGAACACGTGGTGTTCTATCTCGCGGAGATCCTCTACCGCATCCTGCCCGCGTTCTACGACGAGCTCGCCGAGGCGCTGGGCAAACTGTTCGGCGTGCATCCCGACTCGATCGAACTACCCAACATCGTGCGGTTCGGCACCTGGGTGGGCGGCGACATGGACGGCAACCCCGACGTGCACGCCAAGACCATCCGCGAGACGCTCGCGCGCCAGCAGCAGGTCATCATCAACGCGTACTTCAGCGAGTGCCAGACGCTGGCGCAGCTGCTGTCGCAGAGCGCGAGCCGCAGCGCCGTGGTGCCCGAGCTCACGCAGCGCATCGAGCTGTACGCCACACTGATCCCGGGCGCGCAGGGCATCACGCCCATGCGCCACGACCGCATGCCCTATCGGGTGTTCCTCGGGCAGGTCGGCGAGCGCCTGCGGCTCACCTACGACGGCCGACCGAACGCCTACGAAAGCCCGCAGCAGTTCCTGCGCGACCTCAAACTCATCGCGAGCTCGCTGCGTGCCAACCGCGGTTTCCATGCGGGCTGGGGCAACGTGCAGCGCCTGATCCGGCGCGTGGAGACTTTCGGCTTCCACCTGGCCACGCTCGACCTGCGCCAGCAGGCCGAGATCCACCATCGCGTGATCTGCCAGGGTCTCGACGATCCGCAGTGGATGGTGCGCACGCCGGCGGAGCGCCATGATCTCCTGGTCCAGGCCATCGAGCGCGACACCGGCTTCAAGGTGGAGCTCGACGCCCTCGGCAAACGCACGCTCGGCGTGTTCGAAGCCATCCTGCAGGCGCGCCACCGTTACGGCCGCGACGCCATCGGCTACTACGTGGTGAGCGGCACGCAGGGCGCCGACGACGTGCTCGCGCCGCTGCTGCTGGCGCGCTGGGCCGAAGCCTACGACCGCACCTCGGGCGAGGTGGCCGTGGACATCGCGCCGCTGTTCGAGCATTGCGAGGCGCTCGAGCAGTGCGGCAACGTCATGCGCACCTTGTTAGGCGATCCGCTCTACCGGCGGCATCTCGATGCGCGCGGCCGCACGCAATGCGCCGTGATCGGCTACTCGGACGCCAGCAAGGAAGGCGGCATCTGCGCCTCGCGGCATGCGGCGTACCGCGCCCAGGCCGAGCTCTCGGCCGCGCTGGCCGCGGCCAACGAGCAACACGTCATCTTTCATGCCCGCGGCGGCAGCATCGCGCGCGGCGGCGGCCGCGTGGATTCGCTGGTGCGAACCGCACCCGAGGGTACGGTCAATGGCGTGCTGCGTCTCACGGAGCAGGGCGAGGTCATCAACCAGGGATATGGGTTGCGGCCCATCGCCATGCGCACGCTGGAGCGCGCGTTCAACGCGTTGCTCACCGAGATCGGCGGCGCCGCACAGGGCAATACGCCGAGCCCGGAGCAGCAGCAGTTCGCCGCGCGCCTTGCGACGGTCAGCCGCCAGCATTACCGCCGTTTCGTGCATGCGGATCGCGAGTTCTACAACTGGTTCCAGGCGGTGACGCCCATCGACGTGATCGCGCGCATGCAGATCGGATCGCGCCCCGCCGTGCGGCCCGGCCGGGAAGGTTTCGATGCGCTGCGCGCCGTGCCGTGGGTGTTCGCGTGGACCCAGTCGCGTCACATGCTGCCGGCGTGGTTCGGCGCGGGGCTCGGCCTCAAGACCGCCATCGACGAGCTCGGCATCGGCATCGCGCGGTCGGCCTACAACGACTGGACCTTCTTCTGCACGCTGGTCGACGATCTCGAGGCTTCGCTGGCGCGCGCCGATCTCGAGATTGCCGCGGCCTACGAGGCGCTGGCCGAACCGCGCTTCCGCGCCTACGGCGCCCGCGTGCGTGAGGAGTTCGAGCTGGTTCGCCAGCAGGTCCTTGAAATCAAACAAACTACTGCGCTGCTGGACCGGGATCCGACCCTGCAGCGCGGCATCGAGCTGCGGAATCCCTACGTGGATCCCATCAATCTGCTTCAAGTCGATCTACTAAGGCGTTGGAGGGAAACGGGCCGCCAGGACCGCGACCTGTTCGAGGCGCTGCTGGCCTGTACCGCGGGCATTGCCGAAGGCCTGCAAAGTACCGGATGATGCGCGCCAATGGATTCACACTTCAGCAGCCCAAAGGATTCGGGCTTTCGCAGCCTGGCGGAGTTCTATCCTTTCTACCTGAGCGAGCATCGCCACCCGGTGTCGCGCGTGCTGCACTACATCGGCACCTGGGGCTCGGTGTCGTGCCTGCTGGCGCTCGTGGCCACCGGCGAGCTCTGGTGGTTGTTAGGAGCCTTGGCCTGCGGCTACAGCTTTGCGTGGGTCGGACACTTCCTGTTCGAGCACAACCGTCCTGCAACCTTCCGTCATCCTTTCTACAGCCTCGCCAGCGACTTCCGCATGTGGTGGGAACTGAACTTGGGCAGGCTCAAGTTCCGTGAACACGCCACGAGAGACTGAGCGACCGAAGGCGAGCTCGCTGCGCCCGCTGCGCGCGCTGCTGCCGTTCCTCGCGCCTTACCGCGGCCGCATGCTGATCGCGCTGGTCGCGCTCATGATCGCGGCCGCCGCGATGCTCGCGCTGCCGCAGGCCCTCAAGAACGTCATCGACAAGGGCTTCACGGCATCCAGCGCCGCGGCCATCGACCGGTATTTCCTGTTGCTGCTGGTGGCGGCCGCGGTGTTCGCGGCATTCGCGTCGTTGCGCATGTACCTGGTCAACTGGATAGGCGAGCGCGTGGTCGCCGACCTGCGCAGCGCCGTGTACGCGCGCGTGATCCGCATGGATCCGGCGTTCTTCGAGGTCACCAAGACCGGCGAGGTGCTCTCGCGCCTGACTACCGACACGACGCTGATCCAGTCGCTCTCGGGCATCGGCCTTTCGATCCTGCTGCGGTCGAGCGTGTCGTTCATCGGCTCGCTGGTGCTGCTGCTGCTGACCAGTCTCAAGCTGGCGCTGATCATCTTCGCGCTGATCCCGACCGTGCTCGCGCCCATGCTGCTGTTCGGCCGGCGCGTGCGGCGCCTGTCGCGCGATTCGCAGGACCGCATCGCCGACACGTCCGGCCTTGCCGGCGAGACGCTGAATGCCATCCAGACCGTGCAGGCCTTCACGCTCGAAGAGCTGCATGGCCGCCGTTACGACGACATGGTGGAGCAGAGCTTCGACACCGCGGTCAAACGCACGCGTGTGCGCGCCTGGCTGATCGCCGCCGCCATCATGACGACGTTCTCCGCGGTCACGCTGGTGTTGTGGCTCGGCGCGCGCGCCGTCCTGCATGGCACGATGACCGGCGGCGACCTGGCGAAATTCCTGAGCTACGCGATTTTCATGGGCACGTCGGTGGCGGCGCTGTCCGAGATGTGGGGCGAGCTGCAGCGCGCCTCGGGCGCCATGGAGCGCACCGTGGAGCTGCTGAGCTCGCGGCCTTCGCTGAAGATTCCCGCGAACCCCGTGGCGCTGAATCCCGCGCAGCAGGGACAGATCACCTTCGAGCATCTGTCGTTCAGTTATCCGTCGCGGCCGAACGTGCGCGCGCTGCACGATTTCCATCTCGA